>NZ_FXWU01000006.1:0-432430 GCF_900184205.1 Pseudomonas sp. LAIL14HWK12:I10 | reverse complement strand
AACCGAAAGTTCGTAACCACAAAATCGCATATCCGAATTCGCTGGGCTGTCCATCTGGGCATTCTGGCTACAGAATTTCTTGACGACCATAGAGCATTGGAACCACCTGATCCCATCCCGAACTCAGTAGTGAAACGATGCATCGCCGATGGTAGTGTGGGGTTTCCCCATGTGAGAGTAGGTCATCGTCAAGATTCATTTCGCAAAACCCCTATCTGCGCGAGCAGGTAGGGGTTTTGTCTTTTCCGGCCGTCAACACTGGCCGTGATGATGAAACATGCGTCATCCATGCCTGATAAAACCAGAGGTAATGCTACCCTCGCGGAAATACTCAGCATGGATACCCATCATGGAAATGAACTGGCACCAGGCCTTGCAAGAGAGCCTGAGCTGGCTGGCAATCGCCTCGTTCATCACCCTGGTCTGCTTCATTGCAGCGGCGACACTGGCAGTGCGTTTTACACGCTGGGGCAGCCAATTCTGGCAGCTCGCCGGGTCGTATTTCAGCTTCAGGCGCAGCTGGCGGCCGCTGTTGGTGTTTGCCCTGTTATTGGTGATGACGCTGTTCTCGGTGCGCCTGAACGTGCTGTTTTCGTTCTGGTACAACGGTTTCTACAGCGCCCTGCAAGGCCTGGATCAGAGCGCCTTCTGGTACCTGCTAGGCGTATTTGCGGTGCTTGCCACCATCCACGTGCTGCGCTCGCTGTTCACGTTCTACGTGACCCAGGCCTTCAGCATTCACTGGCGCGTCTGGCTCACCAAGCGCCTGACGCGCGACTGGATGCACGGCGATGCTTACTACCGCGGCCAGTTCCTCGCCGAGCCCGTAGACAACCCCGACCAGCGTATCGAGCTGGACGTCAATGCTTTCGTCACCAACTCCGTGTCGCTTGCCCTCGGCGCAGTCAGTGCGCTGGTGTCGTTGGTGGCATTCACGGGCATCCTCTGGGGTTTGTCGGCACCGCTGGCAGTGGCGGGGGTCGAGATCCCACGGGCGATGGTCTTTGCCGTGTACCTGTACGTGATCGTTGCCACTTGGATTGCCTTTCGCCTTGGGCGCCCGTTGATTCGTCTGAACTTCCTCAACGAGAAACTCACCGCTAACTTCCGTTACGCGCTGATGCGCCTGCGTGAAAATGCTGAGAACATCGCCTTCTATCAAGGTGCACAGGTAGAGCGGGGCACACTGTTGGGCCGCTTTGGCGCATTGATTGTCAACGCTTGGGCATTGGTCTTCCGAAACTTGAAGTTCAGCGGCTTCAACCTGGGTATCAGCCAGGTTGCCGTGGTGTTCCCCTTCATCCTTCAGGCGCCGCGTTTCTTCAGTGGCGCTATCAAGCTTGGCGACGTAATGCAGACCTCCCAGGCCTTTGGCCAGGTGCAGGATTCGTTGTCGTTCTTCCGCGAATCCTACGACGCATTCGCCCAGTACCGCGCCACCCTCGATCGTTTGACGGGCTTTCTCGATGCCAATGAACAGGCCAGTTCGCTGCCGCGCGTCACTACCGAGGAACAGGCGCATGCCCTGGATATTGCCGGTTTGCAGGTATTGCGCCCCGATGGCCATGCCCTTATTGCCGACCTCAATCTGAGTCTGCGCGCTGGCCAGGCGCTGTTGATCAAAGGGCCTTCAGGGAGTGGTAAAACCACCTTGTTGCGTGCACTGGCTGGGCTCTGGCCTTACGCTGAGGGTGAGGTCAGGCGCCCCTTGGGGCACCAGGCGCTGTTCCTGTCTCAGCGCCCGTACCTGCCGTTAGGCGACCTGCGCACCGTTATCGCCTACCCATCGGCCAGCGCAGCCGAGCATGAAGTGCGCATGCAGCAAGCCCTGCGCCAGGTCAACCTGGCCCACCTTGTCGAACGCCTGGACGTCAGTTGCGACTGGTCGCACATCCTCTCGGTGGGTGAGCAACAGCGCTTGGCGTTTGCCCGGGTGCTGTTCAACCAGCCCCAAGTAGTGTTTCTCGACGAGTCCACCTCGGCCATGGACGAAGGGCTGGAGCATACGTTGTATGGGCTACTGCGCAGCGAGATGCCGCAGGCCCTGTTGGTGAGTGTTGGCCACCGCAGTACGTTGGCGGCGTTTCACACGCATCGGCTCGAGGTGGATGGGCATGGGGGCTGGTCGGTCATGGAGCAACAACCGGCGCACGTTCCAGTTTAGTGAGTGGGGTGGGAGGGTAATGACAGCGCAGCGTCAGGGTTGATGCTCGGCATCCTGCATCACGATCAACTCGGCCCCGTCGTTGCGCACATTTCCGACAGCCTTGCTCACCGGGAACCACTCGAACGCCTCGACCGGCAGGCACCGCTCTCGTGCCAGGCGCTCGGCTTCCTCGGCGGGTACGTCAGCGTCAATCCATATGCGCGCATCCGCCGGCTCAAGCACCAGAGGCCGGCGGTCATGGATGTCGACCATGCCCTCGTCACTGGCGGCGGTGATGATCACGAAGCCATCGCCTTCGTTAGGCGTCATCCCCGTGTGCACTTCGGCCAACGCGGCCATGAACATCGGTGCCTGGGTTTTCAGGCGGATGTAGTACGGCTGCTTGCGTTTGGCGTCATGCGGGTCGGCCACCCATTCGTACCAACCATCCGCCATCACCAACGCCCGCCCCTGCGGCCACAGGGCTTTGAAAAACTTGCCGGTGGTAACCGTCTCTACCCGGGCGTTGATTGGGGCGGGGCGTTTGCCGGTGGCCCAGAACGGTGCCCAGCCCCAGTGGCAGGGGTCGACGCGCAGCCCGTCATCGACACGGTGCAGGATCAGCACCCGGCTGCCGGGGGCGACGTTGTAGCGACCGATCGGCAGGTTGTCATAGCCGCTGATCACGTCCTGTTCGGCGTTCAGTTCACGCAGGTAATCGGCCAAGCCTTGATACTGGGCGAAGCGTCCACACATGGCATGTACCCCCACTTGTCGAAATGTCCTACGCCGAAATTGACCTGATGCTCGGTAGATCGATACTGTATCTATATACAGTTAAATTCAAGGCCGTGCCATGACTTCCATCCTGGGTCCCATCACCTGCGGTAGCGGTGCTGTTTCGCGTTATCTGTTCCGCATCCCCGCTGGCTTTCCGTCGCCGGCGGCGGACCACATGGAGCAGCCCATCTCGCTCGATGAACTGTTCAACCTGCGTGCCCCGCATATGTATCTGGTCAGGATAGACGGCGACAGCATGCAGGGCGCCGGGATCTTCGACGGCGACCTGGTGCTGGTCGACCGCTCTCTCGAAGCGCGGCATGGCCAGATCGTGATCGCAGCGGTCAATGGCGAACCGCTGTGCAAGCGGCTGCATAAGGTGGGTGGGCAGGTGGTGCTGCGCTCGGAGAATCCACGTTACCCCCCACGTTACATCCTTGAAGGCGATGAGTTGACGATCTGGGGTGTAGTGACCTTCAGCGTGCGCAGCCACGATCCGAAATAGCGGCCGTTCAGCGCAGCAAGCCAACCCCAGTCAGGGTAATCCCAGCGAACACTGCGCCCAGCAGAAAGGTGGCCTGGAACCCGACCCCATCCCACATCAGCCCGGCCACCACGCTGGCGACCAGCAACGCAACGCCGGTCAGCAGGTGGAACAGGCCGAACGCGGTACCGCGCAGGTTGGCCGGGGCGCTGTCGGCGATCAGCGCAGCAAAGACGCCTTGGGTGAAACCCAGGTGCAGCCCCCAGGCCACCACCCCCAGCGCCAGCCCGGCCCAGCCGGGCCACAACGCCAGCATCACGTCAGCCAGCAGCAGCAGCCCCAGCCCTGCCATCAGTACACCACGGCGGCCAAGCCTGTCCGACAGCACTCCGGCGGGGTAGGCCGACAGCGAATAGGCCAAGGCCATTACCACCAGAACCGCCGGTGCCCATAACGCGGCCAGGCCCATGTCCTGGGCGCGCAGCAACAAAAAGGCCTCACTGAAGCGTGCCAAGGTAAACACCATGGCCAATGCGATCAGTCGCCAGTAGCCGGCGCCAAGCCGCCTCAGTTGGTGCAGGGCCAGTGGCGAACGCACCGGTCGCGACGTGGCCGTGGCCTCGGGCTCGTGCACGAACGCCACAAGCGTGCCGACCGCCACAAGCGCAGGGATCACCGCCACCCAGAACACCGTCTGGAAATGACTGGCCGTGAGCCACATCAGCAAGATCGCCAGCAACGGCCCAAGGAAGGCGCCGACAGTGTCCAGTGCCTGGCGCAGGCCGAAGGCGGCGCCGCGCAATTCGGGCGGCGTTACGTCGGCCACCAATGCATCCCGCGGCGCCCCGCGGATGCCCTTGCCGATACGGTCGACAAAGCGTGCCGCGATCAACCAGTCCAGGCCCGAGGCCAAGGGGAACACGGGCTTGGTCAGCGCGCCCAGGCTGTAGCCCACGACCGTGAGTAGCTTGCGCTTGCCCAGCCGGTCGCTCAGTGCGCCGGAAAACACCTTGGTGATCGATGCGGTCGCCTCGGCGATGCCTTCGATGAAGCCGACCGCCACCACCGAGGTGCCGAGCACGGTCACCATGTAAAGCGGCAGCAGGGCGTGGATCATCTCCGAGGAAATGTCCATGAACATCGACACGAAGCCCAGCGCCCAAACACTGCGCGGGATCTTTGGCAGGCCATTGGCGGCAATCGTATGGCCGGTTTTTTCGGTGGTGCGCATTGGCCGTCTCGCGGGGGTTGCTACGTTCAGAACTGTAGGAGCCAGCGCGCAGGATGCAAATCGGATGAATGGAGGAGGCGATAGCGCGCTTATAAGGTGTACTGTATAAATACACAGCAAGTGTAAGCCTTCGAAATGAACCCACAGCCCGTTTATGCCCTGATCGACTGCAACAGTTTCTACGCCAGCTGCGAGCGCGTGTTCCGCCCCGATCTGCTGCGCACGCCCATCGTCGTGCTCAGCAACAACGATGGGTGCATCATCGCCCGCAGTGCTGAGGCCAAGCAGTGGGTGAAGATGGGCCAGCCGTATTACCAGGTGAAGGACCTGTTGCGCCGCCATGGCGTGGTGGCGTTTTCATCCAACTATGCGTTGTACGGTGACATGAGCCAGCGGGTGATGGCGGTAATCGAAGGCATGGTCCCGGCACTGGAGGTGTATTCCATCGACGAAGCCTTCGCCGACCTGACCGGCGTACCCGGAGACCTCGACTACCTGGGCCGCTGCATACGCGAGCGGGTGCTCAAGCACACCGGCATCCCCGTCGGCGTCGGCATCGCGGGTACCAAGACCCTGGCCAAGCTGGCCAACCACGCGGCCAAACGCTGGGCCGTTCACAGCGGTGGGGTGGTCGACCTGCGCATCGCGTCGCAGTGTGAGTGGGTGTTGAAGAAGTGCGACGTGTCCGAGGTCTGGGGCATCGGCAAACGCCTCACCGCGCACCTGCAGGGCATGGGAATCCGCTCCGCCTGGGACTTATCACGCGCCGATCCAGGCCTGCTGCGCAAGACCTTCAGCGTGGTGGTGGAAAAGACCGCCCGCGAATTGGCGGGCACGCCGTGCCTGCAACTGCAGGACATCGACCCGCCACGCCAGGAAATCTGTTGCAGCCGCATGTTCGGCAAGCGCCTGACCGAGCTGGCACCCATCAAGGAAGCCGTGGCCACCTACGTGATGCGCGCCTCGGAGAAGTTGCGTAGCCAGCGCTCCCTGGCGAGCAAGATGCGCGTCAGCATCCGTACCGGTATGTTCAACCCGGACGAGGCCAAGTACGCCAACGGCGTGGTGGTGCAGTTGCCGTATCCGACAGATGACGTGCGGCTGCTCACACGCATGGCCCTGGAGGCGGTGGGGCGTATCTATCGGCAGGGCTTTCGCTACAGCAAGGCAGAAGTGTTGTTGCTGGAGCTGTGCCAGCGTGGGCAATTCACCGGCGACTTGTTTGCCCCGTCGCAGACGGTACAGGCGGAGCGGGTAATGGGTGTGATTGACGGTGTCAACGCACGTTGGGGCAGGGGCACGCTACGCAGTGCAGCGGTGCCGGCGGCAGCGGAATGGGCAATGCGGCGCGAGTTGATGAGCGCAGGCTTCACGACGCAGATGGCCGGGTTATGGCGGGTTAATCGCTGAGCACGGATTACAACGTACCTCCTGTAGGAGCGGGTTCACCCGCGAACCAGGGCGTAGCCCTGGCCAGGCACCCTGTCCAAATTATCGCAGGTCAACCCCACAGGCCTGGGCGCCTAGATACTCAACCGCACCGCCAAAGCCGCCAATGTCACCAGCAACACCGGCACCGTCAGCAACACCCCGACCTTGAAGTAATACCCCCAACCGATGCTGACCCCTTTGCGCGCCAGCACATGCAGCCACAGCAGCGTGGCCAGGCTGCCAATCGGGGTGATCTTCGGCCCCAGGTCACAGCCAATGACGTTGGCGTAGATCATCGCTTCGCGCACCACGCCTTGGGCCTCGCTGGCATGGATCGACAGCGCACCGATCAGCACGCTGGGCAGGTTGTTCATCACCGACGACAACAGCGCGGCAATCAGCCCGGTACCGAGCGAAGCCGCCCATACCCCATGGCCGGCCAGCCAGTTCAGCACGCTGCCCAGCGAGTCGGTCAGGCCGGCATTGCGCAACCCGTAGACCACCAGGTACATCCCCAGCGAAAACACCACGATCTGCCACGGTGCTTCGCGCAGTACGCGGCGTGTGGAAATCACGTGACCACGGGCAGCGACGGCGAACAGTACGGCCGCGCAGGCCGCGGCCACGGCACTGACCGGAATGCCCAACGGCTCAAGCACGAACAGGCTGGCCAGCAGCGCCAGCAGCACCACCCAACCGACACGAAACGTCGCGCGGTCGCGGATGGCCATGGCTGGCAGCTTGAGCTCATCGGTGGCATAGCGCAGCGGGATATCGCGGCCGAAGTACACCCTTAGCACCAACAAGGTGGCTGCCACGGCCACCAGGTTCACCGGCACCATGACCGAGGCATAGGCGTTGAAACCCAGGCCGAAGTAGTCCGCCGAGACAATGTTCACCAGGTTCGACACCACCAGTGGCAGGCTCGCAGTGTCGGCGATAAAGCCCGCACCCATGACGAAGGCCAGGGTGGCGGCTGGCGAGAAGCGCAGCGCCAGCAGCATCGACATGACGATGGGGGTAAGGATCAACGCCGCGCCGTCATTGGCGAACAGCGCCGAAACAGCGGCGCCCAGCAGCACCATGAAGGCGAACAGGCGGCGCCCGTCACCTCCCGCCCAGCGCGCCACGTGCAGCGCCGCCCATTCGAAGAAGCCAGCTTCGTCCAGCAGCAAGCTGATGATGATGAGGGCGATGAACGTCGCCGTGGCGTTCCAGATGATGGCCCAGACCGTGGGGATGTCGTGCAGCGACACCACCCCGCACACCAGCGCGAGCACGGCGCCCAAGGTGGCGCTCCAGCCGACGCCCAGGCCTTTGGGCTGCCAGATGACCAGGGTCAGGGTGAACAGGAAAATCAATGCGGCTGGGAGCATGAACACAAGGTCTCGAAGGGCCAAAGAAGCCGCCACAGAGTAGGGCAAGCACGGGCGTTTCAGCAAAGTTCCGTTACAAACATGTAAGTTTCGTAAATAAGATTTAAACTCATTTGAGAATCACTATATTTACCACCCCTGTTGGCCTCCACTTTGTCGTTGCGAGGCCGGTGGGCGAGGGCTCGCCGGCTTCCTGGTAGGGATGTGCCTTTTCGCTCATGAATCGCAGGAGATGTACCGATGCAATCCAGACCTTCACCCAACAGCCTGGCCTTGGCGTTCGTTGCGTTGGCCTCGCCGGCCATGGTCGCGACTGCCGCCCAGGCCGACGAGCAGCGCGCCGGTGAAGTGCTGGAGGTGCCTGCTGCGCAAAGCGCGCTGGTCATTCAGGACACCCTGGTCACCGCCGAACGCGAAGCGCGGCAGGCACTGGGTTCGTCGATCATCACCGAAGAGGACATCAAGCGTCATCCCCCGGCCAATGACCTGTCCGAACTGATCCGCCGCGAACCGGGGGTCAACCTGACCGGCAACAGTGCCAGCGGTGCGCGCGGCAACAACCGGCAGATCGACCTGCGCGGCATGGGGCCGGAAAACACCTTGATCCTCATCGACGGCAAGCCTTCGAGCGCTCGCAATGCAGTGCGCTATGGCTGGAACGGCGACCGCGATACCCGTGGCGAAACCAACTGGGTGCCGGCCGAAGCGGTCGAGCGCATCGAGATCCTGCGCGGCCCGGCGGCGGCGCGTTACGGCTCTGGCGCCATGGGCGGGGTGGTCAACATCATCACCAAACGCCCGACCGATGAGCTCAAAGGCAGCGTCAGCCTGTACACGCAGATGCCCGAAGACAGCGCCGAGGGGGCCAGCCGCCGTACCAACTTCAACCTGGGGGGCGGCCTCACCGAAAACTTGGGTTTCCGCCTGTACGGTGGCCTGGCCAAGACCGACGCCGACGACCTGGACATCAACGCCAGCCATGCCAACAGTGCGCTGTCGGCCGGCCGCGAAGGCGTGCGCAACAAAGACATCAACGGGATGCTGAGCTGGAAACTCAACGACGAGCACCGCTTTGAAACCAGCGCCGGCTACAGCCGGCAAGGCAACATTTATGCTGGCGACACCATGAACAGCAACGGCGGCAGCAATGTCGATCTGATCTCCAGCCTGTATGGCCACGAGACCAACGTGATGCAGCGCAACACCTACGACCTGACCCACCTGGGCGATTTCGCCTGGGGCACCAGCAAGACCACGCTGGCCTACGAGTACGTGCGCAACTGGCGCCTCAACGAAGGCTTGGCCGGGGGCCCGGAAGGCGCGATCAACGACAGCGGCGCCGCCATGTCGCGGCTGCGCAATACGCGTCTGAGCAGCGAAGTTAACCTGCCATTCGCCATGGGCAGCACCGAGCATGTACTGACCCTGGGTGGCGAATACCTGTACGAGTCGCTCAACGATCAGGGCTCGTTCCGCCCGCAGAGTTTTGACCCCAGTGGCGGTGGCAACGACGCGATCAGCGGCTTCGACCGCAGCAACTCGAAGATGACCGCCAAGAGCTACGCGCTGTTCGTCGAAGACAACATCATTGTCGGCGACACCACCGTCACCCCAGGCCTGCGCTTTGACCACCACGAGACCTTCGGCGACAACTTCAGCCCCAGCCTTAACCTGTCGCACAAGCTGACCGAGGCGCTGTCGGTCAAGGGCGGAATCGCCCGCGCCTACAAGGTGCCGAACCTGTATCAGTCCAACCCCAACTACCTGCTCTACAGCCGTGGTAACGGTTGCAGCGTGCAGCAGACCAACTCGGGTGGTTGCTACCTACAGGGCAACGCCGACCTCAAGCCAGAAATCAGCGTCAACAAAGAGATCGGCCTGCTGTACGACCGTGGCACCTGGCGCACCAGCGCGACCTACTTCCGCAACGATTACAAGAACAAGATCATCGGCGACACCGATGTGCTCTACACCATCAACAGCGGCCGCCGCGTGACGCAGTGGGAGAACGCCGGCGAAGCACGCGTGGAAGGGATCGAGGGCAACTTCTTCATCGCGCTGAGCCCGACCCTGGACTGGAACACCAACCTGACCTGGATGCTCGACAATGACAACCGCGAGACGGGCGAGCCGCTGTCGGTGATCCCAGAGTACACGGTCAATACCACCCTCGACTGGCGCGCCACCGACAAACTGTCGTTCCAGGTGGCAGGCACTTACTTCGGCAAGCAGAAGTCGCCGACCTACAACTACCGCACCCAGGAAAGCTACGACCAGGAGGCGCAGCAGGATGTCGAAGCCTACGGCCTGGTGGACGTGAGCACAGGGTACAAGTTCAACGCCAACTATGACGTGCGGGTGGGGGTGAACAACGTGTTCGATAAGCAGATCCTGCGCGGTGGCAATGCCAGCAGCTCGGGTGCCAACACTTACAACCAGCCGGGTCGGGCGGTGTTTGCTTCGTTGAATATCACCTTCTGATCCCGGGGCCGCAGTGCGGCCCAATCCCCCTGTAGGAGCAGCCTTGTGCTGCGAAGCGGTCGATGAAAGCCTCGCGAATCTTCGCAGCTATCACCGGCCTCTTCGCAGCACAAGGCTGCTCCTACAAGGCGATCGGCATGCGCAGCAGCCCACCCAAGACCCTCGAGGAGCTTCCGATGATCCAAGCCCCCGCCTGGCTGCAGATCTTCTCCCGCAGCACCGCGGCGTTGCTGGGCGGTTACGCGTTCAGCTACGCCGCCAGTGCCTGCCTGGCCCGGTTGCTGCCGCTGTCGTCCGCCGACGCGGTCATTGTCGCGACCCTGCCAGCCTTCATCTTCTACACCGGCGCAATCCTCTGGGCCTTTGCCAGCCGTGATGCCGTGCGTGCCTGGGCGCCGCTGGTGCTTGCTGCACCGCTGGCACTGATCGGCTTCTGGCCGCAGGCACTGAGGTGGCTGGCATGAAGAATACCTTCACCCAATCGATGGCCTGGTTGCACACCTGGGCCGGGCTGATTTTCGGCTGGCTGCTGTTTGCCATCTTCGTCACCGGCACCCTGGCGGTGTTCGACAAGGAGCTCAATCACTGGATGAAGCCGGAGGTCCCGGCAACCGAGGTGTCCCAGGCCGACGCCGCGCGGCGGGCCGTTGCCTATCTGCAAGCCCACGAACCGAAGGCCGGCAACTGGGGCATCAGCCTGCCCACCGAGCGTTCGCCCGGGTTGCGGGTGTCCACCGGCGAACGTCGCCATGGCGGTGGCGTGCAGCTCGACCCGCGTACCGGCGAGGCCATCGAGGTGCGTGACAGTGTCGGCGGCAACTTCTTTTTCCGCTTCCATTTCACCCTCGACTTGCCGCGCAACTGGGGCATCTTCGTGGTCGGTGTGCTGGCGTTGGTGATGCTGGCGGCACTGGTCACGGGCATCGTGATCCACAAAAAGATCTTCAAGGAGTTCTTCACCTTCCGGCCCAACAAGGGCCAGCGCTCATGGCTGGACTTTCACAATGCCAGCGCCGTGTTGTTGCTGCCGTTCCACCTGATGATCACCTACACCGGGTTGGTGATCTTCATGCTCATCTACATCCCGGCAGGGGTCGATGCATTGTTCGAAGGCGACAGCCGCGCGTACTTCCAGGCGCAGGGCAATGCCCGCCTGGAGCAGCCACGGCAACTGGCCAGGCAGCCGGGCGAACTGGTTGATGTGGCGCCGTTGCTGGCTCAGGCCGAGGCGCGGCTGGGGCCGATTGGCGGCTTGAACATCCGCAACCCCAACACCGCAGGCGCGCGTATTGAAATCCGCCCCGAGCTGGGCAACCGGATCGCCCTCGCCAAAGGCCAGGCGATGGTCTTCGATGGCGTCAGCGGCGAGCTGCTTAGCGATGTGCCTGAGTGGCGTGCGGCCCCGCTGACCCAGCGGGTGATGGTCGGTTTGCACTTTGCCCAGTTCGGCGGCTACCCGATGCGTTGGCTGTACTTCATTTGCGGGGTGGTCAGTTGCGTGATGATCGCCAGTGGGCTGGTGCTGTTTTGCGTCAAGCGTGGGCGCAAATATGCCAGCGCCACGGCGCAGCCTTCGGCGCGGCGCTGGTACCGGGTAGCCGAAGTGTGCAATGTCGGCTTCGTCAGCGGGTTGTTACTGGCCTGCGTGGCCCTGCTGTGGGCCAGCCGCTTGTTGCCGGTTGAACTCGTGCAACGGGAAAACTGGGAGGTGCGCGTGTTCTTTGGCACGTGGCTGCTGGCGCTGCTGCACGCGGGGGTGCGGCCGGCACGGCGCGCCTGGGTCGAGCAATTGCTGTTGGTGGCGCTGCTGTGCATCGGCTTGGCCGCGTTGGGTAGCATGGCTGACGCGATGCGCCAGGGTGTGGTGGCGTGTGCGATGGTGTTGGGCGTGTTGCTGGGGCTGGTGGCTTGGCGGGTACGTCAGGCTGCGTCGGCGCCGCAGAAGACCAGGGCAGGGCGAAGCGTGGAGGCGGGCGCATGATGATGTGGGTTACAGGCGGTATGTTGTTCGCCTACGTCGGGATGCTCGCGTTGTGCCAGGGCTTGGAGCGGCATTACAAGCATGTCTGGAATCGGCCCTGCCCACGTGGCCTACGCCTGGGGTTGCGAGGGGCAGGGTGGCTGGCGCTGCTGGTCAGCCTGCTGCTGTGCGCCCAGGCCTGGGGTTGGGCCATGGGGCCGGTGGCGTGGTTCGGGGCGCTGTCGCTGGCAGGGATGCTGCTGGTGATGCTATTGCCCTACTGGCCGCGGCTGGCCGTCGGCTTGTCGGCGGCAGTGCCGGTGTGGGGTGTGATGTTGCTGCTGGCTTGATCCGCACAGGCCAGGCGCATTTCGTCGCGCAAAAAAAGTGGCGGCATGCTAAACCATCCGCTCCCGCCTGCCATGAAGAGAGCACCGGTGAAAGCCGTTCGCCTGACCCTCGTTTGCCATGCCCTGACCCACGCGCAGAAGACCGGCTGCCTGCCCCGGCCGGAGGACGGCATCCTGGCGCTTGAGCAACCGCCCGTGTCAGCTGGACCTGCCGTGCAGGTGCTGAGTGCGCCGGAGCGGCGGGCCTGCGAGACGGCGGCATTTTTATCGGCGCAAGCACGGGTCGAACCGGCATTGGCGGATTGCGACCTGGGGTGTTGGCAAGGCTTGTCGCTCAAGCAGTTGCAGGCAGCTCATCCACAGGCGTTGTCCGAATGGCTGGAAAACCCCGACAGCACACCACATGGCGGCGAATCGTTCGCCCAGCTGTGCCAGCGCGTGGCGGTTTGGCTGGCGGCGTTCGACACGCCGGGTGAATGGCTGGCAGTGACTCACCCCATGGTCATCCGCGCCGTACTGGTCCAGCTATTGGGGTGTCCGATGAGCGCCCATCAGCGCATTGATGTGCTACCGCTATCGCGCCTTGAACTCAGCTTCGCCGGGCAGTGGCGTCTGCGTCTGGGTTGATAGCGGTGGCGGTCAGAAGGCCAGTTTGTAGCCGATCAGCAACAGCATCGCGGCCAGGCACGGGCGCAGCACGCGGTCGGAAATCCGCCCGGTAAGGTGGCTGCCCATGTAGATACCCGGCAGCGAACCGAGCAGCAGGTAGCCCAACAGCGACCAGTCCATGTTGCCCATGCCGGCGTGGCCCAGGCCCGCGACCAACGTCAGCGGTACCGCGTGGGCGATTTCGGTGCCGACCAGGCGGCGGGTCACCAGGAAGGGATAAAGCAGGAACAAGGCCACGGTGCCCAATGCGCCAGCGCCGATGGAGGTCAGGGTGACCATGACCCCCAGCACGACGCCGGTGAGCACGGTCAGCGTGTTCAGGCTGCGGTCGCTGAGGTGATAGTGGTCACCGGCATGACGGCTGGCGAATGCCTGCAGGCGCGATTTGAACAGAATGGCCAGTGCGGTGAGGATCAACACCACGGCCAGGCCTTGTTTGATGATGGCGTTGAGCGCCGAGGTGTCGGTATGCAGGGTGCTGAGGAACCACAGGGTGAGTGCGGCGGCGGGCACGCTGCCCAGGCTCAGCAGGCCGGTGATTTTCCAGTCGATGTTCTTGTTGCGGGCATGCACCCAGACGCCACTGGCCTTGGTGATGGCGGCATAGAGCAGGTCGGTGCCGACAGCAGTGGCCGGGTTGATGCCAAACCACAAAAGAATAGGGGTCATCAGCGAGCCGCCACCTACGCCGGTCATACCGACGATGAAACCCACGACCAGCCCGGCAAGGGTGAAACCGAAAGAACCTACATCCATACGCTACTCGACTGCCCAACTTTGCCCGTTATCGGATGGAAGCCAGCATATAGAATTTTTAATAGCCAAATAGACTAGTTCGTTATTAGGTTATAACTGCGTGTTGCCTGTACGGCACCGCTCAGCGGTCCGTCATGACCACCATCACCTGCGCATCAGCGCCGTCTTCGCTTTCCGACAGGTAGATATGCCCCACCTGGCTATTGAAGTAGGCCGTCTCTTGCGGGCCGATGCTGACGGCTTCACCCGTCTCGAACTCGATGCGCACACGCCCGCTGAGCACCAGTGCGAACTCTTGGCCTGGGTGGCGGATAAAGTCGTCGAACTGCCCGCGCTCGCGGGCGATGATGCGGGCATAGGCGGGTGTCATGCGCCGCTCGGGGAATGCACCGGCGATCGGGTGGTAGTCGTAGGTACCCGTCGCGTAGCCTGCCACCGCGGCCAGTGAGTCCACCACCACGGTGACCGGCACCGGCGTATCGGCCGTGCCGCTGGCACGGAACAGCTGCGCGATATCGACATTCAGCGCGCGGGCAGCGGCGGCCAGTTTTTCGTAACTCACCGAGACCTGGGCAAGCTCCATTTTCGACAAGGTCGACACCGGCACGCCGCTGGCTTCGGACAATTGCTTGAGGGTCAATTGGCGCGCCTTGCGCACTTGGCGCAGGCGCCTGCCGACGGCGGCGCGGTCTAGCAAGGGCAGTGCATCGGGACGGTCATCGGGCATTCGGGGCACTCGGCATACGGCGTTGGTCGGGCATATTACCTTGGACACTTGCGCAGTTCTAAATTCTCATATATTAGAATTCTCATAAATGATAATTATCGAAGCAGGAGCGTGCATGACCCCGATCTACGACACCCTGATCATCGGCGCAGGCATTGCCGGCGCCTCCTTGGGTTATCGCCTGGCTGGCCAGCAACGGGTGCTGCTGCTCGAGCGCGAGTCACAGCCGGGCTATCACTCGACCGGGCGCTCGGCGGCCATGTTCATGGAGGCCTACGGCACGCCGCAGATTCAGGCGCTGACCCGTGCCAGCCGAGCGTTTTACGAAGCGCCGCCCGCAGGCTTCTGCGAACACCCTTTGCTTGAGCCGCGCGGCTGCCTCTATGTCGCCAGCCATGAACAACAGCAACTGCTCGAACAGACCCATGCGCAGAACCTGGCCAATGGCACCGAAGTCAGCCTGCTCGACCGCGACGCGGCGCTGGCGCTGGTGCCGAGCCTGCGGCCCGAGGTCGTGGCCGGCGCGGTGCTGGAGCCAGGCGCCATGGACTTGGACGTACACGCGCTGCACCAAGGGTTTTTGCGCGGCTATCGGGCTGCCGGGGGTGAACTGCGCTGCAACGCGGAATTGGCCAAGGCCCGCTTGCTCGATGGCGTGTGGCAGGTGGAATTGAGCGATGGCAGCTGTGTCCAGGCTCATCAACTGGTCAATGCGGCAGGTGCCTGGGCCGACCGCGTCGCCGAGCAATGCGGCGTGGCCCCCATCGGCCTGCAGCCGTGCCGCCGCAGCGCGTTTACTTTCCCCGGCCCCGCCGAGCAGGACTTCGCCCGCTGGCCAGCGGTGATTGGCGTCGACGAGAGCTTCTATTTCAAGCCCGACGCCGGGCAACTGCTCGGCTCGCCCGCCAACGCCGACCCGGTCGAACCTCAGGATGCCGCGCCCGAAGAGCTCGATGTGGCGTTGGGTATCTACAACATCGAAGCCATGACCACGCTGACTATCCGCCGCCCAAGCCACAGTTGGGCCGGTTTGCGTTCGTTTGTTGCCGATGGCGACCTGGTGATTGGTTTTGATGCACGCATGCCTGCGTTTTTCTGGCTGGCGGCGCAAGGTGGCTATGGCATCCAGTCGGCAGCAGGTGCTTCGCGCCTGGCAGCTGACCTGCTGCTTGGCCAGCCGCTGTGCCCTAGCCTTGTCAGCCAGGGGGTGGCGCCTGAACGCCTGTCCCCGGCACGTTTCCAGCAACCGTGAAAGGAGCTTTTTATGAGCAATGATATCCAGCGTTTTCCCAGCAGCCTGCCATTTCCGTTTTCCCGTGGCGTAAAAGCCGGCGGCTTCCTGTTTCTGTCTGGCCAAGTACCGATGAGTGCCGGCGGCGAAGTGGTGCGGGGTGATATCCAGACCCAGACCCGCGCGGCCTGCGAACGCATCGCCGAGAGCCTGGAGGCGTGCGGGGCACGCTTCGATCAAGTGGTGAAAGCCACGGTGTGGCTGTCGGACATGAACCACTTCGCCGGCTTCAACGAGGTTTACAAGGAATTCTTCGGCGCCGCCTTGCCGGTTCGTTCGACGGTGGCCTCGGCGTTGGCGCTGGGGGTGGATGTGGAGATCGAGGTGCAGGCGTTTATCGGCCAAGCGTAACCGTTCACTGATCCAGCAGGAAATTGTAGGCGCAGCCTTGTGCTGCGTAAGAGGATTGCCCATGGCATTGCTGTGGTGCTGCTGGCCTCTTCGCAGCACAAGGCTGCTCCTACAGGGGTTCTTTGCCGCAGTGACACACAACAACAATAAAACCAGAGGTTCACATGCAAGAGCAGCTGAAAATCGCCGGGGCCTTCGTTGGCGTGATCGTGGGGGCGGGCTTTGCTTCGGGGCGGGAACTGTTGTTGTTCTTTGTCGATTTCGGGGTGTGGGGGCTGGTCGGCGCGCTGGTCAGCGCCGCCTTGTTCACCTTCCTCGGCATGGCCCTGGCGGGCTTGGGCAACCGGCTGCGGGCCACATCGCACAAGGATGTGATACAGGCCATCTGTGGCCGTCACCTGGGCCTGTTCGTCGACTGGCTGATCACCTTCTTCATGTTCGCCGTCACCGTGGTCATGCTGGCCGGTGGGGGTGCACTGCTGGAGCAGCAGTTCGGCATCCCGGCGTTGACCGGCAGCGTGCTGATGACGGTCGTGGTGGTGGGCATCGTGTGCCTGGACGTGCGCAAGGTGATCCTGGCCATCGGCGCGATCACCCCGTTGTTGATCCTGGTGGCGTCGGCGATTGCACTGTACGCAGTGCTTACCCGCGAGCAGAGCTTTGCCGATCTCGATCACCTGGCGAGCCAGCAGCAGGCCGGCACCCGTCATTGGCTGTTGGGCGCGTTCTTGTATGTGTCCTACAACATCGTTGCCGGTGCGCCGATCCTGGCCATTCTGGGGGGCTCGGCCAAGGGCGAGAAGACTGCGGTGTGGGGCGGGTTGCTGGGCGGTGCAGCGCTCGGTGGCTTGATGTTGGTGATGAGCGCCGGGCTGTTGTCGCGCCTGGACAGTGTTGCCGATCTGCCGATGCCGATGCTGTCGATTGCCAATGAGGTGTCGCCGCTGTTGGGGCTGGTGATGTGCCTGATCATTTTCGGCATGATCGTGAACACGGCGGTGGGCACTATGTTCTCGTTCCTTTCGCGGCTGTTGCCGGCGGGCACGGCGACGTTTCGCTGGGGCTCGGTGGTGACCGGGGTGGTGGCGTTTGGCTGTAGCCTGGTGGGGTTCATCAGCCTGGTGGGCGAGGTATATCCGCTGTTTGGCTACCTGGGTTTTGTGCTGATGGCAGCGGTGTTGCTGGCCTGGGTGCGGCGGGGTAAGGCGGTAAAAGCGGTGGTGGTGTAGCGGGGTTGCTGCGCAGCTCATTCGCGGGCAAGCCCGCTCCCACAGGGGTGTGGAGAGGGCTTGCTGGCGAACGTGACACTTAGATTCTGAAGCTGCCCACCAGCTGCTTCAATCGGCCAGCCTGTTGGGCCAGCTGATCGCAGTGCAGCAGTGTCTCGTTCAGGTTCTCGACGCCTTGCTGGTTGAGGGCGTTGATCTGGGTGATGTCCAGGTTGAGGCTCTCGACCACGGCAGTCTGCTCTTCAGTGGCAGTGGCCACCGACTGGTTCATGCCATCGATCTCGCCAATGCGCTGGGTCACGCTGGCCAGGCGCACACCGGCCTGGTTGGCCACTTGCACGGTCTGTTCGCTGGAGACCTGGCTGGTGTTCATGGTGTGCACCGCCTCGCGCGAGCCCACTTGCAGGCTGGTGATCATGCGATGGATCTCTTCGGCCGACTCCTGGGTGCGGTGCGCCAGGTTGCGCACCTCGTCGGCGACCACGGCGAAGCCACGGCCGGCTTCACCGGCACGCGCGGCTTCGATGGCGGCGTTGAGCGCCAGCAGGTTGGTCTGCTGGGAAATGCCTTTGATCACATCGAGAATCTTGCCGATTTCGTCGGTGCTGGCGTTGAGCGTTTCAATCTGCGCGCACGATTCGCTGATGCGCTGCGACAGGGCGGTCATGGCACTGATCGCTTCCTCGACCACTTCGCGGCCACCGTGGGCCTGCTCGCTGGCGCCGCTGGCATGCTGCGAGGCGTCGGCGGCGTTGCGCGCGATCTCTTGGGTAGCAGCGCCCAGCTCGTTGATGGCTGCCGCCACACTGTTGGTGCGCATGCTCTGTTCTTCGGAGCCGGTGATCGAAGCGTTGGAGGCGTTGACCACCTTTTCCGACAGGTCATGCACCAGTCGCGTGGCCGACGACACTTCACTGATCGAGGCATGGATGCGTTCAACGAACCGGTTGAACGACATCGCCAGTTCGCCGAACTCGTCCTTGTTCTGCACAGCCAGGCGGCGGGTGAGGTCACCTTCACCTTCAGCGATGTCGCGCATGGCACGGCCCATGGTGGTCAGCGGTTGCATCAGCACCGGGATCAACAATCCCAGCAGGCCGGCGATGGCGGCCACGGCGATGAGCATGGCGATGATCGCCGAGGTGCGGAATTGGCTAAGGGCGGCGTAGGCCTTGTCCTTGTCGATCGACAGGCCGATGTACCACTGGGCCGACGGCAGGCCGTTGACCGGGGCAAAGGAGATCAGGCGGTCCTGGCCATTGAGGGTGACATCCTGCATGCCCGAGGCGACGCGCAGGCCACTGCCGGGGTAGATGTCCTTGAGGTTTTTCATCACCTGGTCTTTGTCCGGGCTGACAATGACCTGGCCATTGCTGTCAGCAAGGAAGGCATGGCCGATACCGCCGAAATCGACCGAGTTGATGATCTCGACCAAGGTGTCGAGGGTCACGTCGCCGCCGACCACACCGATCAGTTCACCGTTGCCTTTGCCCTTCACGGGGGTGGCAATGGTGACCATCAAGCCGCCGACGGCGCCTTGGTAAGGTGCGGTCAAAACGGTCTGCCCGGCGCTTGCCGCGGTGCTGTACCACGGGCGTTGGCGGGGGTCGTAACCGGCGGGCATCTGCGCGTCTGGGCGCTGGGTGAATGCACCGTTGGCCTGGCCCAGGTAGGTGAACAGGAAATTGCGCGTATAGGACGGCTGCTCGACCAGGCCGTTCAGGGTGTCACCGGCGCCTTGCTGGCCGATGTCCTGGGCCAGGTTTTCCAGCACCAGGATGCGCCCGCTCATCCAGTTCTGCACGCTGCTGGCGGTCAGTGCGCCGGATTGCTGCACCGAAGACTCGATATTCTGGCGAATGGTGTTGCGTTGCAGGTAGTCGTTGTAGAGGGTGAACAGGGCAAAAGCCAGGACCACGACGCCGCACGCGCTGAGCAGGATCTTGTGGCGAAATTTCAGGTTCATGTTTCGAGACCTTGAGCCAATCAGGGGGGAGGGCACAGCGCACTCATGACGCGCTGCGCCCTGTCGTCTGGCTATCGGCTTGAGGGGTAAAAAATTGAAACACTTAGCGAAATTTCTTCAGGCCGTTTCGACGAACGGCATTCAGCGTTTACACAGCTGCTCGATCAACAGCCGCGCTGCCTGGCGCAGCGGGTGCTGCTTGCGCCACAGGATGTGCACGGGCAACTGCAGTTCATTACGGGTATTGCGAAACTCTAGCTGCACCAGCCGCCCGGCCGCCAACAGCGGTGCGATGCGCGAAAGCGGCAGGTCACCCCAGCCCAGGCCGGCCTCGACCATCTGCAGGGCGACGTCGAAGCTGTCGGTGGACCAGTGCGTGGCCCCGATCAGGGCGCGCGGGTCGGTCAGCGGCAGGTCGCGGCTGCGCACCAGGATCTGGCGCACATTGATCAGGTCTTCAAGGTAGTGAATGCATGCGTCGAGCAGCGCCGGATGGGTGGGTGACAGGGTAGCCACCAGCGACTCCATGCCGATGTACTGGAAGCCGCGACGGGCATCGACCTGCAGGCCGGCGAAGGCCACGCAGAGGTCGGCGCGGCCACTGTCGAGCAAGTGCAGGGCTTCTTCCTGGGGGGCGCTGAGCAGCGCGATGTCCAGCAGCGGGTAGCGCTCACCGAGCTGGGCGATGGCGCCTAACAGCGGGCGATGGTCGACGTCGGGGACCACCGCGATGGTCAGGCTGCTCTCAAGCCCCTGGGACAACTCCAGGGCATGCACCTGCAGCAGCCCGAGTTGTTCGGCGATCAACCTGGCGTGGGGTTCCAGGGCCAAGGCCTGGGCCGTCGCCCGCACTTCGCGCGGGCCACGTTCGAACAGGCTGTACCCAAGCTCTGCCTCAAGGTTGCCGATGGCCATGCTCACGGCCGACGGCACCCGGTGCAGGGCGCGTGCGGCAGCGGAGAACGAACCGCGGTCGAGCACGGCGAGAAACAGCTGAATATTGTCGCTGGAAAAGTTCATGGCAGCCTCCTGTCAGTTGATCTGACAGCTGCTGACTTTTACTGTCAAGAAGATTGAAGCATTCTCCCCCCATCGTTTTTTTGACTTTGGAGGTAAACCCAGGTGCAGGGGCTCAAACGCAAACTGGTCTATGTGACTTTCTATGAACTGATCGGGTTGTGCATGTCCACCCTCGGGCTGGCGTATCTGTCAGACACCCAGGCTTCCCACACCGGGCCATTGGCCGTGATGATCACCACCATCGCGATGCTCTGGAACTTGATTTACAACACCCTGTTCGAGCGCTGGGAGGCCCGCCAGGCCAAACGCGGGCGCAGCGTGGCCCGGCGCGTGGCGCATGCCATCGGTTTTCAACTGACGTTGGTGGTGTACCTGATTCCGCTGATTGCCTGGTGGCTGGACATGAGCCTGGTCGAGGCGTTTCTGGTGGACCTGGCGTTCATCATCCTGGTGCCGTGCTACACCTTTGCCTACAACTGGGCATTCGACAGGCTCTTCGGCTTGCCCACCTCGGCGCTGGCCACTGCCTGACAGGTTGCTGAAACGCCCCTTGTGAGCAGCCTTGTGCTGCGAAGAGGCCCGCACAAGCAACCCCTAAGGCGGCAGGCGTATCAACAAAGGCGCCTGCCGCTGTTCCGCCTGCGGCGCTATCGGCTGCTCCACCGGCCGCGGCGCACTGGCCAGCAAACTGTCCTCGACCTGCCCCGACAGGTAATACACCCCCGCCATCGCCCCGCTCTGGCGGTTCTCCATCAACTCCTGCCATTCCTGGTTCAGCGCCACGTTGAGGATCACCCGCAACTGTTCGACCATCTGCGGTTGTTCACGGCCGTGGGTGATCATGCCGTACCCGGTTGCCGCCACCGAGATCATCGCCCCAGCCACCTTGCCCACCGCAGAGGCCACGGCACTGGCGATGCCGCGTGGGGCCAGGGTGGCGCCGAGCTTCTCGCTGGCGCGGGTGGCCACCGACGACAGGCCCACGTCGGTCTGCCCCGGGCCTTTGCTGGCTTGTTGGTGCAAATGCTCACGCATGGCTTGCCAGGCCGGTTGTTGGTCCAGCGACTTGGCCCGCAGCAGTTGGTAGAGGCTGGCGTTGCGTGCAGCGGGCGGGCCCAGAGCGATGGCAGGTATCCGGTTGAGGCGCTGGCTGAATTGCTCAGCCGGTGCGTTGTAGCGGGCGATGATGCCAGGCAGTTGCTGGCCGAACAGTTGCACGTACAATTCACAGGCCCGGTCGCGAATGCCCTCGGGGTTGATCTGCTCGGCCACGGGCTCGATCACCCGTTCGTGGTACTGCTCCTGCAGGTATAGCGCCAGGCGTTTTTCTGCAGGCTCACGGCCCTCGCCACTGTCGATCTTGTACCAGGCGACCTTGAGGGTCAGCCATTGTTGGGTCCAGTAGCCGGTGAACCAGGGGATGAAGTCGCTCTCGGTGCGTTGCTGCACCTGCTCCTTCCACACCCGCATCGAGCGGCGGGCGTAGTCGTTGGCCGACCCGGCGGCACCGACCGAGGCCTCGATCAGGTCCAGGTCGATGCGCTGCCAGGCAGCGGGGGTGAGCACGGCGGGCGGTGGCGGGGCGGGCGGGCGCTTGCTCGCACAGCCGCCGAGGGCCAGCAACAGGCACAGTAGCAGTAAGGGGATACGCGAGCTCACGCGGCCGCCTCCCTGGGTAGAGGCTGGGGTGGTTTCTCGAGTATAGAGAGAAGGCTGCCAGTAGGAGCGGCCTTGCGTCGCGAAAGGGCTGCGAAGCAGCCCCAGGATTTCAGCCTCACCGAAACATTGCAGGGGGCCGCTTTGCAGCCCATTCGCGACGCAAGGCCGCTCCTACAACGACAAAAAACTCAGCCCAGGTCGAGCTTGTCTTGCAGCCGGTCCAGGTGCTCGTGCATCAACGCCAGCGCTGCGGGGGCATCACCTGCCTCGACCGCATCGATGATCGCCGCATGTTCTTCCCAGGCACAGTGGTCGCAGCAGGGCGACTCATAGCGGGCGATGATCAGCGAGGTCATCGGCACCAGGCCGTTGAGAAACCGCGCCAGCGGCGCGTTGGCGGCGACCTGCGCGAGCTTCAGGTGAAACTCGCCGCCCAGGCGGATGGCCGCGCAGCGCTCACCGTTTTCGTGGTGTTGGCGCTCCCGCTCGACCAGCAGGCGCAGCTGGCGGATCTGCGCCGGCCGGGCGCGTTGCGCGGCGAGGGTGATCAAGGTGGTTTCGGCCAGGCGCCTGGCACTGAGCACCTGGCGCGCCTGGTCTGGGTCGGGTGCGGCCAGGTGCGCGGTGTGGCTGGGGCGCTGAACCACCACCTGTTGGTCCGACAGGCGGCCAAGCACCCGGCGTATCACCGTGCGGCTGACACCAAAGGCATGGCCTAAGGCCTGCTCGGGCAGCAGCGCACCTGGCGGCAAGCGCTGTTCAAGGATTGCGTCGAACAGCCGTGGGTAGATCTGGTCGGCCGACAGGCGAGTTTCGCCGGCGGCGAGCAAGGCAGGCAGGCGGGGGGCGGCGTGGGCGCAGGCGGTCATGGTCGCTCTCCTGGGTCAAGGGCGGGGGTGTTCGTCCGGGATGTTCAGTTGGATGCCCATGCGCTGGCCTTCGGCAAGGATGTGCTGGCGCATCTGGGCGCTGGCCTCGGCGCTGTTGCGTTCGCGGATGGCGCGCACCACGGCATCGTTTTCCTTCAGCCGTGCGGCCAGGTGTTCGGGCGAGTTGCGCAGCATGTCGGCGCTCTGCTTGAGGGCGTTGCTGGTCTGCTGCACCACGCTCTGGAAGATCGGATTGGTGGTCAGGGCGAACAGCGCCTCATGCAAGGCGATGTAGGCTTTGACCCCGGCTTCGCTGTCATCGGCCTCCAGCGCTTCGCGCATGTCCATCAGCGTCAGGCGCAATTGGCCGATGTCGTGGCTGTTGGCCGATTGCGCGACCAGGCCGACGATGAAGGGCTCGAGGGTGTAGCGCAGCTCCAGTACATCGGCCAGGCTGGCCGACGCGCTGGTGTCGATGCTCGGCTCCTGCAGGGCAGCATCGGCATCCAGCACCAGCACGCCTTTACCGGGCAGCGCGCGCACCAGGCCCAGGGTTTCCAGCACGGTGACGGCTTCGCGCAGGCTGGGGCGGCTGATGCCCAGTTGTTCGGCCAGTTCGCGCTGGCCAGGCAGCATGTCGCCGGAGCGCCACTGGCCTCGGGCCAGGGCTTGGCGGAGTTTTTCCACCACTGAGTTGACGACGGTCGATGAGCTGATCACGGTTCGCTCCTGGAAGGGCCGGCGTCATCGCCGGCCGCGTTCGATCAGAATTCCTGTTGATGAATGTTGGGCTGCTTGCGGGGCGTGTGGGCAAAACCTGGTTTGCCAGCGAGTACGTTCTGCGCACGCTCCAGGTCGATGTCCTTCTCCCAGCGCGCGATGGCCACGGTGGCTACGCAGTTGCCGATCAGGTTGGTCAGTGCCCGGCCGATACCCATGAACCAGTCCACTGCCAGCACCAGCACCAGGCCCACCACCGGGATGGCCGGCACGGCGGTCAGGGTGGCGGCGAGGATCACCAGCGCCGAGCCTGGGATGCCATGAGCGCCCTTGGAAGTCACCAGCGAGACCAGCAGGATGGTCAGCAGGTCGGTCATCTCCAGTGGCGTGCCGGTGGCGTTGGCGATGAACACGATGGCCAGCGTCAGGTAGATGGAGAAACCGTCGAGGTTGAACGAGTAGCCAGTCGGGATCACCAGGCCGACGGTAGAGGTACCGATGCCCAGGTGTTCGAGCTTGCGCATGATCTGCGGCAGCACGGCGTCGGAAGAGGCGGTGCCGAGGACGATGGTCAGCTCCTCACGCAGGTATTTGATCAGGGGCAGCAGTTTCAGGCCCGACAGGCGCATGACGGTACCCAGGACAATCAGCACGAAGCCGGCGCAGGTCAGGTAGAACAGCGCCACCAGGCCACCCAGGTGCTGCAGCGACTCGAGGCCATATTTGCTGGTGGTGAAGGCGATTGCGCCGAACACACCAATGGGCGCCAGGCGCACGATCATGCCCATGATGCGGAAGATCACGTGGCTAAGCTCGTTGATCAGCCGCGAAATACCTGCCGCCGAGTCACCCACCAGGTTCAGTGCACTGCCGAACAGCACCGAGAACAGCAGCACCTGCAGGATGTTGTTGTCAGCAAAGGCGCCGATCACCGACGTCGGGATCAGGTCCATGAAGAAGGCGGTGGCACCATGGATGTGCTGGCCGCGCTCGGCCAGGCTGCTGGCGTCGGCGCTGGACAACTGGTCCAGGTGGATGTTGGCACCGCTGCCAATGCCGCTGGTGAAGGCGAACACCAGGCCGATCACCAAGGCGATGGTGGTCAGTACTTCGAAGTAGATGACTGATTTCAGGCCGATCCGCCCAACCTTTTTCAAGTCGCCAGCACCGGAGATACCGCTGACCACCACACAGAAGACGATCAAGCCGATGAGCATCTTGATCAGCTTGATAAAGCCGTCACCGAGGGGTTTGAGTTGCAGGGAGACTTCGGGGAAGCTGAGGCCGCAGGCAATGCCGAGGGCAAGGCCCAGCACGACTTGCAGGAAGATCGAACGCGAGCACCATTTGAGCATGGGAGTGATCTCTGGTCGGTGTCCTTGCTTCGATGCCGCGAGGGTCAAAGAGCGCAGGACTTAATTATTGTGGTCTTACCGGTTTGTTCAGCGCGAGGCCATAAAAGCGCGAAAAATCCTACATTGCAAGTGATTTTGGCCTTACCGGTCTGACCAGTTGTGGGGCAATTGGCCCTGCCAGGCTCTAATTCGGTGCATGCCATTTATCGGGGCTGAACAGCGCCCCCAGGTAAACCGATGAATCAGGTCAGGGCTTGGCCAACGCCTGGTCAACTGCTGCAATCAGCTTGCCAAGATCTTTGGGCGGGGCGTTGTGGATGACACCGAACAGGTAGGCGCGCTGCTCCTCTTCGTCGTCCGGTTCGGCGAAGAAGTCCTTAGGTTTGACACCCAGTACGCCTGCGAACGCCATGAGCGCGTCGACGCTGGGGGTATAGGCGCCGGTCTCGAAACGGCTGATGGTCTTAGGGTCGAAGCCGGTTCGCTCGGCGAATTGTGCCTGGGTCAGACCCGCCAGCTTGCGGTAGCGGCGCAGGGCAAAACCCAGAGCTGATCTCGTCATCACTTAATTCCCATTTAGAATCAAGAACTTAACGATATCTATCCGCATGGCGCAACGCCATGATCGATCACCTTTATTTGATTTATGTGATGAATTTCGTAGAATTCGCGGCTTGACCGGACAGTCATCGTCGAGTTTCCAGTGTCATTCGGCCTCATGCCGGTATGGCTGGAAGCGCATGTGCACATTGGAGCGGATCGCTGCGTATCGGTTCCGATGGTCGTCGATGGGCAGGGTGCCGGTTCGTCAGTGAATGGAGTCTCATCGTGCGTCTCAATCTCCCGGTAACCCCGGTCGAGCAACGTTTCCCCTCGGGTCAGCGGCTGATTTCCGCCACCGACACCGCCAGCCACATTACCTACTGCAACCCCGAATTTGCCGCCATCAGCGGTTACAGCGAGGCCGAGTTGATCGGCAGCCCGCACAACCTGGTGCGCCACCCCGACATGCCGCCAGCGGTGTACGCATTGATGTGGCGCTACCTCAAAGCCGGCAAAAGCTGGATGGGCATCGTCAAGAACCGCTGCCGCAATGGCGACTTCTACTGGGTCAATGCCTACGTCACGCCGATCCTTGAAGACGGCCGGGTGATCGGCTACGAATCGGTACGGGTCTGCCCGACTCGCGAACAAGTCAGCCGTGCCGAGGCCCTGTATGCGCGACTGCGTCAGGGCCAGGCGCCGCTGTCGTACGGCCGCCGCCTGGCGTTGCTGGGCCAGGCCATAGCCTTGCCGCTGCTGGGTGGGGTGTTGGCGGTGAGCGCCAACCAGTTCTGGCCAGGCTGGCCCGGGCAGGGCCTAACCCTTGCGTTGTTCGCGGCCTATGGCCTGTGGATGCGCAACGACTTGGGCCGCCAGTTGCGGCGGGTCATCCAGGGCGCCGAAGGCACCTTCGCCGACCCCACCGCGGCGTTGACCTACAGCGACCTGCCGGGCGCCGCCGGGCAACTGCAGCTGATTTTGATCGGTGAAGAGGCGCGCCTGAAAACCGCGTTGACCCGGCTCAGCGACCTGGCCACGCAGATGGCAGTAGCCGCGCACGATGCCGGGCGTCTGTCGCGCGGTACCGAAACGGCCCTGCTGGAGCAGCGCGCTGAAACCGACCTGAGCGCAACCGCGATGGCCGAGATGACCGCCTCGATCGGCGAGGTGGTCAACCATGTGCAACTCACCGCCGCCGAGGCGCATACCGCGCACCTGCTGGCCGAGCAGGGCAGCCGCGTGGCCGATGCCAGCGGCACGGCGATCCGCGCCCTGGCCGGCACCGTGGACCAGATCAACCAGGCGGTCACCCACCTGGCTGGTCAGACCGGCGCCATCGCCGAGGCGACGGGGATGATCCGGGGCATTGCCGAGCAAACCAACCTGCTGGCGCTCAATGCCGCTATCGAGGCCGCCCGTGCCGGTGAGCAGGGCCGTGGCTTTGCCGTGGTGGCCGACGAGGTGCGGGCGTTGGCCGACAAGACCCGGCAGTCGACGTTGCATATCCAGGCCATTATCGATGGCCTGCGCAGCGGTGCCGAAGAAGCCGTGGCCATTGCCAGCCAAGGCATTCAGGGCGCCGAGCAGGGCGTTGCCCAGGTGCAGGAGGCCCAACAGGCACTGCACGGTATTCGTGAAGCGGTGCAACGCATCAGCGGCATGAGCCAGCAGATGGCCACAGCCTCGCAGCAGCAGTCTGCCGTGGCTGAAGAGGTGTCGCGGCAGATCAACGGTGTGGCGGGCATTGCCCAGCACAGCGCCCATAGCGCCAACGCTGCCGCCTCGCGCGGTGCCGAGCTGGAAGAGGTGTGCGCCGGATTGCGCGCCCTCGTGGAGCGCTTCAACCGTTAGGGCAGGATGCTTATGGACGATAACTATCGCGCGGCCGTGGACGCGGCCGCGATCTTTTCCGAAACCGACCTGCGTGGCTGCATCACTTACGTCAACCAGCAGTTTTGCAGCATCTCCGGTTACAGCCGCGACGAACTGCTGGGCGCCAACCACCGCATTCTGAATTCCGGCCTGCACGAGCCGGAATTCTTCCTCGGCATGTGGCGGGCGCTGACGGCGGGCAAGGTGTGGAAGGGCGAGATCTGCAACCGCGCCAAGGACGGTTCGCTGTACTGGGTCGACAGCACCATGGTGCCACTGGTCGACCCGCTGACCGGCAAGGTGCGCAAGTATGTGTCGATCCGCTTCGACGTCACCGAGAAGCGCCAATTGCTGCACACCTTGCAATGGCGGGTGGGGCACGATGTGCTGACCGGGCTGCCCAACCGCGCCTACCTGTCCGACCTGCTCAACCAGGCACTGGCGTTCTCGCGCCGTGAAGACATCCCGCTGGCGGTGTGCATGCTCGACCTTGATGGCTTCAAGGCGGTCAACGATGGCTACGGGCATGCCACTGGCGACCTGTTGCTGGTCGAAGTGGCGCAGCGCCTGAAGGGCATCTTGCGCGGGGGGGATGCCGTGGCCCGGTTGTCGGGTGACGAGTTTGTGCTGATCCTGCGCAATGTCAGCGACGACCGCCAGTTGCATGCGGCCCTGTGCCGGGTGCTGCGGGCGCTGGCGGCCACTTATGTGGTGCGCGAGCACACCCTCTCGTTGAGCGCCAGTATTGGCGTCACGCTGTACCCGCTCGACGATGAGGACGCCGATACCCTGGTGCGTCACGCCGACCAGGCCATGTATGTGGCCAAGCAGCGTGGGCGCAACCGTTACCACGTGTTCGATGTGTCCCAGGAGCAGGAACTCAAGGCCACCCACCAGACCGTGACACGGGTGCGTCGGGCACTGCGCAATCGCGAGCTGTGCCTGTACTACCAGCCCAAGGTCAACCTGCGCAGCGGCGAGGTGCTGGGTTTCGAGGCGTTGCTGCGCTGGCAACGGCCGGGCCGTGGCCTGGTGCCGCCGGGCGAGTTCCTGCCGTTGGTGGAACAGACCGACCTGATCATCGAAATTGGCGAATGGGTGATCCACCAGGCGCTGAGCCAGTTGCAGACCTGGCAAGGGCAGGGGCAGCCGTGGTCGGTGAGTGTCAACATTGCTGCGCGGCATTTGCAGCGCAGTGATTTCGTCGAACGCCTGGAACAGTTGCTGGCGGAGCACCCCGGGGTTGACCCGGCCCGGCTGGACTTGGAAATCGTCGAGTCGGTGGCCATCGACAACCTGCAGCATGTCAGTCGGTGCCTGGATGCCTGCCGGGCCTTGGGCGTGCGCTTTTCGCTGGACGATTTCGGCACCGGCTATTCGTCGCTGAGCTACCTCAAGCGCTTGCCGACCCAGACCATCAAGATCGACAAGTCGTTCGTGCGTGACATCCTCCATGACCAGGATGACCTGGCCCTGACCGGGGCGGTGATCGGGCTGGCGCGTGCGTTTGGCCGCGAGGTGGTTGCCGAAGGCCTGGAGAGTGTCGAGCATGGGCGGGTGCTGATGGCACTGGGTTGCGAGCTGGCGCAGGGGTATTTCATCGCCAGGCCGATGCCGGCGAGTGAAGTGCTGGCTTGGGCGCAAGGGTATCGGCAGCCTGAGCAATGGCGCAGCGGTAAAGGCTGAAGTCGAAGCGCTTGCAGCCGAATCGGCTGCGGGCGACACGCCCTGCAGGGGGCCTGCCACCCGCTGTACGTCAGCCGGCCTGGAACAGAGCCTGGGTCAACTGCCGGTAGAGCTGGTCTCGCGCCTGCTGGCGGGTGCTGAGCAGCAGGCGGCCAGCCAGCGCGTAAAGCTCGTCTTCGCCTCTGTAGCGCCCCGACACCAGGTCGATGCGCTGCAAGGTGCCCTCCACCCGCCATGCCAGCCCCGGTACGGTGTGGGTCTCGCGCTCCAGCGCGGTGATGAACGCCAACGGAACAGCGGGCCCGCGGTAGGCACCGGGCGCGGTGGTGGGTTCACTCAACTCGGTGTAGTACTCCGAGGCGGCCTCCCAGTCACGTGCGAGCGTTTCGAATGGCTCAGGCCGTAGCCGCCGAACCCAGGCGCGCCAGAAGCGTTGCTCGCTCGCCCAGCGTGCCAGGAAGGCAGCATCCGCCTCAGTTTCGACTGCCAGGGCCAGGCGTTGCAGGGTGGCCTCGCTCAGTTGCGCCAGGTAGCCGAAGGCGATCTGCCCAGGTTGTTCGGGCAGGCCCAGGCGTTCGCGCAGGGCGATGCGTGCGACCAGGGCGATTTCAATTTCGTCGGGCGGGGTTTGCGGGTCGCTCAGGTGCGCATCGCTCAAGTCGTCTTCCGCCACCAGGGCTGGTGCGGCCTGGCGTTCGCTGTCGTTTTGCGCATCGCTCAAGGCCTGCCGGCGTGCCCGGCGAGCGTTGTACAGGGCGCCTATGCGTTCATCCAGGCGGCCCTGGCGGGCCAGGCCAGTGGCGACGGACACAGCGACCGCTTCGTCGGTGGCGCCGGGGTGCGCGGCAGCCACGCTACGCCATACCGACACCTGCGTTTCGACCCGCTGGAACAGCAGGCTGGCCTGGTCCACGCAGGCCTCGGCTGCGTCGTTGATCTCGATGAGTACTTGCTCACGCAGCTCGGCGAGGCCCCAGCCCGCGTCACCGACGTCTTCGCGGGTGAGCGTGCGCAGTACATGCACGATGCGCTCACGCGTGCGCACCGGGTTAGCCAGGTACTCCGGCGTTTGCGCCATGCGTTCGGTCAGGCGGTACACGGGCGCCCACTCAGCGTCTTCGGCATTGGCCTCGCGGTGTGACTCAAGCGCGGGGGGCAATTCGATCACCCAGGCTTCGCCCTCCAGGGCTTCCATGTCTGGGATGGCCGTCAGCCCTGCGCCGAACAGGCTGCGTTGGGCCTGCTCACTGAAAGGGTTGTCGTCGAAGTCGTAATAGGTGCCTTCATCCCCGTTGCGTATCGCTTCAGCGAACGCCGTGTCGTGCAATTCGGGTGCATCGACCAACCGGTTGCCACTGAGGTCGAGCGAGCGCAGCACGAGTGGGCGTTGGTTCATCAAGCCTGGCAGGCCTTCGGGCCATTGGGTGATACCGACGCGGTCGAGGTCGAGGGTATGCAAGTGCTGCCAGCCGGTCACGTCGGGTGTCAATTGCAGTGGGTTATCCCCTAAGCGCAGCGAGTGCAGCTGGTTGAGGCGGCCCAGCGCCGCGCGGCTTTCTGCGGTGAGGGTGATCTCGCACGAGCCCAGGCTCAATTCGGTCAGCGCGGGCCAGCCTTGCAACGCTTCGAAGTGTTCGGCTTGCAGCGCGAGCCTGTTCAAGTCGGCCCTCAGCGCGTACAGGTGCTGCAACTGGCCGAGCCGCTGCAGAGCGGCGACAGGCAGGCTCTCCAGGCCGCCAGAGAGGTTGAGCCGCTGCAGGCGGGGCAGGCGCGTCAGTAGATCGATATTGCGTGCCTCCTGCAAAGCCACGATGTTGCACTGCAGGTCCAGGGTTTCCAGTTCGGTCATCTGGGCCAGGGCGCCAGGCAGTAACCGCAGCCTGTTGTTGGCCAGGTCCAAGTTGCGCACGCCAGGGAAGGCCTGCAGGAAGCCATCGAGGTTGATCGCTTCGCCATGGGGTGAGTCGACGACCGTCAGCCACCGGACGTGCTCCAGGCGCGTAGGTAAGGTCGGCAATGCGCCCAGGTCCTGGGCTTCCAGTACCAAGTCCAGCTGATCGGCCTCCACGCCCTCCCTGCGCCAGGCCTGGCGTATGCGCCGTGCGGCCTCCGTCCGCGCAGCGGTGCGCTGTTCGAGGGTGTCCACCGCCAGGCCTTCTGTGTCATTTACCCAGCCATCCAGCGTGGTGTTCAGGCGCTGGTACGCTTCGCGCAACTGTTCGAGCAACCGGGTAAAGGCGCCTGGGCTATCACCGGCCTCTTGGCGCAAGCGCTGGCGCAGCCACTCGCGGTCACCGGAGTGGCGGCTGGGGTACAGCGTGTCGAACAGCTCGTCGTCATTCAGCCAGCCCCGGCCACGGCCGCTGAGGGGGTAACCGACACGGCCGCCCGGCGCGAGCCGTGTGGGCCGCCGATACAGGGTGCGCACAGGCGCCATACCTAATTGCTTGGCGGCGTACGTGCGGTTGCCGGCGGCCTGTTCGAACAGGGCGTCACGCAAGGGCAGAGGGTCATGTATCTGCAAGCCAAGGGCGATGCGCTCGCTGTCAGGCAGGGCGTTGAGAATGGCCTGGTAGAGCGTCGTGTGGCCGGCCAGCGGTTGGCCGTGTTCGTCGTAGGGTTGGTAGCCCCGATCATCGCGCACCACGGTTTTGCCGGCTCGTCCCCGGGCGTTAGTGCCCTGCAGTCGTGGGCCTTGCAGGTTGCCCTCTCGCAATTCGAGGTGCACCTCGCCCGTCCAACCCGGTAGCCGTCGCAGAAAACCCACGGCCAGGGCATCACGGTCCTGCACCGGGCCGCTGTGCTGATAAAAGCGCAGCAGCGCGCGGTCCAGACGGGCTTCGTGCTGGTAGGCGCGGGCTGTTTCGGCTACCGAGAGCGGCAATCGGCCCTTTCGTTGGCCAAGGGCCAGGTCCTTGGTACGGGTATTGGCAAGGATCTCGGCCTTGGCTCTGCGGCTAAGGGACGGGAAGTCCCGGCCAAGCAGCAGCGTGATGGCGTCGGTGCTGGCCGCTGTGGGGGTATCGGTGGCGCCCAGTGCTTGCAAACAGTCGACAAGCAGGGCGGGGGTGGCTTCCTGATCGACCACCACGCGGCGCACGGCTGCTTCGCTGAAACCACTGCAGCGCAGTGCGCGCAGCAGGGTTTCATCACTCACCGCCGGGCCGCTGTTGGCGATGCGCCGCAGCAGTTTGGCCGCGTCCCACGCCAAGGGCTGTTTCGTGCTCCAGCAACCACGGCACCTGGCCATTGCCGAGCAGGCGAGGGGCGCGTTGATGGCCTTTCGCGTGTGCCAGCTGCCAGCGACTGTCGGGGGCTTTTTCCAGCGGCATGGCCTTGCCCTCCAAGTTGATCCACGGTTGGCCCTGCCAGTGGTGCAAGCCATCCGCTCCAGGGGTGCCTGGCGGCCAGGGCGCCTCGCGGGTGAAGGGGCGCAGGTCGCCGTGCCACAGGCGCTGGCCTGTTCTGCCGGGGAGGCGTGTCCAGTTTTCAAGGGGGCCTGCCAGCTGGACCGCGCTGTGCACGGCACCCAGTGCCGCAACCTGCAGCAGGCTGTTGAGCACACCGAACAGATGGCTGATGGCGGCCTCGGTTTCGCCTTCGTTCAGCGCATGGACGCCTTCGAGGAACTCGCCCACGATTTGCGCCCCGCCGACCACCAGCATCACCTCGCCCAAGGCGGGCACGAAAAAGCTGGCCACATTCAGTACAGTCAGCCCCACACCCAGCCAACCGAGCAGCCGGGCAGTTTGCGCCGCCGCGTCGAACTGCGCCGTGGGCACAGCCAGTGTCACGGCATCTGCCAAGGTGGTTTGCACCTGGTTGCTGGCCCTGGCGGTGAAGCATTCGCTGGGCCACGGCGTGAAGTCCAGTGGCAGGCGGGCGTTCTTGTCCAGGGTTTCTTGCCACAGGTCGTGGGGCGAGGGGAACAGCCGGTTGATCCAGTTGAATGACTCACCTTTCTCCAGTGTAGGCGGGGTCGGGTACAGCGCTGCGTAGGGGTAGCGCGGGTAGAGTGTGTGCCGCAAACGCGCAGCGAAGGCGGGTTGCTGCGCGTGGCTGACAAAGCGTTTGAAATACACACGAAAAGGCTCCTCCCATAGCCGCTTCGTGAGTGCTATGCCGACGGCCTGCAAGGACGAGTACTGGTGCAGGGCGCCTTGGGTGTCCCCAGGCAGGTAAAGCAGGCACGGCTCGGTCTGCCCGTGTGGCTCGAGTCGCAGCAGCAGGGCGCCACTCAGCGGGAAACCGAGCAGGCTCAGGTAGCCACATTGCAGGCGCATCGCCCCACTGAGCGTCTGTACCTCGCGCGCGCCGGCAAGCGCGGCCTCGCCCAAGGCTTCGCCGCGGCTGTCGATGTGCCCTTGCAGCCGCGCTGATAACAATTCGGCCGCGAAGGCGGCACGGTCCTGCTCACCCAGCAACGCGCGAAAATCAGCAGTGTCGACGTGCTCGCGCAGGTGGTCCAGGTAGCGCTGGCCGAGGTCGAGGCGCCGTACGCCTTTCACGAATCGCACGGTGTCGAGCTGTTCCAGTTCAGGCGCATCCTGGTTGGCATAGAGGCGTACCGGCGTGTCCGCTTGCAGATTCTGCAGGGCAGCTTCCAGCCAGGACCGACTGCGCAGGTGGCCCGTGGTGCGCTCGGTCAACACGGTGGTATCGAGTGGGGGCAGCGACACGCCGGGGTACCAGTGAGCGAGTGCGTCCTTCAACAACGGTCGGCAGAACGCCTCTACCGATTGCAGCGGGGCAAGGGCCTTCTGCAGTGCGCGTGTGGCGCGGTGGCTGTGCAGCAAGTGGGTTTTCAGGGCCTCGCGCTGATGCGGGGAAGTCTGGCGAAGCCAGCCGGGCAGGCGCTGTTGAATCAGGGCTACGTGATGGGGGTGCAAATGGCTCATGGGCTGCTCCTGACAGGTTGGAGCAGCGAGGGTAATGACCCGCATTAGCCCGGCTTCAGTATGCTGATAGCACCTTCAACGCCCACCCTGCAGGTGGGCGGGTTCGAGCCCCTGTTCACGCAAGCGTTTGTACAGGGTGGTGCGGCTGATGCCGAGCAGGCGTGCCAGCGATGAGATGTTGCCGCCGCAGCTGTGTAGCAGGTTGGCCAGGTCCGTGGCAGGGGCGGGTGGCGAGCATGCGCGAGGTGTGCCGGCCTGGGCAAGGAAACACGCTGAAAAGTGTTCGGTGCCGATGGGCTGGCTGCCAGCGAGGGCCAGCGCCACCTGCACTACGCTGTTGAGCTGGCGCAGGTTACCTGGCCAGGGGTGGTGCAACAGCAGGTCGAGTATGTGCGGGAGCAGTTGCCGGGGTTGCCCGGGGGCGAGGTGCCGGGCGTGCACCTGCTCAATCAGCGCGCGTCGATCACTGCGTTCGCGCAAGGCGGGCAACACCAGGGTCAACCCGGCCACGCGGTAGTAGAGGTCCTCGCGAAACTGCCCGTTGCGCACGGCTTCGGCCAGGTCGCGGTTGCTGGCCGAAACCACGCGGATGTCCACGGTCACCGGCTCGCCGCTGCCCAATGGCTGGATGCTGCGCGATTGCAACACGCGCAGCAGCCGGGCTTGGGTCGGCAGCGGCATGTCGCCGATTTCGTCGAGAAACAAGATGCCGTGGTCGGCCTTGCGGATCAGCCCGGGGTTGCCCTTGTGGTGGGCGCCGGTAAAGGCCCCTTTGTCATAGCCGAACAGCTCCGACTCGACCAGCTCGGCGGGGATCGCCGCGCAGTTGACTGCAATCAGCGGCTGCCCGGCGCGGCGGCTGGCGCGGTGCAGGGCCTCGACGAAGACTTCCTTGCCAACCCCGGTTTCGCCTTGGATCAACACCGGGATGTCTTTTTCCAGTAACAGGCTGGCCTGGGCCAAGGCGTTGTCCAGGCGTGGGTCGACAGGGCCAGGGGCCGGGCGTTTGGGGCCGTGGCGCGGCGCTTGCCACTGGCAGTGGAAGCGGTGGCGCCCGGCGGCCTGCAAGGCGAAGGGCTGTTGCGGCGGGAGGGCTAGCAACTGCTGCAACGGGACTTGAAACAGTTGCTCGAGGTTTTGCCGCAGCGGGTTGTCACCGAGCAGGCTGTCGGCTCGGTGATTGGCCGCAATGACCTGGCCGCGCTCATCGAACACCAGCAAGCCCGCCCAGGGGCTGTCGAGGTTGTCGGAGGCGCTGTTGAACAGCAGTTGGGCGTGGTGGTCGGCATGCTGCGCCAGTATCAAACGGTTCTCCAGGCTCTGGCCCATCATCCGTACCAGGCCGAGCGTCTGGCTGGCAGGCAAGTACCCGTCGCTGGCCACATCGAGCGCGCCGACCAGCTGCCGTTCGCCATCGAACACCGGCGCCGCAGCGCTGCACAGGTAGCGGTTCTGGCGCAGGAAGTGTTCATCCTGGCCCACATGAATTGCCTCGGCGCAGACCAGCGCCGTGCCGAGTGCGTTGGTGCCGACGCCGCGCTCGTGCCAGTGTGCGCCGGCACTGAAGCCGTGGCGCTGGCGCGGGTCGACGAAGCGCCGCGAACCCCAGCTGTCGAGCAGGCAGCCACCGGCGTCGGCCAGCATCACCAGGTAGCTGGCGTTGCCCAGCAGGTGTGCGTATTGCGGCAGCACCTCATCGCGTGTCAGGCGCAGCAGGGCCTGGCGGCGCTCCAGCAGGGCGCTCAGTTCGGCCGGCGGCAGGCAATCGAAATCGGGTGGGCTTTGCGGTTGCAGGCCGTGGTCGCGACAACGCGCCCAGGATGCCTGGATCAGTTGGGCATGCGGCGAAGCGGATGCGGCCATGGGCCTGTCCTGTGTGATTGTTGTTATCAGCCGACCGCTGTTCAGTGTCGTCCACCGTTGTTCATTGTCAAACCTTGGCGTGTTCAGTTGTCCAGCGAATGTGTTCAGCTGTGAACAGGCCATGGCTGACCTTGCGCGGTGAGGGCGTGCGGCAGAGCGTTCAGGCCGGGCTGGCACGAAACTCGCTCTGCCCAGCGGACAACAATCCTAAAAAGGCCACGCCATGTCCTTGGTGCTGGAGCAGGTCAGCCGCAGTGTCGATAACCAGGCCTGCATCGTCGATGCGTCCCTGCGTTTCGAGCCGGGTTCGTTCAACGTTTTGCTCGGCCGCACCCTGGCCGGCAAGACCAGCCTGATGCGCTTAATGGCCGGGCTCGACCGCCCGGACTTGGGCCGTGTGCTGCTGGACGGCAACGATGTCACCGGGGTGCCGGTGCGCCTGCGTAACGTATCGATGGTGTATCAGCAGTTCATCAACTACCCGACCTTGAGCGTGTACGAAAACATCGCCTCGCCCCTGCGCCAGGCGCGCCTGGCCGAATCGGAAATTCGCCGGCGGGTGCAGGAAACCGCCGAGATGCTGCGCATCGAAGCCTACCTGCAGCGGTTGCCGCTGGAGCTGTCCGGCGGCCAGCAGCAACGCACGGCGATGGCCCGGGCGCTGGTCAAGGACGCCTCGCTGATCCTCTTCGATGAGCCCTTGGTCAACCTCGATTACAAGCTGCGTGAAGGCCTGCGCCAGGAGCTACGGGCGTTGTTTGCGGCGCGTAATTGCATTGCCGTGTACGCCACCACCGAACCCAACGAAGCGCTGGCGCTGGGCGGCACCACGACGATCCTGCATGAGGGGCGCATCGTGCAGAGCGGCCCGACCGCTGCGGTCTATCAGCAGCCCAGCAGCGTGCTGGCCGCCGAGCTGTTTTCCGAGCCGCCAATCAACCTGGTGCCTGGGCGCATCGCCGGCAACGAGGTGAGCCTGGCGCAGGCGGTGCACTTTGCCCGCAATGCCGACCTGCAGCGCCTGGGCGAGGGGGACTACCGCTTTGGCGTGCGCCCCAGCCACATCACCCTGGTGCCGACCCATGATGATGACCTGGAGCTGGCGGTGCTGGTGGAGCTGGCCGAGATCAGTGGCTCGGAAACCTTCCTTCACGTGCGCAATGAACACTGGCGGATGACCCTGCACCTGCCGGGTGTGCACGAGTACCAGGTGGACACCCCGATCCGCGTGTTCATCCCCACGCACAAGCTGTTTGTCTTCGACGCTGCCGGGGCCTTGGTGCAGGCTCCAGGCGTGCGTCAGGCGAGGAGTCGCTGATGGCCGAGATCCGCCTGCGCCAGCTGGCGCACAGTTACAGCCGTCAACCGACCTCGGAGGCGGACTACGCCCTACACGCGCTGGAGCATGTGTGGGAGCAAGGCGGCGCCTATGCCTTACTCGGGCCTTCGGGGTGCGGTAAGTCGACCTTGCTCAATATCATTTCGGGGCTGCTTACGCCCTCCCATGGCGACGTGCTGTTCGACGGCAAGCCCGTGAACGCGCTGTCGCCGCAGGCGCGCAACATCGCCCAGGTGTTTCAGTTTCCGGTGGTGTACGACACCATGACGGTGTTCGACAACCTGGCCTTCCCCCTGCGAAACCAGGGCGTGGACGAGGGCAGGGTACGTGCCCGGGTCGAAGAGATCGCCGAGGTACTCGACCTGTCCGCTGTGCTGAAAAAGAAGGCGCGAAACCTCAGCGCCGACGAGAAGCAGAAGGTTTCGATGGGCCGTGGCCTGGTGCGCGATGACGTCTCGGCGATCCTCTTCGACGAGCCGTTGACGGTGATCGACCCGCACCTGAAGTGGAAGCTGCGGCGCAAGCTCAAGCAGATCCATGAGCAGTTCAACATCACCATGATCTACGTCACCCACGACCAGTTGGAAGCTTCGACCTTCGCTGACAAGATCGCGGTGATGCACGGCGGGCGCATCGTCCAGTTCGGCACCCCGCGCGAGTTGTTCGAGCGCCCGCGGCACACCTTTGTCGGCTACTTCATTGGCAGCCCCGGCATGAACTTCATCGACGTGCGTGCCGAAGCCGATGGCGTCAGCTTTGACGGCTTGCACTTGACGCTGCCCGAAGGCCTGCGCGAACGCTTGGCAGCAACCACCGGCGGGCGCCTGCAAGTGGGCATCCGGCCGGAGTTCGTGCAGCTTTGGGACAGCCCGCTCGACAACGCGTTTGCCGTGCAGGTGCTGGATATCGAAGACCTGGGCACCTACCGCATCGTCACCTTCCAGCTCGGCAGCGCCACGCTCAAGGCGCGCCTGGGCGAGGATCGCCCGCTGCCGGCGGGGCAGGCCTGGGTCACCCTGCCGAGCCAGTGGCTGATGCTGTATGTCGACGATGTACTGCTGGAGGCCGGACCATGAACAAGGTGCGCAACAACAAGGCGTGGTGGTTGGTACTGCCGGTGTTCGTGCTGGTGGCGTTCAGCGCCGTGGTGCCGATGATGACCGTGGTCAACTATTCGGTGCAGGACATCTTCGACCAGTCCAACCGCTATTTCGTCGGTGCCGACTGGTACCGCCAGGTGTTGCGCGACCCGGCCTTGCACGATGCCTTGCTGCGCCAGTTCATCTATTCCGGCTGCGTGCTGCTGATCGAAATTCCATTGGGCATCGCCATCGCCTTGACGATGCCGACCAAGGGGCGCATGGCCTCGATCTGCCTGATCGTGATGGCTATTCCACTGCTCATTCCCTGGAACGTGGTCGGCACCATCTGGCAGATCTTCGGCCGCGCCGACATCGGCCTGCTCGGTGCCACGCTGGCCAAGCTTGGGGTCAACTACAACTATGCCGGCGACCCGTTCGATGCTTGGCTCACGGTGCTGGTGATGGACGTCTGGCACTGGACGTCGCTGGTGGCGCTGCTGTGTTATTCGGGCCTGCGCGCCATCCCGGATGTCTATTACCAGGCTGCCCGCATCGACCGGGCTTCGGCCTGGGCAGTGTTCCGTCATATTCAGCTGCCAAAGCTGAAGAACGTGCTGCTGATTGCGGTGATGTTGCGTTTCATGGACAGCTTCATGATCTACACCGAGCCGTTCGTGCTGACCGGTGGTGGGCCCGGCAACGCCACCACCTTCCTCAGCCAGACCCTCACGCGCATGGCGGTAGGGCAGTTCGACCTGGGGCCGGCCGCGGCGTTTTCGCTGGTGTACTTCCTGATCATCCTGCTGGTGTCGTGGCTGTTCTATACCGCCATGACGCACGCCGACAAGGACTAGGCCATGAGCGCGCGCAAAGCAGTGCCCCTGTTGCTGTACTTCTTCTTCCTGCTGGTGCCGATCTACTGGCTGCTGAACATGTCGTTCAAGAGCAACACCGAAATCCTTGGCGGCCTGACCCTGTGGCCGCAGGCATTCACGCTGGACAACTACCGGGTGATCTTTACCGATGCGAGCTGGTACAGCGGCTATATCAACTCGCTGTACTACGTGTGCCTGAACACAGTCATTTCGTTGGCGGTGGCGTTGCCGGCGGCCTATGCCTTCTCGCGCTATCGCTTCCTCGGCGACCGTCATCTGTTTTTCTGGTTGTTGACCAACCGCATGGCACCGCCGGCGGTGTTCTTGCTGCCGTTTTTCCAGCTGTATTCCTCGATTGGCCTGTTCGACACGCACATTGCCGTGGCGCTGGCCCACTGCCTGTTCAACGTGCCGCTGGCGGTGTGGATTCTTGAAGGCTTCATGTCGGGGGTGCCGAAAGAGATCGACGAAACGGCCTACATCGACGGGTACAGCTTCCCGCGCTTCTTCGTGAAGATCTTCATTCCGCTGATCGGCTCCGGCATCGGTGTGACGGCGTTTTTCTGCTTCATGTTTTCCTGGGTCGAACTGCTGCTGGCGCGCACCCTGACTTCGGTGAACGCCAAACCTATCGCAGCGGTGATGACCCGAACCGTGTCCGCTTCGGGGATTGACTGGGGCGTGCTGGCGGCGGCCGGGGTGTTGACCATCCTGCCCGGCATGCTGGTGATCTGGTTTGTCCGCAACCATGTCGCCAAGGGCTTTGCCCTCGGCCGAGTGTGAGGAGGGGAGCACATGGAATGGATGGCCTGGACCTTGCCCACGGCGCTGTTCTTCGCGGCCGTCGGCATGCTGCTGTTGTGCATGACCCTGCTTGAACTGCGCCGCCCCTGCGTGGAGCGGCGCGGCTTCCTGCCGATCGTCACCAGCCGTGGCGACCGGTTGTTCATCGGCCTGCTGGCCAGCGCCTACCTGCACTTGCTGGTAGTCGGGGTCAGCGACTGGCCTTTGTGGGTGGCCTCGCTGCTGTCGCTGGGCTGGCTCGTGGTGGTGTTGCGCTGGGGCTGAGCGACGGCTCCGGGAATAACTCAATCGGGAGATCACAATGTTCCACAACAATCATAAACGGCGACATTTGACCCTGGCCGCGTTGCTGGTGCTGGCCAGCGTGCACGGGATGGCGTGGGCCGACCAGTACGAAGACGCGGCGAACAAGTGGATCGGCAGTGAGTTCAAACCGTCGACCCTGACCCCAGAGCAGCAGTTGGCCGAACTCAAGTGGTTCATCAAGGCCGCCGAACCGTTTCGTGGGATGAAGATCAACGTGGTGTCGGAAACCATCACCACCCATGAATACGAGTCCAAGGTGCTGGCCAAGGCATTCAGCGAGATCACCGGCATCCAGCTGACCCACGACCTGCTGCAGGAAGGCGACGTGGTGGAGAAGCTGCAGACACAGATGCAGTCGGACAAGAACATCTATGACGGCTGGGTCAACGATTCGGACCTGATCGGCACGCACTTTCGTTACGGCAAGGTCGAGTCGATCACTGACCTGATGGCCAACGAGGGCAAGGCCTACACCTCGCCGACGCTGGACTTGAAAGATTTCATCGGCATCTCCTTTACCACCGCGCCGGATGGCAAGGTCTACCAACTGCCTGACCAGCAGTTCGCCAACCTTTACTGGTTCCGTGCCGACTGGTTCGAGCGGCCTGAGCTGAAAGCCAAGTTCAAGGAGAAGTACGGCTATGAACTGGGCGTGCCGGTGAACTGGTCGGCCTACGAGGACATCGCCCAATTCTTCACCGAAGACGTCAAGGAAATCGACGGTAAGCGCGTGTACGGCCACATGGACTACGGCAAGAAAGACCCCTCGCTGGGCTGGCGCTTCACCGATGCCTGGTTCTCGATGGCCGGTGGTGGCGACAAAGGCCTGCCCAATGGTTTGCCAGTGGACGAGTGGGGGATTCGCGTCGAGGACTGCCACCCGGTGGGCTCGAGCGTTACCCGAGGCGGTGACACAAACGGCCCCGCGGCGGTCTATGCGACACAGAAGTACGTGGACTGGATGCGTGCCTACGCGCCCAAGGAAGCCCAGGGCATGACTTTCTCTGAAGCGGGCCCGGTGCCGGCCCAAGGCAACATTGCCCAGCAGATCTTCTGGTACACGGCTTTTACCGCCGACATGACAAAACCCGGCTTGCCGGTGGTCAATGCCGATGGCACGCCGAAGTGGCGCATGGCGCCGTCGCCCAAGGGGCCGTATTGGGAGGAGGGGATGAAGCTGGGCTATCAGGACACGGGGTCGTGGACCTTCTTCAAATCCACCCCGGAGAAGCAACGCCTGGCCGCCTGGTTGTATGCGCAGTTCGTAACCTCCAAGACCGTGTCGCTGAAAAAGACCATCGTCGGCCTGACGCCGATTCGTGAGTCGGACATCAACTCCCAGGCCATGACGGACCTTGCGCCCAAGCTGGGTGGGTTGGTGGAGTTCTACCGCAGCCCGGCGCGGGTGCAATGGACGCCCACCGGCACCAACGTGCCTGACTACCCGCGGCTAGCGCAGTTGTGGTGGAGCCATATCGCCGAAGTGGCCAGTGGCGAAAAGACCCCGCAGGAGGCGCTGGATGGCCTGGCCCGCGATCAGGACCGCATGATGGAACGGCTGCAGCGTTCCAACGCACAGGCGACCTGTGCACCGAAGCTCAATCCGGAAAAGGATGCCCAGTATTGGTATGACCAGCCGGGTGCGCCAAAGCCGAAGCTGGCTAACGAGAAGCCCAAGGGCGAGACGGTGAGCTACACCGAGTTGCTGAAGTCGTGGGAGGCAGCGCGCAAGTAATCGGCTGATGACCGCGTTGGCCTCTTCACGGGGCAAGCCCGCTCCCACAGGTTCATCGCTGTCTTGAAGACAGGTGCCGAACTTGTGGGAGCGGGTTTACCCGCGAAGAGGCCGGTGCAGCGAGCCTAAAACCTTCAGGCAAAAAAAACGGCACCTGCAGCAGGTGCCGTTTTCATGTCACGCCTTGTTACTTATGCAGCTCTTCCGCTGCATACAGCGTGTTTTCCAGCAAGCACGCCCGGGTCATCGGCCCGACACCACCCGGCACCGGGGTGATCCAGCCCGCGCGCGGCAAGGCGGTCTCGTAGACCACATCGCCGACCAGCTTGCCGTCTTCCTGGCGGTTGATGCCCACGTCGATGACGATGGCGCCTTCCTTGACCCACTCACCCTTGACCAGCCCCGGCTTGCCGGCGGCCACGACCACCAGGTCGGCACGGCCGACGTGGCCGGCCAGGTCCTTGGTGAAGCGGTGGCAGACAGTGACGGTGCAGCCGGCCAGCAGCAGTTCCATGGCCATGGGGCGGCCGACGATGTTGGACGCGCCGACGATCACTGCGTTCATGCCGTACAGGTCCTGACCGGTGCTTTCGAGCAGGGTCATGATGCCTTTGGGCGTGCACGGGCGCAGCAGCGGGATGCGTTGGGCCAGGCGACCGATGTTGTAAGGGTGGAAGCCATCGACATCCTTGTCCGGACGAATACGCTCGAGCAACAGCGAGGCGTCCAGGTGCGCGGGCAGCGGCAGCTGCAGCAGGATACCGTCGACAGCCGGGTCATCATTGAGGCGGTCGATCAGGTCGGTCAGGGTTTGCTGCGTGGTTTCGCTGGGCAGGTCGAACGCCTGGGAAATGAAGCCGACCTCTTCACAGTCCTTGCGCTTGTGCGAGACATAGACTTGGGAGGCGGGGTCGGTGCCGACCAGGATCACAGCCAGGCCTGGGGTGCGCAGGCCTTGCTGGCGACGCTCCACGACACGTTGAGCGATCTGCTGGCGCAGGCTGGCGGCGATCGCCTTGCCATCGATTAGGTGTGCAGTCATAGACGCGTGATTAACCATCGAGAAGGAAACAATAAAGAGGGCGCATTCTCGCACGACACGGCCCGAGGGCAAAGGCGGGTGGTCGGGCAAATCCCCTAACCCCTTAAATAATTTAAATTTTTTTGAGAAAGATGTTGACGACCCTGCGCCTCGACTATAACATTCGCCGCACTTGTCGGGCACTGCCTAGCACTGGTTGGCAAAGTCGGGCAGAATGAATGGTTTAGCGGTTCTCTGCTAAAGCATCGTTCGGTTAGGCTGATCGCTTATGCGCCCGTAGCTCAGCTGGATAGAGCATCCGCCTTCTAAGCGGATGGTCGCAGGTTCGAGTCCTGCCGGGTGCGCCATCAGGCAGCTTAGGCAAGCAAGTAGATGTACCGCAATATGGTGGGCGTAGCTCAGTTGGTAGAGCGCCGGATTGTGATTCCGGTTGTCGTGGGTTCGATTCCCATCGTCCACCCCATATTTTACAGAGGCGCCTTGATAGTATCTGGCGCCTTTGTTTTAAGCGTTACGCGGACGTGGTGAAATTGGTAGACACACTGGATTTAGGTTCCAGCGGCGCAAGCTGTAAGAGTTCGAGTCTCTTCGTCCGCACCATGCTTCTGTAAGGTTGTACCGCAACACCGCAATATGGTGGGCGTAGCTCAGTTGGTAGAGCGCCGGATTGTGATTCCGGTTGTCGTGGGTTCGATTCCCATCGTCCACCCCATATTTTTCGAAGGCGCCTTGATCGTAAGATCGGGCGCCTTTGTTTTTTGCGTTTCATGTTGGCGGGTGGGGCGTCTTTTTGTGAAGGGGCTGCCTGCAGCGGCCTCTTCGTGTTTTTTGCCTGGCAGGTCAGGGGCAGGTCGTGCTCATGCCGGGGTGTGTTCCTTGTCTGGCACCAGTCGCACCTCCACACGCTGCCCAAGTGCTCTGGCTGCACTGGCCAGGGTGGCCAGTGTCATACCTGGGTCGTTCTGGTCCAATGCTCTGTCAATCGCTGTTCTGCTGGTGTGCATGCGTTCAGCCAGCGCCTTCTTGCTCATCTTTTTGGCTTTCATGGCCTCGGCTATCTGCCAGGCAATGACGCGTTTGAGTGCGGTTGCGGAAACCTCTTCTGCGAGGTCCTGCTCTGCCAGGAAGTCTTCGAAGTTGGAGCCGATGTGTGGGTTCATCTGTTATCCCTCTTTAGTGCAGCTATACGCTGCCTGGCAGTTTCCAGGTCGATCGTGGGTATTTTTCGGCTTTTTTTGATGAAGCCGTGAGCAGGATCATCGTCTTTCCTGTTGTGGTGAAAAGCACGCGGGCAATGGTGTCGACGAGATTCACCCTGATCTCCCAGAGGTCTTTCTCAAGCTTTCTTACGAGTGGCATGCCGATTGGCCATCCGATTTGGACTGTTTTGATCTCGGTGCCGATCAAGTGCTTGTAAGTGCGGGGCAATGAGGTCAGCCAATCGCGTACCGGCTCGTTACCTGCTTCGGTGCGATAGAAGTGAGCCTCCAGTGGCATGATTTTCTTGTTCATGGAATAGTACCAAAAAAGGTACTCCATTCAACCTGCAGGAGCCCTCTCGCGGTATAGGCGTATTCCTACGGCCTGGTAGGCGCAGTCTCTGACGTGGGGGTTTTTGGGTGGGATCTACATGCACCCCCTTGTAATCCTCTGGTGACACCCCAATAAAAGCTGATAGATTTCAGCCGGTTGAAACACCGGCCCCGCGGTCGGCAGAGGATAACCCCATGATTGCAAAAGAAGCCCGTCAGGCCCTGGCGCTGCAGCGCTTCGCCGAAGCCAATCCGCAACTGCTCGAAGAAATCCGCGAGTTGGATGCGCGTGAGCAAGCTCAGCAGCTCGAGTGGGCGTTCGAAGATGCGGCGCAGGAGCAGGGCATCGAGCCTTGGGAGCTGGCGCTGCAACTGATCGCCGAAAGCCCCGAGCAACTGCAGGCCATGCGCCTGGAGACCCATCGCGAGGTCGCTGAGGCGTTGGGCATGGCGTGGGAAGAGTACTGCCAGTTCAACGAGATCGACCCTCAATAAAGGAAGCGATTTCGTAGGCAGCAGTTGTTTGACAAGTTATTACGGCTGCGCGTCGCCAAAGGCGTTGCGCAGCCTCAATTGAAAGGGGCTCGGCGGTAAGCCGTGCGGGCCTTGCAAGTTAATCGACCGGCGTGGTTTCCCGTCGTCCCGAGTGGGGTGACTTCTGCTGCGCGACTCACTAGAATGCTTGCCCTTGATTCTGGAGTCGGGCTAACGCCGGCTAACGTCTGTGCAACGAGGAATATCCATGCAAGTTTCTGTTGAAAACACTTCCGCTCTCGAGCGCCGCATGACCATCGCCGTCCCGGCCGAGCGCGTCGAGACCGAAGTCAACAAGCGTCTGCAACAGACTGCCCGTCGTGCCAAGGTTGCAGGCTTCCGTCCTGGCAAGGTACCGATGAGCGTGATCCGTCAGCGTTTCGAAGCTGACGCCCGTCAGGAAGTGTTCGGTGATCTGGTCCAGTCTTCGTTCTACGAAGCCGTGGTCGAGCAGAAGCTGAACCCGGCCGGCGCTCCAGCCGTCGAGCCGAAGTCCTTCGAAAAGGGCAAGGACCTGGAATTCGTCGCAATCTTCGAAGTGTTCCCAGAGTTCACCGTTGCTGGCCTGGAGTCGATCAACGTCGAGCGCCTGAGCGCCGAAGTGGCTGATGCCGACCTGGACAACATGCTGGAAGTCCTGCGCAAGCAGAACACCCGCTTCGAAGAAGTTGATCGCGCCGCGCAGAACGACGACCAGGTCAACATCGACTTCGTCGGCAAGGTCGACGGTGAAGTGTTCGCTGGCGGTTCGGCCAAGGGCACCCAACTGGTTCTGGGCTCCGGCCGCATGATCCCAGGCTTCGAAGAAGGCCTGGTTGGCGCCAAGGCTGGCGAAGAGCGCGTTGTCAACGTGACCTTCCCAGAGGACTATCAGAACCTGGACCTGGCCGGCAAGGCCGCCGAGTTCACCATCACCGTCAACAGCGTTTCGGCCCCTGCGCTGCCTGAGCTGAACGAAGCCTTCTTCGCTCAGTTCGGCATCAAGGAATCGACCCTGGAAGGCTTCCGCGCCGAAGTTCGCAAGAACATGGAGCGTGAACTGCGTCAGGCAATCAAGGCCAAGGTCAAGAACCAGGTCATGGACGGTCTGCTGGCCGCCAACCCGATCGAAGTGCCAAAAGCCCTGCTGGAAAACGAAGTCAACCGTCTGCGCGTGCAGGCTGTTCAGCAGTTCGGTGGCAACATCAAGCCTGAGCAACTGCCAGCTGAGCTGTTCGAAGAGCAAGCCAAGCGCCGTGTGGTCCTGGGCCTGATCGTCGCTGAAGTGGTCAAGCAGTTCGAACTGAAGCCAGACGAAGGCAAGGTTCGCGAAATGATCGAAGAAATGGCTTCGGCTTACCAAGAGCCTGAGCAGGTCATCTCCTGGTACTACAAGAACGACCAGCAACTGAACGAAGTCCGTTCGGTTGTGCTGGAAGAACAAGTTGTAGATACTGTTCTGCAGAAAGCGACTGTGACCGACAAGTCGGTCTCGTACGAAGAAGCCGTAAAACCAGCCCAGGCACCTGCCGAAGCCGAGTAATACGCTACTCTCGTAGGAAACCCCCACAAGCCAGCCTTCGCGCTGGCTTGTGCGTATTCAAGCCATGACTATTTGGGAGTGAGCGCAGGACATGTCCCGCAATTCTTATATTCAGCAGAGCTCTGACATCCAGGCCGCAGGCGGCCTGGTCCCGATGGTTATCGAGCAGTCCGCCCGTGGCGAACGCGCTTACGACATCTACTCGCGCCTGTTGAAGGAGCGTGTGATTTTCCTGGTTGGCCCGGTAGAGGATTACATGGCCAACCTCGTCGTTGCGCAGATGCTGTTCCTCGAAGCGGAAAACCCGGACAAGGATATCCATCTGTACATCAACTCGCCGGGTGGCTCGGTCACCGCTGGCATGTCGATCTACGACACCATGCAGTTCATCAAGCCGGATGTTTCGACCATCTGCATCGGCCAGGCCTGCAGCATGGGCGCGTTCCTGCTGACTGCCGGTGCCAAAGGCAAGCGTCACTGCCTGCCGAACTCGCGCGTGATGATTCACCAGCCGCTGGGCGGCTTCCAGGGCCAGGCTACCGATATCGAGATCCATGCCCAGGAAATCCTCAATATCAAGGCGCGTCTGAACGAGCTGCTGGCCTACCACACTGGCCAGGATCTGGAGACCATCAAGCGCGACACCGAGCGTGACAACTTCATGAGCGCCTCGCGCGCGGCCGAGTACGGCCTGATCGACTCGGTATACGACAAGCGGCAACTGGCCTCCTGATCCCAGGGGCCAGAGCAGGTGGGTGCCGAAAGCGCCTACCTGCGGACTTGAAAAAGCCCGCAATTGCCTTCATCTTGTGTTGCAAGCCTACCGGATTGGATCGATCGAATGACTGACACCCGTAACGGCGAGGACAGCGGCAAATTGCTCTATTGCTCCTTCTGCGGCAAAAGCCAGCACGAAGTGCGCAAATTGATTGCCGGGCCCTCGGTATTTATCTGCGACGAGTGCGTCGACCTGTGCAACGACATCATCCGTGAGGAGGTGCAGGAAGCCCAGGCCGAGAGCAGCGCGCACAAATTGCCTTCGCCGAAAGAAATCAGCGGCATCCTGGACCAGTACGTGATTGGTCAGGAGCGCGCCAAGAAGGTGCTGGCCGTAGCGGTATACAACCACTACAAGCGCCTTAACCAGCGTGACAAGAAGGGCGACGAAGTCGAACTCGGCAAGAGTAACATCCTGCTCATCGGGCCTACTGGCTCGGGCAAGACCCTGCTCGCCGAAACCCTTGCACGCCTGTTGAACGTACCGTTCACCATTGCCGATGCCACCACCCTGACCGAAGCCGGTTATGTGGGTGAGGACGTCGAGAACATCATTCAGAAACTGCTGCAGAAGTGCGACTACGACGTGGAAAAGGCCCAGATGGGCATTGTCTACATCGACGAAATCGACAAGATTTCGCGCAAGTCGGACAACCCGTCCATCACCCGTGACGTCTCGGGCGAAGGCGTGCAGCAGGCGCTGTTGAAGCTGATCGAAGGCACCGTTGCTTCGGTTCCACCGCAAGGTGGGCGCAAGCACCCGCAACAGGAATTCCTGCAGGTTGATACCCGCAACATCCTGTTCATTTGCGGTGGCGCGTTCTCTGGCCTGGAAAAGGTCATCCAGAACCGCTCCACCAAGGGTGGCATCGGCTTCAGTGCAGAAGTACGTAGCAAGGAAGAAGGCAAGAAAGTTGGCGAGTCCTTGCGTGAAGTCGAGCCGGACGATCTGGTCAAGTTTGGCCTGATCCCAGAGTTCGTCGGCCGTTTGCCAGTACTGGCGACGCTCGATGAGCTGGACGAGGCTGCGTTGATGCAGATCCTCACCGAGCCGAAAAACGCACTGACCAAGCAGTATGCCAAGCTGTTCGAGATGGAAAGCGTCGACCTCGAGTTCCGCAGCGATGCGCTCAAGGCCGTTGCTCGCAAGGCTCTGGAGCGCAAGACTGGCGCCCGTGGCCTGCGTTCCATCCTCGAAGGCGTGCTGCTCGACACCATGTACGAGATTCCTTCGCAGAAGGATGTCAGCAAGGTGGTGATCGATGAGAGCGTCATCGAAGGGACTTCGCAGCCGCTGATGATCTACGAGAACAGCGAGCCGCAAGCCAAGGCCGCACCCGACGCCTGATTCAGGTGATGCTTGGGTGATGGTTGCAAGCAAGAAAGGGGCCTACGGGCCCCTTTCTGCTTTTCCTGCGCAAGCGCTTGTAATTTCCCAAGCGTGCCCCCACATTAGGTCCAAGCATCATTTCCACCGGTTTCCGGCCATCAAGGCCGCTGTTAGAGGCGAAATCATGAAGACCACCCTCGACTTGCCTCTTTTGCCATTGCGCGATGTCGTTGTTTACCCGCACATGGTCATCCCGCTGTTTGTGGGGCGCGAAAAATCCATTGAAGCCCTAGAGGCCGCGATGACGGGCGAGAAGCAGATTCTGCTGCTGGCCCAGAAAAACCCAGCCGATGACGATCCAGGCGAAGATGCCTTGTACCGCGTCGGCACCGTTGCCACCGTACTGCAATTGCTGAAGCTGCCTGATGGCACCGTCAAGGTGCTGGTAGAGGGCGAGCAGCGTGGCGCGGTAGAGCGCTTCACGGAAGTGGAAGGGCACATCCGTGCCGAAGTCTCCCTGATCGATGAAGTCGACGCCGCCGAGCGCGAGTCGGAGGTCTTCGTGCGCACGTTGCTGTCGCAGTTCGAACAGTACGTGCAGTTGGGCAAAAAAGTCCCTGCCGAAGTACTGTCCTCGTTGAACAGCATCGAAGAGCCTGGGCGCCTGGTCGATACCATGGCCGCGCACATGGCGCTGAAAATCGAGCAGAAGCAGGAAATCCTCGAGATTGTCGACCTGGCGACCCGCGTCGAGCACGTGTTGGCGTTGCTGGATGCCGAAATCGACCTGTTGCAGGTCGAGAAGCGCATCCGTGGTCGGGTCAAGAAGCAGATGGAGCGCAGCCAGCGCGAGTACTACCTGAATGAGCAGATGAAGGCCATTCAGAAAGAGCTCGGCGATGGCGACGAAGGCCACAACGAAGTCGAAGAGCTGAAAAAGCGCATCGAAGCCGCTGGCCTGCCCAAAGATGCCCTGACCAAGGCCCAGGCCGAGCTGAACAAGCTCAAGCAGATGTCGCCGATGTCGGCCGAGGCTACGGTGGTTCGCTCCTACCTCGACTGGCTCGTGCAGGTGCCGTGGAAGGCCCAGAGCAAGGTGCGCCTGGACCTGACCAAGGCCGAGGAAATCCTCGATGCCGACCACTATGGCCTGGAAGAGGTCAAGGAACGCATTCTCGAATACCTTGCCGTGCAAAAGCGCGTCAAGAAAATCCGTGGCCCAGTGTTGTGCCTGGTCGGCCCGCCTGGCGTCGGTAAAACCTCGCTGGCCGAGTCGATTGCCGCTGCCACCAACCGCAAGTTCGTGCGCATGGCCCTCGGCGGTGTGCGTGACGAGGCCGAGATTCGTGGCCACCGCCGCACCTACATTGGCTCCATGCCAGGCCGTCTGATCCAGAAGATGACCAAGGTCGGCGTGCGTAACCCGCTGTTCCTGCTCGATGAAATCGACAAGATGGGCAGTGACATGCGTGGCGACCCTGCCTCGGCACTGCTCGAAGTGCTCGACCCTGAGCAGAACCACAACTTCAACGACCACTACCTGGAAGTCGACTACGACCTCTCGGACGTGATGTTCCTGTGCACCTCCAACTCGATGAACATCCCGCCAGCGCTGCTGGACCGGATGGAGGTCATCCGTCTGCCGGGCTACACCGAAGACGAGAAGATCAACATCGCAGTCAAGTACCTGGTGCCCAAGCAGGTCAAAGCCAACGGCTTGAAGAAGGAAGAGCTCGAGGTCGATATCTCGGCGATCCGCGACATTATCCGCTACTACACCCGCGAAGCCGGTGTGCGGGGCCTGGAGCGGCAAATTGCCAAGGTCTGCCGCAAGGTGGTCAAGGAACATACCGGCCAGAAGCAGGTCAAGGTCAAGGTGTCCAGCGAGCAGCTCGAGCACCTGCTGGGCGTGCGCAAGTTCCGCTACGGCCTCGCCGAGCAGCAGGACCAGATCGGCCAGGTGACCGGCCTGGCATGGACCCAAGTGGGCGGCGAGTTGCTGACCATCGAGGCCGTGGTCATTCCTGGCAAGGGCCAGCTGATCAAGACCGGTTCCCTGGGCGATGTCATGGTCGAGTCGATCACTGCCGCGCAGACCGTGGTACGCAGCCGCGCCCGCAGCCTGGGCATCGCAGCCGACTTCCACGAGAAGCACGATGTGCACATCCACATGCCTGAAGGCGCTACGCCGAAGGATGGCCCGAGTGCCGGTGTTGGCATGTGCACCGCGCTGGTGTCGGCACTGACGCAGATTCCGGTGCGTGCCGATGTGGCCATGACCGGCGAGATCACCCTGCGTGGCCAGGTGCTGGCCATTGGCGGGTTGAAGGAAAAACTGCTGGCGGCACACCGTGGTGGCATCAAGACGGTGATCATTCCCGAGGAGAATGTTCGCGATCTGAAGGAGATTCCGGAAAATATCAAACAGGATCTTCAGATCAAACCGGTCAAATGGATTGACGAAGTCCTGCAAATTGCGCTGCAATACGCCCCGGAGCCCTTGCCAGATGTGGCTCCGGAGATTGTCGCGAAGGAAGAGAAGCGCGACAGCGACGCGAAGGAAAGAATCAGCACGCATTAGTAGTTTTTGGCTGGGGGGCTTTCCTTGACAGTTTTTTCGGGGCCTTGCTATAAAGCGGCACGCTATTGTTATCAGGCCACCCAGCACTCGTTTGATACGCTTTTCATTACATACTTAGAAACAAACTCAATAGAGAAATAAGGGGACTTAGAGTGAACAAGTCGGAACTGATTGACGCTATCGCTGCATCGGCTGACATTTCCAAAGCTACCGCAGGTAAGGCTCTGGACGCTGTGATCGACTCCGTAACGGGTGCCCTGAAAGCAGGCGACGACGTCGTTCTGGTTGGCTTCGGCACCTTCTCGGTCAAGGAGCGCGCCGAGCGCACCGGCCGCAACCCGCAAACCGGCAACGCCATCAAAATCGCTGCTGCCAAGGTTCCAGGTTTCAAGGCTGGCAAAGGCCTGAAAGACGCCGTCAACTAAGTCGTCTCTTTCAGCCGGGCCCGGCTTCGCCAGGTCCGAGCACGTTAAGGCGGGTCGCAAACGTTCCCGCCTGACACGTTTGCTAAGAAAAGGCGCATCCTCGGATGCGCCTTTCTTTTATCAGGATTCTACCCACGCTCCGCGGTTGTCGACGCAGTGGTACAGCCGTTTCTGGGGGACGCATGCTGCAAAATATCAGGGACAATTCACAAGGTTGGATTGCCAAGACCATCATCGGCCTAATCGTCGTGTTGATGGCGTTGACCGGCTTCGAGGCCATTTTCCAGGCTGCCAGCCATAGCCAGGACGCCGCCAAGGTGAACGGCCAGACCATCAGCCAGAACGAGCTGAGCCAAGCGGCCGACATGCAGCGCCGCCAGCTGATGCAACAGCTGGGCAAGGATTTCGACCCTGCACTGCTGGATGACAAGCTGCTGCGTGATGAGGCGCTCAAAGGCCTGATCACCCGCAAGCTGTTGTTGCAAGGTGCTGAAGATGCCAAGTTCGCCTTCTCCGAGGCCGCGCTGGATCAAGTGATCCTGCAAACCCCGGAATTCCAGGTTGACGGCAAGTTCAACGCCGATCGTTTCGACCAGGTCATTCGCCAGATGGGCTACGGCCGCCTGCAATTCCGCGACATGCTCGCCGAAGAAATGCTCATTGGCCAATTGCGTACCGGCCTTGCCGGCAGCAGCTTCGTCACTGACAAGCAGGTCGAGGCGTTTGCACGCCTTGAGAAGCAGACCCGTGATTTCGCCTCCCTGACCTTCAAGGCCGATCCGGCCGCGGTCAAGGTCAGTGAAGAAGAGGTCAAGGCGCACTACGAGAAGCACGCCAAGGAATTCATGTCGCCCGACCAGGTGGTCATCGATTACATCGAGCTGAAAAAGTCGGTGTTCTTCGACCAGGTCAAGGTCAGCGACGACGAACTCAAGGCCCAGTACGAGAAAGAAATCGCCAACCTCGCCGAGCAGCGCCATGCGGCGCACATTCTCATCGAGGTCAACGACAAGGTCACCGACGCCCAGGCCAAGGCCCGTGCCGAAGAGATCGAGCAGCGCCTGGCCAAGGGTGAAAACTTCGCCGCACTGGCCAAGGAGTTCTCCCAGGACCCAGGTTCGGCCAACAGCGGTGGTGACCTTGGCTTCGCCGGCCCGGGCGTGTACGACCCAGCCTTCGAAGATGCCTTGTACAAGCTGAAGGATGGCCAGGTGTCGGCCCCGGTTCGCACCGAGTTCGGTTACCACCTGATCAAGCTGCTGGGTGTCGAGGCGCCGGAAGTACCGAGCTTTGCCAGCCTGAAAGACAAGCTCACCCGTGACCTGAAGATCCCGCTGGTGGAACAGCGCTACGTCGACGCCAGCAAGCAGTTGCAGGATGCCGCGTACGAGGCGTCTGACCTGGCTCAGCCGGCACAGGACCTGAACCTGAAGGTGCACACCTCCGCAGCCTTCGGCCGTGAGGGTGGCGAAGGTATCACCGCCAACCGTGCGGTAGTCCAGGCGGCGTTCTCGGAAGAAGTGCTGGAAGAGGGTGCCAACAGCACCGCCATCGAGCTCGATCCGGAAACCACCGTGGTGCTGCGCGTCAAGGAGCACCGCAAGCCAGAACAACTGCCGCTGGAAGCCGTGGCCAAGAACATCAGCGAACACCTGGCCAAGGAGAAGGCGACTGCCGAGCTCAAGACCAAGGCGGACAAGCTGATTGCCGGCCTGCGTGATGGTTCTGTTGCCGCTGGCAGCGTCCATGAAGGGCAGGGCTGGAAAGCCTACGAGGCGGTGACCCGCGGTGAGGAGGGTATCGACCCGGCCGAACTGCAGGCCGTGTTCCGCCTGGGCAAGCCGCAAGCCAAGGACAAGCCGGTATACGGCAGCGTGGTCCTGGGCGATGGCAGCCTGGTTGTCTTGCAGCTCAAAGGTGTCAACGAAGGCGCCGCCGCCACCGACGAAGAGAAGCAGCAGATTCGCCGCTACCTCGCGTCGCGTGCCGGCCAGCAAGACTTTGCGGCTTACCGCAAGCAGCTCGAAGCCAATGCTGATATCACCCGTTACTGAGTGATCACTGCATGACAAGACAGGCCGCATAATGCGGCCTGTCTTGTTTCCGGCCTTTTGTAGGAGCGGCCTCCTAGCGCTTCACCCCTTCGTAGTTGTCCAGCGTGTCCCGCGCAATCTCCCGCCCCAGGGCGATCAGCTCGGGGGCCTTGTAGAACTCGAAGAACCGGCACACCCGCTTCGGTACGTTGATCAACACATCTGGCGGGTAACCGGCGATCTTGTACTGCGCCAACGACGTCTGCATCACCTCGAAGCTCTGGTTGATCAGGTCCAGCAGCGAAGCCGGCCCCACGTTGTCGATGATGAACGAGCCGGTGGCCGACTTGGGTGCGCCTTCGCGCTCGGGCGCGGCTGCGGGCTGCTGGCCTTCCGGGTCGGCGACATCCGCCAACCATGGGCTGGGTGGGGCCAGGCCTTCGGCAACGATTTCCTGTTCGATACGTATCAGTTCTTCCGCCGGCTTGCGCCGGAACGGCAGGCGCGAACCCAGTGAGCTAAGCAGCGAATCGAAGCGCATCTTGAAGGCTGCCGGGCGTTCGATCACCGGCAACTGGTACTGCTTCTGGTTGGTGGCGTTGAGGTTGACTGCGATGATCAGGTCGCAGTGGCTGGACACCACCGGCACGATCGGCAGCGGGTTGAGAATGCCGCCATCGACCAGCATGCGGTTGCCCTGCATCACTGGGGTGAACAGGCTAGGGATCGCCGCCGAAGCGCGCATGGCCTGGTGCAGGCAACCTTCCTGAAACCAGATTTCCTGCTGGTGGGTGAGGTCGGTGGCTACGGCGGTGTAAGGAATGCGCAACTGTTCGATGTTGATGTCGCCGACGATTTTGCGGATTTGTCCGAAAACCTTGTCACCGCGGATCGCGCCGAGGCGAAAGCTGACGTCGACCAGGCGCAGTACATCCAGATAGTCGAGGCTTTCGATCCAGTTGCGATACTCGTCGAGTTTGCCGGCGGCGTAGATGCCGCCAATCACTGCCCCCATGGAGCAGCCGGCAATGCAGGCAATGTCGTAGCCGCGCCGCTCTATTTCTTCGATCACCCCGATATGTGCATACCCTCGTGCACCCCCCGACCCCAACACCAGCGCCACGCGTTTACTCATGATTTTCCCTCAGCCTGTGCAACCATGGTTTAACAATGCACCCATTGCTGCCTGTGCTTCAATGTAGACCGCGCTGATCTACGCTAAGCAAAGCCCACACGCGGGCACTTTTTGCTTGCCCATGCGTCGAACAGCCACTCTTTTGACTTTGAGGAATTACCGATGAAAGCCTGGATCTGCCTTCCACTGATTGCCCTGGCCCTTGCTGGCTGTGCGGGCAAGACGGCCTACCGTGACAGCTGCGCGACCCAGCTGGATGCCGCCTGGAAGGAGCTCGACCTGGCCAAGGCCGAAGGGTTTGCCGGTACTGTCAGTTATTCGAAGGCGTTGTCGCTGCTGACGGGGGCCAAGACCCAGCAGCAGTTCGAAGGTTTTGAAGGGTGCACCAAGAAGGCCGAGAAGGCGCGTTTCTACATTCGTGAGTCGCGCGCTGGCCGCTGACCGAGGAGCGTCCCATGTCTGCCATGCTCGATCATGTCGTTTCACAAATCCTGGCCTTGCAAGTGCGCCTGCTGGCCTGCCGCGAGCGGCTTGCCGCGGATACCGACAGCGAGGCACTGCACGACCTGCGCATCGCTGTACGGCGCTTGCGCAGCCTGCTGCGGCCGCTGCGGGGGTTGCCGGGTGTCGAACAGCTGGAGGCCGCTGCCAAGTCCCTGGGCACATTGACGACGCCGTTGCGTGACCGTGAGGTGCTGGCGGCCGAGCTGGTCGGGCGAGGCTTGGTCGAGGTCGGGCAGCGGCGGCTGGCAGGGCGGGGCAAGGCCTTTGCCAGTGTCGCTGGCAGCCCGCAACTGACCCGTCTGCTGGCGATCGTGGATGCGTTTCCGTTGTTCCTGCGTGCGGCGGATCGCGAGGGCCTGGCGGATGCGCTGGAAAAACGCGTCGACAAACGCTTGGTTCAGCAATGGCGCAAGCTGCGCAAGGCACTGGCAGACCCGGCCCACGATCGGCATCGGCTGCGGCTGTTGATCAAGCGTGCACGCTACGGTGATGAGGCCTATCCGCAACTCGAGCATGCCGGAAAAAAACTGCAGCGCCTGCTGAAAAAGGCCCAGGGTGACCTGGGCACTTGGCATGACCGCCTGCAATGGTTGCTGCAAGCGCGCGAGCACGCCGACCTGGCGCCGTGCAAGATCGACTGGGAGCAAGAGCTGCATGAGGCGGAGCGTCAATCCGACCTCACGATGGAGGCTTTGCAGGTGGCGTTGAAGCAGCGATAGCCCGGCATATGACCGATTTAGGGCCTGATCGGTGCAGGCGGGCTGGTTAGTATGTTTCGATGCAGGGCGCGTGCACTACGTGCCCCCAGATCGATACGCTGCAGGAGCCTACGTGCGATGAACTTCACTGAACTGCTCGACGCCGTGCGAGCGAATGCTGAATCGGTAACCGTCCCCCCGACCTGGGCCCAGGGCCGCGCGGCCTTCGGCGGGTTGATGGCCGCCATGGTCTATGAAGCAATGCGCCTGAAGCTGACCGATGACCGCCCTGTGCGCTCCTTGGCCATCAGCTTCGTGGCGCCCGCGGCGGCGGATGTACCGATTCGTTTCGAGGTCGACGTGCTGCGTGAAGGCAAGGCTGTCACTACCTTGCTTGGCCGAGCGGTGCAGGAAGGGCAGGTGGTGACGCTGGTACAGGGTAATTTCGGTGCAGGCCGCCCCTCGGTGGTCGACATCCCGGCGCAACCGGCGTTTGCCATGAAACCGCTGGAGCAAGCCGCCCCAGAACCCCCTTACATCAAAGGCGTGACCCCGGAATTCATGCGCCATGTAGCCCTTCGCTGGGCGGTGGGCGGGCTGCCATTCAGTGGCAACGATTCGCGGCAGATGGGCGGCTGGGTACGCTTGCGCGACATCGCCGACGAAGCGTTGAACGTGTCTCACCTGCTGGCTTTGGTAGATGCTTGGCCACCGAGCCTGTTGCCGCACCTGAAACAGCCGGCAGCCGGCAGTACGCTGACCTGGACCATCGAATTCATCCAGCCCACGCCGACGCTGTCGACACTGGACTGGTGCCGCTATTGCGTCGAGACCGAATACGCGCGTGATGGTTATGGGCATGCCGCCGCCGCGCTCTGGTCGGCTGAGGGCGAGTTACTGGCGCTAAGCCGTCAAACGGTTACGGTTTTCGCCTAGAGGTCCGCTTCAGCCTTTAGTGGCGATGCTTGTGCCGTTCGCGCCAAGCCCGCCACCAGGCCCCGCTCAATACAAAGCGCGGAAAAGTGATGAACTGTTCGGTCAGCAGGCGCTGTACGGCGTCCTTGCGGTTGGCGAACGGCTCGGGTTGTTGGGCTTCCAGTCGATGCCCGTGACGTTGCAGGCCCAGGCCAGCGATCAGAGAAATGATGCCAACGGCAAGCTGACCCAAGTCCAGGGCAAAAAGGCCGGACAACACCAGCAGCACGCCGAGAATGAACAGAGGTACGGCAATCAGGTGCAGCGCCAGGTTGGTCGGGTGGCGATGATTGTGGTGATAGCCACGCCATTGCCAGGCGGGCAGATTGGGCAGGCGTTTGCTCATGGGTATTTCCTCTCGGTCATGCCCAAAGCTTAGTGCGGCCCCCGGGAGGGGGCCAATCGAGCCTGGCTATCGTGACACGCTAAGGTGACTATAGCTTGAGCTGGCCTATGGCCTTGTTCAGCTCGCCAGCAAGGGTCGCTAATTCGTTGCTGGTGGTGGCCGAGCCGACGGTCTGTTGCACGGTGTGTTCAGTGACATCACGGATGCTCACCACCGCCCGGTTCATTTCTTCGGCCACCTGGCTTTGCTCTTCGGCAGCTACGGCGATTTGCGTATTGCTTTCGCGCATCTGCGCCACTGCACCGGTAATCTCGGCCAGCGCCTCACCGGCTGCCTGGGCCTGTTTAACGCAATCGTCGGCCTTGTACGAGCTTTCCTGCATGAACTCCACTGCATCGCGGGTGCCGGACTGAAGCGCGGAGACCATGGTGGTGATCTCGTCGGTCGAGGTCTGCACGCGTTTGGCCAGGTTGCGTACTTCATCGGCGACCACCGCGAAGCCGCGGCCCAAGTCACCCGCGCGTGCTGCTTCGATGGCGGCGTTCAGTGCCAGCAGGTTGGTTTGCTCGGCAATGCTGTGGATCACCCCCACCACGCCGTTGATCTTCTGGCTGTCCTCGGCCAGTTGGCGGATCATCTCGGCGGTCTGCTGCACGCCGCTGGACAACCCTGCGATCGAATCCTGTACGCGGCTAACCACTTCCTGGCCGCTGCCGGCGAGCGTATCGGCCGTCTGCGACAGGTCGCGGGTAGCGCCGGCATGCTGGGCAATGTGGTGCACCGTGGCCGACATCTCGTTGATGGCCGTGGCGGCCTGGTCGGTTTCACTTTGCTGGCCGAGCATGCCGTGGCGCACGTCGTTCATGCTAGACGCCAGGCGCGCTGCACCGGCGTCGAGTTGCGCGGCGGTGAGGGCCACGGTGCTGACCACACGGTGGTAGGTCGACTGCATGGCATTGAAGGCCCCGGCCATCTGGCCGACTTCGTCGCCACATGCCAACGGCACCCGCGCCGACAGGTCGCCGGTCTTCTCCACGTGCAGCATGACGTCCTTGAGGGTGTTGAGCTGGCTGAGCAGGAAGCGGATCAGCAACTGCGAAGCTCCGAGCATGGCCAGCATCAGGATCAGTACGCACACGGCGTAGTTGGTGAAGCGTTCGAAGAACACCTGGCGCACGCTTGGCGACTGGGCCAGTACGGCAACCTGCTGGTCGCCGTGTTGCAGCACCTGGGCGCCGCGCAGCGGGTTGTCGCCCAGCAGCCACGCGGCGGGCAGGTCGACCCAGCCCTGGGCGTTGCGCAGAACTTCGATCGGTTCGCCAGCAAAACGTGGCGTCTGGCCCGGCAACCAGCTGATGACATTGGCTTGCCGGGGCAGCGCTTGCCCGGCAGGCCAGGCGGACAGCAGCTGAGCTTGTGCCGCAGCTTGCGCCTGGGCCGCGTCGGCGCGGGCGCGTTGCTCCAGGTGCACGGCGTAGAGCACCAGCAGCAAGGTCGTGACAAAGGCCACCGCGTTGACGGCCCAGAACTTGTACTTCAGGGAAACATTGCTAAGCCAGGCACCCATGGGCAGGTCTTCTCTGAGTTGAGCGGAAACAATATTGGCAAGGTGCCATCATTGTGCCTGCACCCGACAGAGGCATTCTTGATATGTATCAAGAAAAAACAGGGCAGGGGCCAGCTCAGACTAGTCGAAAGAATGCCCGTGCCGCCGCCGTCGTATGGGCTGCCGTGTGCTCCACGGGCTCGCCCCGGTGCAACGCCACTTCCCTCAGCACCTCCGGCAGAAACGCCGGTTCGTTACGGCCGTTTTTAGGCTTGGGCCTCAGGCTGCGCGGCAGCAGGTAGGGCGCATCGCTCTCGAGCATCAGGCGGCCTTCCGGGATGTTGCCGACCAGGGGATGCAGGTGCGTTCCGCGGCGTTCATCGCAGATCCAGCCGGTTATGCCGATGTGCAGGTCCATGTCCAGATAGGCGAACAATGCTTCACGCTCGCCGGTAAAACAGTGCACCACGGCACCGTTCAGCTGGTCGCGGTAGCCCTTGAGGATGGCCAGTAAGCGCTCGCTGGCATCACGTTCGTGCAGAAACACCGGCAAGCCCAGTTCGGCAGCCAGCGCCAGTTGAGCTTCCAAGGCCTTTTCCTGCAGCGGGCGAGGGGAGAAGTCGCGGTTGAAGTCCAAGCCGCATTCGCCCACTGCCCGTACCCGTTGCTCATTCAGCAATTGGCGCAGCTGACGCTCGCTGTTGGCATCCCAGGATTTGGCATCGTGAGGGTGCACGCCAGCGGTGGCGAACAGGTGTTCAGCGCTTGCATCCAGCTGCTGGCACAGCTCCAGCGCCTGCTCGCTGACCGCCAGGCTGGTGCCCGTCAGGACCATTTGCGCCACACCTGCCTCGATGGCGCGCTCGACGATGGCCGCCTGTTGGTCGTGGAAACTGCTGTTGGTCAGGTTGACGCCGATATCGATCAGTTGCATGGTGCTATCTCGTGCCGCGGGGCGGCCAGCATAGCAAAATCCGCGTTTTTCGGAAAAAACCAAGAACTTCATGCTGTTGCCGTGGTCTTCTGCCGTCATTTATCACGAAGCGGCGATGCCACATGAACGCCGCCCACCGACCTCGGACACGCTTCGCATGCTGCGATACCTGCTGACCTTCTTGCTGATGCTTGGGCTGACCACTGCCGGTGCTGCCCACGCACGCCTGCCAGGGCCGCAGCAAAATATCCCGCCCAGCAAGCTGCGTGACCTCCAGCAGATCCGTAGCAGCAAGGTGCTGCGGGTGTTGGTCAATCAAAGCCGCAACAGCTCTGGCGAGGTCAAGGGCGAGCCGGTCGGCATCGAATACTATCGCCTGCGCGCGCTTGAGCATTACCTGAATGCTCGGGCTGGCGATGGGCAGCAGATTCAGCTGAAACTCATCCCCCGCGCCAAAGAGCAGTTGCTGGGTGCCCTGCAGCGCGGCGAAGGGGACTTGGCTGCCCCGGGTGAACTGCTCGACCCGGTGGTGGTGCGGGGCGTCAGCAGTAGCGCGCCGGTGCTCGACCAGGTGCCGCTGATGCTGGTCGGGCGCAAAGGCGAGCGCAGCTTCAGCCATGTCGAGCAGTTGTCGGGGCGTACGGTCGCCTTGACCAGTGCCAGTGCCGCCGGGCCTTTGATCCAGCAGGTGAACCAGCAATTGGCCTTGCGCAAGCGTGCGCCGATCAAGGTGGAGTGGGTCGACTCGACCCTGGCGGTGGAAGACGTGCTGGAAATGGTCCAGGCCGGTATCTATCACCTGACAGTGGTCGAGCGCCCGATTGCCCTGCGTTGGGCCAGGGTGATGCCGCGTCTGCGCCTGGACAGCCGTGTGCACCTGGGGGCGCCGCAAGCCATGCGCTGGTACGTGGGGCGCGACGCCCCGCAACTGCTGGCCAGCGTCGATCGCTTTCTGCAGGGTTACCGCGCACCGGATAACCAGGATGCCGCGTTCGAGCGCATCTACCGTCGCCAGTACCGCGTACACAACCCCTTGGCGAGCAAGGATCGGCAGCGGCTGAGCGCAGTGCGTGCGGTGCTGCAGAAGCATGGCGAGGCGCAGCAGATCGACTGGCTCAACCTGGCCGCGCTCGCCTTCAAGGAATCGACGCTCAACCCCTCGGCCCGCGGCACGGGCGGCGCCCATGGCCTGATGCAGATTACCCCGTCGGCCGCGCAACGGGTCGGGGTGAGCAATACCGCCACGGTCGATGGCAACGTCCAAGCCAGTGCCCGCTACCTGGCGCTGATCCGGCGAAAGTTCTTTGCCAGTGCCCAGATCAACGAGCGAGAGCGCATGGCGTTTGTGCTGGCGGCCTATAACCTGGGGCCTGAACGGGTCCAGGCGATGCGTGCTGAAGCCCGCCGACGGGGGCTCAACGGCAACCAGTGGTTCTTCCAGACCGAGCGCATTGCGATGGAGCAGGTGGGCATGGGGCCAGTCAACTTCGTCAACAGTGTCAACAAGTACTTCCTGGCGTTCAACCGTGAGCGTGCCGTTCTGGAACGAGTAGCCAAGCGCTGACAAATCGATTTTGTCGATTGTTATGTTGGGGTTTTTGCGATTTTCATATTCATTGAATTGATTATGATGGCGCCATTCCAACACAACTTCCCGGATTCAAGGACGCCACAACATGAACACCACCTCCCTCAACGCAGTGATCGCAACCCGTGCAGGCGCTGGCCTCAGCGTGATCCGTATCCTGGTCGGCATCATCTTCATGGCGCATGGCGCGCAGAAGCTGTTCGGCCTGTTTGGCGGCTATGGCCTGGAGGGCACCGGCCAGTGGATGGAAAGCATCGGGCTGGCACCGGGTTACCTGATGGCCTTGCTGTCTGGCAGCGCCGAGTTCTTCGGCGGCCTGGCCCTGGTGATCGGCCTGCTGGCACGCCCAGCGGCCCTGGCGCTGACGGTCACCCTGGTGGTGGCGATCTTTTCGGTGCACATCGGCAACGGCCTGTTCATGGCCAACAACGGTTATGAATTCGCCCTGGCGCTGCTGGCCGGCACCCTGGCGGTGATGATCGAAGGTGCAGGTCGCTTCTCCCTCGACCGCCTGATCGCCCGCTGACAGGCCCCGGGCCTCAAGCTGCATCGTGCAGCTTGAGGCTTGAATCTTTGCGCTTGTAGCTCTAGCATACCGCCTGCGCCGATTTAAACAGCTACTTGCGGGGCGCAGGAGAGGCCCCTCCGGGTCATCCGAAATACCGCTAAAGCGCTGGTTCGGTGACGCCTCCCACCGCTGCCCAGCGGGATTCGCGAGGCGGAGAGAAGCACCATGAGTTGCCCACGTAGCCCACGTACTAGCGTCTGTTTGAGCCCGTTGCCTGCAAACGAGGCCTCCCGCACACCGCGCATCCTGCTCGGTGGCCAGCATCAGCCTACCCTTTTGCGTCATCTCGAAGGCCTTTCACGTCGCAAGGGCCAGGCGCGTGCCTTTCTTATCCAGTTCACCGAAACCTGCTGCCATCTCGCGCAGTATGGCAACGACCGTTTCGACTTGGCAGTCATTCAGGCCCCGGCCTCTGCCGAGGCCGCCGAAGTCATTGGCCATCTCACCCGCATCGCTCGTCAAGGCCTGATCACCCGCCGTTGAGGAGAACGCTGTTGAGCACCAACATCATCACCACCGAAGGCCATGAGGCCCTGAAAAAAGAGCTGGATCACCTGTGGCGTGTCTACCGCCCCGAGATCACCCAGAAGGTGACCTGGGCGGCATCGCTGGGTGATCGCAGCGAGAATGCCGATTACCAATACAACAAGAAGCTGTTGCGCGAGATCGACCGCCGGGTCCGGTACCTGCGCAAGCGCCTTGAGGATGTAAAGGTCGTGGCGTATTCGCCAGAGCAGGAAGGGAAGGTGTTTTTCGGTGCCTGGGTCGAGATCGAGAACGACGAGGGCGAGACCAAGAAGTTTCGTATTGTCGGGTATGACGAGATCTATGGGCGTAACGACTACATCTCGATCGACTCACCCATGGCCCGTGCCTTGCTCAAAAAGGAGGAGGGCGACGAGGTGGTGGTGCAGACCCCGACCGGCGACGCGGCCTGGTACGTCAACAGCATCAGCTACACGTAGGAGCGGCCTTGTGTCGCGATGGGCCGCAAAGCGGCCCCAGTACAGGCGATGGCTAATTAAGTGAACAGTATTACGCTCCTGTAGAGGTTTTTCACCCCTCCCGCAACACGGTCAATGGGCTGGCATTGAGCGCCCGCCGCGTGCCGAGCACCCCAGCACCCCCCACCAGCACTGCCCCCGCCAGCGGTAGCACGAGCAGCCACGGGTGCGGGTTCCATTGCAGGTCGAAGGCATAGCGGTACAGCACCAGCGTGATCAGCTCGCAACCCAGTGCAGCCAGCAACCCGCTGGCTGCGCCCAGCAGGCCAAACTCGATACGTCTTGCCTTGACCAGCAATGGCCGTGCCGCGCCCAGTGCCCGCAGCAGGGCGCCTTGGCGAATGCGTTCGTCCAGTGTTGCCTGCAAGCCGGCGAACAGCACCGCCAAGCCTGCCGCCAAGACGAACAGTAGTACGTACTCGACCGCCAGGGTGACCTGAGCAAGGATGCTGCGCAGCTGATCCAGCAACGCGTCAACCTGCAGGATGGTCACCGCCGGGAAAGCCCGTGACAGCGCGACCACATCCAGGTCATGGCCTGGGGCCAGATAGAAGCTGGTGAGGTAAGTCGTGGGCAACCCCTGCAGCGTGCCAGGCTGGAAGATCATGTAGAAGTTCGGCTGGAAGCTGTCCCAGTGCACACTGCGCAGGCTGCTGACCCGGGCCTGGCGTTGCTGGCCACCGATGTCGAAGGTCAGCAGGTCACCCAGTTGCAGCTTCAGGCTCGTGGCCAGTTCGGCCTCCACCGAAACGCCCGGTATCTCGTCGCCCGACGGCAGTGCCTGCCACCATTCGCCTGCCGTCAGTGCATTGCCATTGGGCAATTCGGCGGCCCAGGTCAGGCTGAGGTCGCGTTGCACGGCGCGTTCGCCTGCGGAGTCCTTGCTGACGATCTGCTGCACCGGTTGCTGGTTGATCTGGATCAGGCGGCCGGGCGTTACCGGGTACAGCGGCGCCGAGGCTGCATTGACCTGCTGCAGGTGTTGAGCGAAGGGCTCACGATCATCCGGCAGGATGTTCAGGGCGAAGTGGTTGGGTGCATCCTTGGGCAATTGTGCCTGCCAGGTGTCGAGCAGCTCGGCACGCAGCAATGCGACCAGCGCCATGGCCAGCAGAATCAGGCCAAAAGCCAGGGCCTGGCCAGCGGCAGCCAACGGATGGCGCAACAATTGCCCGAGCCCAAGGCGCCAGGCCAGCGGGGCACCGACCAACAGTTGGCGCAAGCTGCGCAGGCCCAGTAGCAGCAGGCCGCCGAGCACCACCGCCGCGACCAGGCCACCGCCCAGCAGTGCGAAGGTCAGCAGCAAGTCTAGGCTCAGGCGCCACATGATCAGGCCCAGGGCCAACAAGGCGGCGCCATACACCAGCCAACTGCTGGGTGGCACCGGCAGCAGGTCACGGCGCAGCACGCGCAGCGGGGGTACCTGGCCGAGGGCGGCAATGGGCGGCAGGGCGAAGCCGGCCAGGGCGACCAGCCCGGTGCCGATGCCGGCCAGCGCGGGTACGACACCACCAGGCGGAACCACGCTCGGCAGCAGGCCGTGCAGCAGCCGGAACAGGCCCAGTTGCGCCAACCATCCAAGCAGGGCGCCTGCCACGGCAGCCACCAGGCCAAGCATGGCCAGCTGCACGCAGTACAGGCCCAGGGCCTGCCGACGGGAAAGGCCCAGGCAGCGAAGCAGCGCACTGGCATCCAGGCGCCGGGCGGCGTAGCGGCTGGCCGACATGGCCACGGCGACGCCGGCCAGCAATACCGCCACCAGGCTTGCCATGTTCAGGTAGCGCTCGGCTTTGCTCAGGGCGCCCCCAATCTGGCGGTTGCCATCGCGGGTGTCGAGCAGGCGCTGGTTGGCCGCGAGGTTTTTCTCCACGGCCTGGCGATACTGGGCCAGCGCTTCGACGTCGCCGCGCCACAGGTCGCGGTAGGACACCCGGCTGCCCGGCTGGATCACCCCGGTCGCGGCCAGGTCCGCCAGGTTCATCATTACCCGCGGGGTCAGGCTATAGAAGTTGTTGGCGCGGTCCGGCTCGTAGGTCAGTACGCGGCTCATGCCCAGGTTTTTCATGCCCACGTCGATGCTGTCACCGATCGCTAGCCCCAGCGCGGCCAGCAGCCTTGGTTCGACCCAGGCCTCCCCGGGCGCCGGGCCACCCCCGGGGGTTTCCTCGGCATAGGGGGCGGCGGCACTGCGAACTTGCCCGCGCAGGGGGTAGGCGCCGTCGGCGGCCTTGACGCTGGACAGTTGGATGCCGCTGTCACCGCCCACCACACTGGTGAATTCGACCACTTGGGCGTGGCGCAAGCCGAGGGCCTTGCCTGCGCTGATCTGTTCGTCCCGGGCAGGTGCGCTGCCTTGCAGCACCAGGTCGGCACCGAGGAATTCGCTGGCACGTAATTGCATGGCGCCGTTGAGGCGGGCACCGAAGTAACCAATCGCCGTACTGGCCGCAACGGCCACCAGCAGGGCAAAGAACAGCACGCGCACTTCGCTGGCGCGGATGTCGCGTAGCAACTGGCGCAACGCCAGGCCGCACAATCGGGAGAAGGGCATGCTGGTCATGAGCTCAGACCTCCACCGGGGCCACCAGGCGGCCGGCGTCCAGGCGGATAAGGCGCCGGCAGCGTCTGGCCAGGCGTTCGTCATGGGTGACCAGTACCAAGGTGGTGCCGCGCTCCTTGTTCAATTCGAACAGCAGGTCGCTGATGCGCTCGCCGGTGTGGCTGTCGAGGTTGCCGGTGGGCTCGTCGGCGAACAGCACGGCAGGTTGTGCCGCGAAGGCGCGGGCAATCGCCACCCGTTGTTGCTCGCCACCGGACAGCTGGCGCGGGGTGTGGCTCAGGCGCTTGCCCAGGCCAACCCGTTCGAGCAGGGTGCGCGCGTGTTCGCGGGCATCACGGCGGCCGTCCAACTCCAGGGGTAGCATGACGTTCTCCAAGGCGTTGAGGCTGTCTAGCAACTGGAATGACTGGAATACGAAGCCGACATGCTCGGCGCGCACGCGGGCGCGCTGGTCTTCGTCCAGTGGGCCCAGGTCATGCCCGGCGAGGATGACCTTGCCGGCGCTGGGCTGGTCGAGGCCGGCGAGCAAGCCGAGCAACGTCGACTTGCCAGAGCCCGAAGCACCGACGATGGCCAGGCTGTCGCCTTGGGCGAGATCGAGGGAGAGGGCGTGGAGGATGGTCAGATCGCCTTCCGCGCTGGGGACCACTTTGCTAAGGTTCTGCGCAACGAGAATGCTGGGGCCCATGGAGAATCCAATGCGAATGTGGTGGTTGAGTGCCGGTCTGGCCTTGTGTTGCCTGGCCCAGAGCGCCACGGCGGGAACGGTGCTAGTGGTTGGTGATAGTATCAGCGCCGGTTTTGGCCTGGATAGCCGCCAGGGGTGGGTCTCTTTGTTGCAGACCCGGCTCAAGGACGAAGGTTTCGATGATCAGGTGGTCAACGCGTCGATCAGCGGCGACACCAGTGCAGGAGGCCAGGCGCGGCTGCCGGCGCTGCTTGCAGCGCACAAGCCGGCGGTGGTGGTGCTGGAGTTGGGCGGCAATGACGGGCTGCGCGGGCAGCCGCCGCAGCAATTGCAACAAAATCTTGCTTCGATGATCGAGAGCGCTCGGCAAGCGGGTGCCAAGGTGCTGCTGCTGGGGATGCGCCTGCCGCCCAACTATGGTGTGCGTTACACCACGGCGTTTGCCCAGGTGTATGAACAGTTGGCTGCGGAAAAACAGGTGCCGTTGGTGCCGTTTTTCCTGGAGGGTGTGGGCGGTGTGCCGGCGCTGATGCAAGCTGATGGCATCCATCCTGCGCAAGGTGCCCAGCAGCGCCTGCTGGAAAATGCCTGGCCGGCGATAAAACCCTTGCTGTGACGCTTTAAACGGGGCCGGCTTTCGGCTAAGGTTGCGCCCCCCGTTTCGAGAGCCCCCGATGCCGCGCCCCGCCTGGTCCCTTTATGCCTACCAACTGATCGAGCCTGACGAACAGCTCGACCTGTTTGCCTGCCAGGAAGTTCGCGTCCACCTGGCGGCCCGCCAGCTTGAGCTGGGCGTGCCGGTCGACCGTACCTTGTGCGGCGGTTTGCTGCCCGCGCAGCCGCGCTGGTCCGGGGTGCAACGGTCGATCTACCGCGACGACCGCCTGTGCGCGCTCTGCCGCGCCATTCTCGACGCCCAGCGGCGCGGCATGCGCCCGGTGTGGCCGCAGCTTTGATGCCAAACCTGACACACCTTTCATCATCTGAAACGCTTGCGTGACGCCAATGCCTCCCGCTTGCATCGGTGCGGGTGTACAATCGATTCTCTTGACCCACCTTTCGAAGGATTTACCGGATGTTGCCGCGCTTTCCTGCCGTCACCCGTAGCCTGTCCCTGGCCGCCCTGCTGGTAGCGGGCCCCGCTGCTGCGCTGGAGCTGCCATTGCCACCCCCCGGTGAAGACATTGTCGGCCAGGTGCAGGTGATCAAGGCAAAGTACGAAGACACCTTCGCCGACATCGGCACTGCCAACGACCTTGGCTACCTGGAAATGATCGCCGCCAACCCGGGCGTCGACCCTTGGTTGCCGGGTGCCGGTACCGAAATTATCCTGCCGACCCGCTATGTGCTGCCGCCGGGGCCGCGCGAAGGCGTCGTCATCAACCTGGCCGAGTACCGTCTGTACTACTACCCGAAAGGGCAGAGCGTGGTGTACACCTTCCCGCTGGGCATTGGTCGTGAAGGTTGGGGGTCGCCGATCGCCAACACCAAGATCACGGCCAAGACCCCGAACCCGACCTGGACCCCGCCCGCTTCGATTCGCGCCGAGCACGCCGCCGACGGCGACATCCTGCCGACCGTGGTGCCTGCCGGGCCGGACAATCCGCTGGGCCCGTTCAAGTTCACCCTGGGTGTACCGGGTTACCTGATTCATGGTTCGAACAAGAAGTTTGGCATCGGCATGCGCACCAGCCACGGTTGCTTCCGCATGCTCAACAACAACGTAGTCGAGCTGTCGAAGATGGTGCCGGTAGGTACCCCAGTGCGCATCATCAACGAGCCTTACAAGTTCGGTATCAGTGCTGGCAAGGTCTACCTCGAAGCACACACGCCGTTGGACGATCAAGGTAATCCGTCGGTGGTGGATAAGCACACTGCGGTTATCAATGCATTGCTCAAGCGTGAAGACCTTGCGAACAACCTGCGCATGAACTGGGACATGGTGCGTGACGTGGTCGCCGCTGAAGATGGCATGCCCGTCGAAATTGCCGTCCCAGTCGATAATCAGGGTACGGCGCCGATGGTTTCGAGCATCCCGCCTGAACTGCAGTAAGCGTTCGCGAGCTGCCCAGGGCCTGCCTTAGTGCAGGCCTTTTCGTTTGTGCACTGCGTGTTGCGCGGCAATAAAAAAGCCGACCCACAAGTGGGTCGGCTTCATAACAATCCGTGAGGACTATTACTTGCGGCTGGCTTTGTCCAGCATACGCAGAGCGCGCTCATTGGCTTCGTCAGCGGTTTGCTGAGCCTTCTGAGCGGCTGCCAGTGCGTCGTCAGCCTTACGGTAGGCTTCGTCTGCACGAGCTTGAGCGCGAGCTGCTGCGTCTTCAGTCGCAGTCAGACGAGCTTCGGTTTCTTTGGATACGCTGCTGCAACCGGTAGCCAGAACTGCGGCCAGAGCCAGAGCAGAGAATTTCAGAACGTTGTTCATCGTGTTCCCCTTCAAGGACTTTCTATTAAAGAGCCATCTCTCGGAAAAGAGAAACTGGCCGGCGTACATAGTACCCATTACTTGTAGTAAGTAAACTGACTGAGCGCAAGAACTGCAAAAAAAATGTTGCTCCAGGTCACGCCGACAAGATTTGCGACGCGTTTGTGAAAAAAACGTACAGGGGCCGCAACCGTCTGTACTACGGGAACTTTTTTGTTGAACTAACGGTGACTTTGTCTGTCGTTCAGCGTCTTAAGCCCTACAACATCCGGCTGCTGTTGGCGTAACGGGAAGAGTCCATTAGCGACGTTTTTTGCCGTTTTTAACCATTGCCACCTTGAGCAATCCTGCTTGCCGCGCCTACTATCTTGTGAATGCCCGAGGGTAGAACGATTGCAATCGTCCTGTGGTCCAAGGGGCAACAGGTGGCGTAGAGGATTCTGTGCCGGATAAACCACCATCGGTTAAGGTATGGGTCTGCCGAGAAGACCTGCGAGGAGTAGTGATGAGCGAAGCGCTGACCATCCACCATGACCAGGCCGGTCATCAGTTCGAGACCAACGTGGACGGTCATCGTGCCTATCTGACGTACATGGATCTGGGCAAGCAGACGCTGGACATCTATCGCACCTTCGTGCCTAACGCCCTGCGCGGGCGTGGCATTGCCGCAGCGCTGACCGAGCGGGCCCTGGAGTATGCCGAGCAGATGGGGTACACGGTGATTCCGTCGTGCTCTTATGTAGAACGCTACATGGAACGCCAGCAGCGTCACTCGAGCAAAGTCTGAACCTATAAAAAAAGGGCCGCTTAGCGGCCCTTTTTTTGTCAGCCGCGCTGGCGCTGCGGCAGTACATCCTTGAGCTTGGCGTGCATGCTGCGCAAGGTCTTCTCAGTCGCAGCCCAGTCAATGCAGGCGTCGGTCACCGAAACACCGTATTGCAGTTCGTTCAGGTCTTTCGGAATCGACTGGCAGCCCCAGTTCAGGTGGCTCTCGACCATCAGGCCGATGATCGACTGGTTACCTTCGAGGATTTGGTTGGCGACGTTTTCCATCACCAGTGGCTGCAGGGCCGGGTCCTTGTTGGAGTTGGCGTGGCTGCAGTCGACCATGATGTTGGCCTTGATCTTGGCCTTGGCCAGGTCCTGTTCGCACAAGGCGACGCTGACCGAGTCATAATTGGGCTTGCCATTGCCGCCGCGCAGCACCACGTGACCGTAAGGGTTGCCCTTGGTGGTGACGATGGAGACGCCGCCTTCCTGGTTGATGCCAAGGAAGCGGTGCGGTTTGGACACTGACTGCAGGGCGTTGATCGCAACGGTCAGGCCGCCATCGGTGCCGTTCTTGAAGCCGACCGCCGAAGACAGGCCCGAGGCCATTTCGCGGTGGGTCTGGGATTCGGTGGTGCGGGCGCCGATGGCCGACCAGCTGATCAGGTCCTGCAGGTACTGCGGGGAGATCGGGTCGAGCGCTTCGGTAGCGGTCGGCAGGCCCATTTCAGCCAGGTCCAGCAGCAGTTGGCGGCCGATGTGCAGGCCGTCCTGGATCTTGAACGAGTCATCCAGGTACGGATCGTTGATCAGGCCTTTCCAGCCTACGGTGGTGCGCGGCTTCTCGAAGTACACGCGCATGACCAGATAGAGGGTGTCGGACACTTCCGCAGCCAATACCTTCAGGCGTTCGGCGTACTCGTGGGCAGCCTTGATGTCGTGGATGGAGCAGGGGCCGACCACGACGAACAGGCGATGGTCCTTGCCGTCGAGAATATCGCGCACCACTTGGCGGCCGGCAGTCACGGTCTGCAGGGCCGTGGCGCTGAGGGGGATTTCCTTCTTGAGCTGATCGGGCGTGATCAGGGTCTCGTTGGAGGCAACGTTTAAGTCGTCGATCGGTAAATCAGCCATCGTGTTACTCGTCAGGTCACGGGTGCCGGCCGCCAGCAATCCCCGTGCGGCCCAGCAGCAAGAATGTTCGCAGCGGGGAGCCGAACCTTAGCGCGTTACAGGTGGCGCGACAATGGGCTTTGGCCTGTCAGGGCAGGGATTTTCCCGTGCTGGCGGCGCCGTTGCGCGATTGGGGTGCCCAGCGGGCCGCAACCGGTGTAAAAAAGCGCTCTGACATTTACCTGGAGATCGGCATGCATCCGCGCAAACCACGTATCGGGATCATCGGCAGTGGTGCCATCGGCGGCTTTTATGGGTTGATGCTGGCGCGGGCCGGTTTCGACGTGCACTTCCTGCTGCGCAGCGAATACGAGGTGGTGCGCGACCAGGGGCTGGTGCTTGAAAGTGCCGTGCATGGCGCGTTGCAGATGCAGATTCAGGCGTATGCCAATGTTGCCGACATGCCGCAATGCGACTGGCTGCTGGTGGGCGCCAAGGCCACCAGCAACGACCAGCTGGCGCCGCTGATCGTGCAGGCCGCTACACCTGACGCACGCGTGGTGCTGCTGCAGAATGGCCTGGGCGTGGAGGAGCAACTGCGCCCGGCATTGCGCGACGACATGCACCTGCTCGGCGGCCTGTGCTTCATTTGCGTCAATCGCCAGGCCCCGGGGGTGATCCGCCATCAGGCACTGGGTGCGGTCAACCTGGGCTATCACAGTGGGCCGGCAAGCGAGGGTGGTGCTGCGCTGGTCAAGGAGGGCGCTGGGCTGTTCCAGGCGGCGGGTATCGATTCGCAGGCCATGGACAACCTGAGCCAGGCCCGTTGGCAGAAGCTGGTGTGGAACGTGCCGTATAACGGGCTTTCGGTGTTGCTCGGCGCCAGCACCACGCCGCTGATGGCCGACCCGCATAGCCGGGCGCTGATCCAGGCGTTGATGGACGAGGTGGTGCAAGGCGCTGCAGCGTGTGGCCATGTGCTGCCCGAGGGGTATGCCGAGCATCTGTTCCAGGTCACCGAACGGATGCCCGACTACTGGCCAAGCATGTACCACGACCATGCCCAGCAGCGCCCGCTGGAGCTTCAGGCCATTTATGGCGAGCCGCTGGCGCGCGCACGGGCGGCGGGCTGCAGCTTGCCGCGCATGGAGATGCTGTACCAGGCGCTGTCGTTCATCAGCCGCGATACACGCCCCATCTGACGCCTCCTGCGGCCCGCGCCAGCAGCACGCCGGACGGCAAAGCGTGCGTGCGGCGCGCTGCTAAGCTGAAGCTTGCTCTGCCGCAGCGGCAGTCGAGGAGGTCGAATGATCCGCTCCATGCTGTACGCCACCGACCTCGGTGTCTACGCCCCTTTTGTCATGCAGCACGCCCTGGCATTGGCGCGCACGTTCAATGCCGAGTTGTATGTGATTCACGCCGTGGAGCCCATGGGCCAGTTCGCCGAGTCGCTGCTGCAAAGCTATCTCGATGAGCAGACGCTCGACCAGTTGCACAGCCAGGGCGTCAACACGGTCATGGCCAATATCGAACAGCGCGTGCTGGAAAATTTTCGCGATGAACTGGGCGAGGAGGCGGACCTTGCGGTCATCAAGGCGGTGCGTGTGCGCCAGGGTGACCCTGCCCAGGTCATACTCGACCAGGCGCAGCGCTTGAGCGTCGATTTGCTGATTTTCGGAAGCCACAGTGCCGGTGCGGGCGTTGATGTGCCGCTGGGGCGAACGGCGGTGCGGTTGCTGCAGTTGTCGCCTGTGCCGGTGTATATGGTGCCGCTTGCACAGCACCTGGGACGTAGGAAAACGTGAAGCTGGCCGTAGGCTATTACTGGGGCGCGTGTAACAAAATAGTTCTAGATTTATTTCCAGAACCACTAATATAGTTATATATCGTCGCTGCCTGCTGCCGCTGACTCACCGCTGAACCGAGGGAAACCTATGAAGCTTCAACAACTGCGCTACATCTGGGAAGTGGCGCACCACGACCTCAACGTCTCCGCGACGGCGCAGAGCCTGTATACCTCCCAGCCAGGTATCAGCAAGCAGATCCGTTTGCTCGAAGATGAGCTGGGCGTTGAAGTCTTTGCCCGCAGCGGCAAGCACCTGACCCGCGTCACGCCGGCAGGTGAGCGCATCATCAATACCGCTGGCGAAATCCTGCGCAAGGTCGAGAGCATCAAGCAGATCGCCCAGGAATTCTCCAACGAGAAGAAGGGTACCTTGTCCATCGCCACCACCCACACCCAGGCCCGCTACGCGCTGCCGCCGGTGATCAGCAGCTTCATCAAGCAGTACCCGGAAGTGGCCCTGCACATGCACCAGGGCTCGCCGATGCAAATTGCCGAGATGGCCGCTGATGGCACTGTCGACTTCGCCATCGCCACCGAGGCGCTGGAGTTGTTCGGCGACCTGATCATGATGCCGTGCTACAAGTGGAACCGCTGCGTGGTGGTTCCGCAGGGGCACCCGCTGACCAAGCTGCCGAAGCTGACCCTGGAAGCCGTTGCCGAATACCCGATCGTCACTTACGTGTTCGGTTTTACCGGCCGTTCCAAGCTGGACGAAGCTTTCAACCATCGCGGCCTGACGCCGAAAGTGGTGTTCACCGCCGCCGACGCCGACGTGATCAAGACTTACGTGCGCCTGGGTCTGGGTGTGGGCATTGTGGCCAAGATGGCCGTTGACACCAAGCTCGACAGCGACCTGGTGGCCCTGGATGCCAGCGAACTGTTCGAGGCCAGCATCACCAAGATCGGCTTCCGCCGTGGCACTTTCCTGCGCGGCTTCATGTGCGACTTCATCGAGAAGTTCGCCCCGCACCTGACCCGCGAAGTGATGGCCAAAGCCATCCAGTGCCATAACAAGCAAGAGCTTGAAGAGCTGTTCGAAGGCGTCGAGCTGCCGGTGCACTAAGCCGTTCGAGCATGAAAAAACCGGCCCTTGGGCTAATGGTCAGTTAAGCTTCATCCGCCTTAATTGGGGCTGCTGCGCAGCCCATCGCAGGCAAGCCAGCTCCTACAGGTGAGCGAGATTCTCAATAAATACGCTACACCTGTAGGAGCTGGCTTGCCTGCGATGGGCCGCGCAGCGGCCCCATTGGCCGGTTTTTCTTTACCTGTCGATCAGCCCTTGCTGATCAGGTTGCCGGCGTGCAGGCCGCATTCCTTCTGGGTCGACTCTTCCCACCACCAGCGGCCTTCACGCTCGTGCTGGTTCGGCAGCACCGGGCGTGTGCACGGTTCGCAGCCAATGCTGATGAAGCCGCGCTCGTGCAGGCTGTTATAGGGCAGCTCGAGCATACGGATGTAGCCCCACACTTCTTCGCTGCTCATCTGTGCCAGCGGGTTGAACTTGTACAGGGGGCGCTCGGGGGTAGAGAAGGCGCTGTCGATTTCCAGTGCCGCCACCTGGCTACGCGTGCCTGGGCTCTGGTCGCGACGCTGGCCGGTGGCCCAGGCGCTTACCGTGGCCAGTTTGCGGCGCAGGGGTTCGATCTTGCGGATGCCGCAGCACTCGCCGTGGCCGTCCTTGTAGAAGCTGAACAGGCCCTTTTCCTTGACGAACGGGTCGAGCTTGCTGCGATCCGGGCTGAGGATTTCGATCGGCATGTCATAGTGCTCACGGACCTGGTCGATGAAGCGGTAGGTCTCTGGGTGCAGGCGGCCGGTGTCGAGGCTGAAGACCTTGACCTGTTTGTTCAGCTTCCAGGCCATGTCGACCAGCACCACATCCTCGGCGCCGCTGAAGGAGATCCACAAGTCGTCGCCGAAATGCTCGAAGGCGAGTTTCAGGATGTCTTGCGGTGACTTGTTGGCATAGGTCGCGGCGAGGGCGGCGACGTCGAAGGGTTGGCTCATCAGGCGGTTTCCATCTTGGCTGTGGCGCTGTGCGCTCGTAATGAGGTGATGGTAACAAAAAATGCTGGGTTAGACGCCTGGCATAAAGGCCTTGTGGCGCCGAATCAGAGCTGTTGCAAGGTCTCCATCAGCACCCGCACCTTGGCAATCGATTCTTCGTATTCCGACGCCCAGTCGGAGTCCGCCACCACTGCGCCGCCGCCCCAGCAGCTGACCTGGCCATCCTTCACCAGCAAGCTGCGAATGGCGATGGAGCTGTCCATCTCGCCGCGCACATCCACGTACAGCAACGAGCCGCAATACAGTGCACGGCGGCTGGGCTCCAGTTCGTCGATGATCTGCATGGCGCGGATCTTCGGCGCCCCGGTGATCGAGCCGCCGGGGAAGCTGTCGCCAATCAGGTCCAGTGGGTCCTTGTCGGTGGCCAATTGCCCGGTGATGCTGCTGACCAGGTGGTGAACGTTGGGGTAGCTTTCCAGGCTGAACAACTCGGGCACCTTGACCGAGCCGATCTGGCAGGTACGGCCCAGGTCGTTGCGCAGCAGGTCGACGATCATCAGGTTTTCCGAGCGGTCCTTGGGGCTGTGCAGCAGCTCTTCGGCGTTGCGGGCGTCCTGGTCGGGGTTGCTTGAGCGTGGTCGGGTGCCCTTGATCGGGCGAGTCTCGACCAGCCCTTGGCTAACCCGAATGAACCGCTCCGGCGAGAAACTCAGCAGTGCGCTGCCATCGGCCAGTTGCTGGTAGCCGGAGAATGGCGTCGGGCACGCTTTGCGCAGCGCCTGATAGGCGCGCCACGGGTCGCCCTGGCACGGTGCGCGGAAGCGTTGCGTCAGGTTGATCTGGTAGCAATCGCCGGCCTGAATGTAGCGTTGCACCTGGTCGAACGCTGCTTGGTAGTGCTCGGGCTTCAAGTCGCCGGTCATGTTGGCCAGCAGGTGGAAATCGCCAGTTGCAGCACAATCGGGGGCTTCGAACAGGGCAATCAGGCGCTCGCGCTCAGCGCTTGCCAGGCTTGGGTGGAACACCAGCTGGCTGGTTGCCAGCGTGTGGTCGGTCACCAATGCCCAGCGGTACAGGCCAAGTTGCGCATCGGGCAGGCCGAGGTCATCGACGGCCAGGCTGGGCAGGTTTTCCAGGCGCCGGCCGAAGTCGTAGCTGAGGTAGCCGATCAGGCCGCCGGCAAACGGCAGTTCCACCCCAACCGGCAAGTCGGCGTGGCCCAGTTGTGCCAGCCCTGCGCGCAGCCGTTGCAGGAAGGCGCGGCCGTCCTCGTCTGCGTGGGCTTGCAGGTGTTGCATGGGCCAGGCGCTGAGCAGGTCGAAGCGGCCGCGTTCGGCACCGGGGCGGGCACTGTCGAGCAGAATCGCGCCGGGCGCCTGGCGCAGGCGGGCGAAATAGGCGGCAGGGTCAGGCTGGTAGGGCAGGGGGTGGAGCGTACAGGTCGGCATCAGTGTGGACGGCGATGTAAAAGCGAGGAGGGCGATTGTAGACCTGTGTAGGAAATGCGCCTAGCGTTAGCGCGACATTCAACATTGTGTTTTGCCCATTCGCAGCACAAGGCTGCTCCTACAGGGAAGGGCTGCGCGGTACCTGTAGGAGCAGCCTTGCGCTGCGAATGGCTGCAAAGCAGCCCCGGCAATCTCAGCGCGGATGCACGTGCCCGAACAGCCCTTGCGAGACACGAACGCGCTGTTCGGCATCCTCGGTCACGCCGTCCTTGGCCAGCGCCTCGATGTGCGCCTCGATGGCGTGGGTGCGCTGGGTCAGCCCGCAGTCGTTGGCAATCTGGATGTTCAGGCCTGGGCGGGCGTTGAGTTCCAGAATCAGTGGGCCCTTTTCCTGGTCCAGCACCATGTCCACACCGATGTAGCCCAGGCCGCACAGCTCGTAGCAGCCAGCCGCAAGCTTCATGAAGCCGTCCCAGTTCGGCAGTTGCACGCCGTCCACGGCGTTGGTGGTGTCCGGGTGCTTGCTGATGATGTTGTTCAGCCAGGTGCCGCGCAGGGTCACCCCCGTGGCCAGGTCGACACCTACGCCGATGGCGCCCTGGTGCAGGTTGGCCTTGCCGCCGGACTGGCGGGTCGGCAGGCGCAGCATGGCCATGACCGGGTAGCCCATCAGCACGATGATGCGGATGTCCGGCACGCCTTCGTAGCTGATGCTCTTGAAGATCTGGTCCGGCGTGACCCGGTACTCGATCAGCGCCCGGTCGCGGTGACCGCCCAGCGAGTACAGGCCGGTAAGGATGCTCGAGATCTGGTGCTCGATTTCCTCGTGGCTGATGATCTTGCCCGACACCGTGCGGTAGCGGTCCTCGAAGCGGTCGGCGATCACCAGGATGCCGTCACCGCCGGCGCCTTGCGCCGGTTTGATGACGAAGTCGCTGCGCCCGCCGATGATTTCATCGAGCTTCTCGATCTCTTTCTCGGTCTCGATGACGCCGTACATTTCCGGCACATGAATGCCGGCCGCGAGCGCACGCTCTTTGGTGATGATCTTGTCGTCGACGATCGGGTACAGGTGGCGCTTGTTGTACTTCAGGACATAGTCCGCATTGCGCCGGTTGATACCCATGATGCCCCGGGCCTCCAGGGCTTTCCAGGTCTTGATCAGTCCGAACATCAGGCATCAGCCTTCTTCAGGAACGCCTTGAAGCGAACGAGCTCGGTCAGGCGGTAGCCGCGGTAGCGACCCATCGCCAGCATGAAGCCCACCAGAATCAGCAGCACCGCCGGGAAGGTGAAGACGAAGTACACCAGCTCCGGCACCATCATCAGCAGGTGCGCGACGGACGCTGCGAACAGGGTGCCGATGGCCACTTTCATGGCATGGCCACCGCCGCGCTCTTCCCAGGTGATCGACAGGCGTTCGATGGTCATGGTCAGGATCACCATCGGGAACAGCGCCACCGACAACCCGCGCTCCAGGCCCAGCTTGTGGCTGAACAGGCTGATGGCGGCGATCAGCACCACCACGAAGGTCAGCACCACCGACAGGCGTGGCAGCATCTGCAGCTTGAGGTGTTCGAGGTACGAGCGCAGTGACAGGCCCAGCGCCGTGATTACCGTGAACAACACGATCCCAAAGCCCAGTTGAGTCTCGCGGAAGGCCAGGGCGATCAGTACCGGGGTGAAGGTACCTAGGGTCTGCAGGCCGATCAGGTTGCGCAGCACCAGGATCACCAGCACGCCGATCGGGATCATCACCATGATCATGAAGGTCTGCTGGGTCTGCAGCGGCAGGCCGTACAGCGAGTACTCGAGGAAGTCGGCGTCGGTGTTCTCGTCGGTCAGCTTGGCCAGGCGGATGGCGTTCATCTCGCTGTTGTTCATGCTGAAGGTGACGTTGGCTTTCTTGCCGCCATCGACGGTGATCAGGTTGTCATCACCGGTCCACCACAGCAAGCGGTCGTTGGGCAGGCCCTGCTCGCCGGTGTCCGGGTTGAAGTACAGCCAGTCGTTGCCGTTGAAGCTGCGCAGCCACAGCTCTGGGGTCTGCGGGGTGTCGGCGACCAGGCGGATGGTGTGGACCTTTTCCATCGGCACGTGGGCGATGGACAACAGCAGGTCGATGACCTGGGCCTTCTTCATGGCCGAGGTGTCGCCGGCCAGCAGCAGCTTGACGTTGTCGTCGTTGAGGTTGTTGACCCGCTTGATGGTCTCGCTGACGAAGGTCTCAACGTCGGCCGAATGCTGGCGGATAGGCGCCATCAGGGCTTCGGCGGCGATCTTCTCGGGGCCGTCGACTGCCAGGCTGTCACGGAAGGTCGGGCCCTTGATGGTGGTCTTTTCGTTGCTGTAGCGCTTGGTCAGCACCAGGCGGTAATAAAGCGTCTGGTTGCCGCTGGCGCGGCGTGCCGACCAGGTCACCTTGCGGTTGCCGTCGGCACGGTTGACGCTTACCCCATAGTTGTTGGAGATGAAGCTCTCGTTGAGGCTGACGTAGTCGCGGTTCAGTGGCGGCACGAACATCTGCACCTTGACCGGGTCCTTGGTGCTGGCCACGAACTCGACCTTGGCGTCGATATTCCACAGGTCGTCGGTTTCGTCTTCGGTCACCGGGATGCCGAGGAAGAAGATCTGATAAGCGGTGACCGCCACGCCCAGCAGCACCAGGACGGTGATCAGGACTTTCAGATGGAGGGTAAGAGAGCGCATCGGGATTACTCTGCTTTAGGAGCGTCGGTGGCACAGGCAGGTTTGCCGGCCGCGTATTTAAGGCTTGGGTCGACCAGCGCGTCGAAGTGCTTGAGCGCCTCGGAGCCGATCAGCAGCGGGAACTGGAACGCGCTACGGTCGGTGAGGTTGACTTCGATGGTGCGCAGGGCCTGGCCCATGCAGATTTCGAGTTCGATGACCGGGCGCGCGGTGTAGGCCTTGCCCGATTCGGCATCGTAGTCGCCTGCCCGTCGCTTGATCTTGCTGACGCGCGCGAGGGGGCGTTCGATCGGGTGCGAATGGGCGGCATCGATGGCCAGGTAGAAACGCACCCAGCTCTCGCCGTTACGCTTGAAGCGCTTGATGTCGCGGGCGCTGAGCGAGGCGGTCTTGGCACCGGTGTCGAGCTTGGCGGCCACTTCCAGGTCCAGGTCGCCCAGCTTTGCGTATTCGTTGAGACCGTACACGGTCTTGCCCGCCGCTTGGCCGATGGCCGGCAGCAGGGTGAGGCATAGCAGCAATAAAACGGGTGTAAGTCTCATAATCCTGGCGCGGTACTGTGCAGGGTTCGGGGCAAGGCGACTGGCAACGACTGCGCAAGCTTCCTCGTTCATCTGTCAACAACATGAATAGATGACAGACACGCTATCCATACTCCGTCGGAGGCGCGGCATTCTATCACGCCGACGTCTTGACGCCAGCGCGTCGCGATCTGACAGCGGCGGGGCAGGGTTAGTTCGTTATTAGACGATTGTCGACAATGTTCATTTTGTCTTTGACTGATCGCGCTTAATTAGCTAATTTCTGGCCATGTGATTATCAGGGTGTCGACAATATGCTGGACCTATCCACTCCCAGCCCAGCGTTGGCGGACGAAACGGAAACCTTGTCCGAAAACGTCTTTCGGCGCATCCAAGCGGCCATCGTCAAGGGCGACATCGCCCCGGGCAGCAAGATCTCCGAGCCGGAGCTGGCGCGCACCTACGGCATCAGCCGCGGGCCGCTGCGCGAGGCCATCCACCGTCTCGAAGGCCAGCGCCTACTGGTGCGCGTGCCGCATGTCGGGGCGCGGGTGGTGTCGCTCAACCATGCCGAGCTGATCGAGCTGTACGAAATCCGCGAGTCGCTCGAAGGCATGGCCTGCCGCCTGGCCGCCGAGCGCATGAGCCAGGCCGATATCGACGAACTGCGCCGGGTGCTCGACACCCATGAGCGCGATGCGGCGTTCCAGGCGGGTGTCGGCTACTACCAGCAGGAAGGTGACTACGACTTCCACTACCGGATCATCCAGGGCAGCGGCAACCAGACCCTGGTCAAGATGCTGTGTGGCGAGCTGTACCAGCTCGTGCGCATGTACCGCATCCAGTTCTCCGCCACGCCCAATCGGCCACGCCAGGCGTTTGCCGAACACCACCGGATTCTCGATGCCATCGCCGACCGTGACGGTGAACTGGCCGAACTCCTGATGCGCCGCCACATCGGCGCGTCCAAACGCAACATCGAGCGTCACTACCTGGACGCCAACGACAATAGCCCACGAGGTGATTCATGACTGTGAAGAGCACGCCCGGCCAACGTTTCCGCGACGCGGTTGCCGCCGAACATCCCTTGCAGGTAGTCGGCGCCATCAACGCCAACCATGCCCTGCTGGCCAAGCGCGCCGGCTTCAAGGCCATCTACCTGTCCGGTGGCGGCGTGGCCGCAGGCTCCCTGGGCCTGCCGGACCTGGGCATCAGCGGCCTGGACGATGTGCTCACCGATGTGCGCCGCATCACCGACGTCTGCGACGTGCCGCTGCTGGTGGATGTCGACACCGGCTTCGGTGCCTCGGCGTTCAACGTGGCGCGTACCGTGCGCTCGATGAGCAAGTTCGGCGCAGCTGCGATCCACATCGAAGACCAGGTTGGCGCCAAGCGTTGTGGCCACCGCCCGAACAAGGAAATCGTCACCCAGCAGGAAATGGTCGACCGTATCAAGGCCGCCGTCGATGCCCGTACCGATGACAGCTTCGTGATCATGGCGCGCACCGATGCCCTGGCCGTCGAAGGCCTGAATGCTGCGCTGGACCGTGCCGCAGCGTGCGTCGAGGCCGGCGCCGACATGATCTTCCCGGAGGCCATTACCGAGCTTTCGATGTACAAGACCTTCGCTGACCGCGTGCAAGCGCCGATTCTGGCCAACATCACTGAATTCGGCGCCACCCCGCTGTACACCACCGAAGAGTTGGCGTCGGTCGACGTGTCGCTGGTGCTGTACCCGCTGTCGGCGTTCCGGGCCATGAACAAGGCGGCCGAGAATGTCTACACGGCGCTGCGTCGTGACGGCACCCAGAAGAACGTGGTCGACACCATGCAGACCCGCATGGAGCTCTACGATGCCATTGGTTACCACGCCTTCGAGCAGAGCCTCGATGCGTTGTTTGCCCAGAAGAAAGGATAAGTGACTTCCTGTGCTGGCCCCTTCGCGGGACAAGCCCGCTCCCACAGGGGTGGCACAGGTCCAAGGCATGGCGCTGTACCTGTAGGAGCGGGCTTGCCCGCGAAGAGGCCGGTACAGGCAAACCGAATTAGCCAGCAAGAAATCCATAACAAATTCAAGAAAGGAGAAACACCATGGCCGAAGCAAAAGTACTCAGTGGCGCAGGCCTGCGTGGCCAGGTGGCCGGCCAGACCGCACTGTCGACCGTTGGCCAGGCCGGTGCTGGCCTGACCTACCGTGGCTACGACGTCCGTGACCTGGCGGCCGGTGCTGAATTCGAAGAAGTGGCCTACCTGCTGCTGTACGGCGAGCTGCCGACCCAGGCCGAGCTGGCTGACTACAAGCGCAAGCTGAAGGGCCTGCGTGACCTGCCGCAAGCCCTCAAGGAAGTGCTCGAGCGCATTCCACGTGACGCCCACCCGATGGACGTGATGCGCACCGGCTGCTCGGTGCTGGGCACCCTAGAGCCCGAATTGACCTTCGAAGCCCAGCACGACAAGACCGACCGCCTGCTGGCGCTGTTCCCGGCCGTGATGTGCTACTGGTACCGCTTCTCCCACCATGGCGTGCGCATCGACTGCACCAGCGATGAAGACACCCTCGGCGGGCATTTCCTGCACCTGCTGCACGGCAAGAAGCCAAGCGAGTTGCATGTCAAGGTGATGAACGTGTCGCTGATCCTCTACGCGGAGCACGAATTCAACGCCTCGACCTTCACCGCACGCGTCTGCGCTTCGACCCTGTCCGACCTGTACTCCTGCGTCACCGCCGCCATCGGCTCGCTGCGTGGCCCGCTGCACGGCGGTGCCAACGAAGCGGCGATGGAGCTGATCGAACGCTTCCAGAGCCCGCAGGACGCCACGGCCGAGCTGCTTAAGATGCTGGAGCGCAAGGACAAGATCATGGGCTTTGGCCATGCCATCTACAAAGAGTCCGACCCGCGCAACGAGGTGATCAAGGGCTGGTCGAAGCAACTGGCTGACGAGGTCGGTGACAAGGTCCTGTACCCAGTGTCCGAAGCCATCGACAAGACCATGTGGGAGCAGAAACGCCTGTTCCCTAACGCCGACTTCTACCATGCATCGGCGTACCACTTCATGGGCATTCCGACCAAGCTGTTCACCCCGATCTTCGTCTGCTCGCGCCTGACCGGCTGGGCGGCGCACGTGTTCGAACAGCGTGCCAACAACCGCATCATCCGCCCGAGCGCCGAGTATGTCGGCGTCGAACAGCGCCAGTTCGTGCCGATCGAGCAGCGTTGAATAGATCTAGAGAGGCAACCCGTTCCCTTGTGGGAGCGGGCTTGCCCGCGAAGGCGTCAGACCGGGCAACCGATGTGCACCTGCTGACGCCTTCGCGGGCAAGCCCGCTCCCACAGGGACGGAGCAACCTTCCGAATCCTGTGACCGAGCCTGATTCCATGATGAACACCGCATTCCGCAAGCACCTGCCAGGCACCGACCTGGACTACTTCGATGCCCGCGCGGCAGTCGAGGCTATCAAGCCCGGCGCCTACGACGGGTTGCCCTACACCTCGCGCGTGCTCGCCGAAAACCTGGTGCGCCGCTGCGACCCCGCCACCCTCGACGCCTCGCTCAGCCAACTGATCGAGCGCAAGCGCGACCTCGACTTCCCGTGGTTCCCAGCGCGCGTGGTGTGCCACGACATCCTCGGCCAAACCGCCCTGGTCGACCTGGCCGGCCTGCGTGACGCTATTGCCGACAAGGGCGGCGACCCGGCCCAGGTCAACCCGGTGGTGCCGGTGCAGTTGATCGTCGACCACTCCCTGGCGGTCGAGTGCGGTGGTTTCGACCCGCAGGCGTTCGAGAAAAACCGTGCCATCGAAGACCGCCGTAACGAAGACCGTTTCCACTTCATCAACTGGACCAAGAAGGCGTTCAAGAACGTCGACGTGATCCAGCCGGGCAACGGCATCATGCACCAGATCAACCTGGAGAAGATGTCGCCGGTGATCCACAGCGACCGCGGCGTGGCCTACCCGGACACCTGCGTTGGCACCGACAGCCACACCCCGCATGTCGACGCCCTGGGCGTGATCGCCATTGGTGTCGGCGGCCTGGAAGCCGAGAACGTGATGCTTGGCCGTGCCTCGTGGATGCGCCTGCCGGAAATCGTCGGCGTCGAGCTGACCGGCAAGCTGGCGCCGAACATCACCGCCACCGACCTGGTGCTGGCCCTGACCGAGTTCCTGCGTAAACAGAAAGTCGTCGGCGCCTACCTGGAGTTCCATGGCGAGGGTGCCCGTGCCCTGACCCTGGGCGACCGCGCGACCATCTCCAACATGGCCCCTGAATACGGCGCCACTGCAGCGATGTTCGCCATCGACCAGCAGACCATCGACTACCTCAAGCTGACCGGTCGCGAAGAGCAGCAGGTCAAGCTGGTGGAAACCTACGCCAAGGCCACCGGCCTGTGGGCCGACAGCCTGGCCGGCGCCGTCTACGAGCGTACCCTGAGCTTCGACCTGTCGAGCGTGGTGCGCAACATGGCCGGCCCGTCCAACCCGCATGCCCGCGTGGCCACCAGCGACCTGGCGGCCAAGGGCATCGCCGGGGCCTGGGAAGATGTCCCGGGGCAAATGCCGGACGGCGCGGTCATCATCGCCGCCATCACCAGCTGCACCAACACCAGCAACCCACGCAACGTGATCGCAGCGGGCCTTTTGGCACGCAATGCCAACAAACTGGGCCTGGCGCGCAAACCCTGGGTCAAATCTTCGCTGGCGCCAGGCTCAAAGGCTGTGCAGCTGTACCTGGAGGAAGCAGGGCTTGAGAAAGAGCTGGAGCACCTGGGCTTTGGCATCGTCGCTTTCGCCTGCACCACCTGCAACGGCATGTCCGGTGCGTTGGACCCGGTGATCCAGCAAGAGATCGTCGAGCGTGACCTGTATGCCACTGCGGTGTTGTCGGGTAACCGCAACTTCGACGGGCGCATCCACCCTTACGCCAAGCAGGCGTTCCTGGCCTCGCCGCCGCTGGTGGTGGCCTACGCCATCGCCGGGACTATCCGGTTCGACATCGAGAAGGACGTGCTGGGCGTGGTCGACGGCAAGGAAATCCGCCTCAAGGATATCTGGCCGAGCGATGAAGAAATCGACGCCGTGGTGCGTGCCTCGGTCAAGCCTGAGCAGTTCCGCAAGGTCTACATCCCGATGTTTGCCATCGAGGAAGACCGTGGGCCGAAGGTGGCGCCGCTGTACGCGTGGCGCCCGATGAGCACCTATATCCGCCGTCCGCCGTACTGGGAAGGTGCCTTGGCCGGTGAGCGCACCCTGCGTGGCATGCGCCCGCTGGCGGTGCTGCCGGACAACATCACCACCGATCACCTGTCACCGTCCAACGCCATCATGATGGACAGCGCGGCGGGTGAGTACTTGGCGAAAATGGGCCTGCCGGAGGAGGACTTCAACTCCTACGCCACCCACCGTGGCGACCACCTGACCGCCCAGCGCGCCACGTTCGCCAACCCCAAGCTGTTCAACGAAATGGTGCGTAAGGACGACGGCAGCGTGAAGCAGGGCTCGTTGGCGCGCATCGAGCCGGAAGGCAAGGTGACCCGCATGTGGGAAGCGATCGAGACCTACATGGAGCGCAAGCAGCCGCTGATCATCGTCGCCGGTGCCGACTATGGCCAGGGCTCGTCCCGTGACTGGGCGGCCAAGGGGGTGCGCCTGGCGGGTGTCGAGGCGATCGTGGCCGAAGGCTTTGAGCGCATTCACCGCACCAACCTGGTGGGCATGGGCGTGCTGCCGCTGGAGTTCAAGCCGGGTACGGACCGCAACACCCTGGGTCTGGATGGCAGTGAGACCTATGATGTGCTCGGTGAGCGCAAGCCGCGTGCAACGCTGACGCTGGTGGTTACCCGCCGCAATGGCGAGCGGGTCGAGGTGCCGGTGACCTGCCGCCTGGATACCGCCGAGGAAGTGTCGATCTACGAGGCGGGCGGGGTGCTGCAGCGCTTTGCCCAAGACTTCCTCGAAGCTTCTGCTTGAGTGTTTGGGGCTGCTTTGCAGCCCATCGCCGGCAAGCCGGCTCCTACAGGGATAGCGCTGTATTCGAAGCCTGCGCCGTAGCTGTAGGCGCTGGCTTACCGGCGATGGGCCGCGCAGCGGACCTAAGGGTTATTGCATTTTCAGACAGGACAGCACAGCAATGGCACACGCACCACAAATCAAGATCCCCGCCACCTACATCCGTGGCGGTACCAGCAAAGGCGTATTCTTCCGCCTGGACGACCTCCCCGAGCAGGCGCAGATCCCAGGCCCAGCCCGCGATGCGCTGCTGTTGCGGGTCATCGGCAGCCCCGACCCCTACGGCAAGCAGATCGATGGCATGGGCGGCGCCACCTCGAGCACCAGTAAAACGGTGATCCTCTCGCGCAGCATCAAGCCCGAACACGACGTCGACTATCTGTTTGGCCAGGTCAGCATCGACAAGGCCTTCGTCGACTGGAGCGGTAACTGCGGCAACCTGTCTGCCGCAGTCGGTTCGTTTGCCATCAGCAGCGGCCTGGTCGACCCGGCGCGGGTGCCGCGTGACGGCATCGCGACCGTGCGCATCTGGCAGGCCAATATCGGCAAGACCATCATCGCCCACGTGCCGATCACCGAAGGTGAAGTGCAGGAAACCGGGGATTTCGAACTCGATGGCGTGACCTTCCCGGCGGCCGAGGTTCAGCTGGAGTTCCTGGACCCAGCTGCCGACGAAGAGGGCGCAGGTGGGTCGATGTTCCCAACCGGCAACCTGGTAGATGACCTGGAAGTGCCAGGGGTGGGCACGTTCAAGGCAACCCTGATCAATGCGGGTATCCCGACCATCTTCGTCAATGCCAGCGATATCGGCTACACCGGCGCCGAGCTGCAAGACGCGATCAACGGTGACCCGCAAGCGCTGCTGCGCTTCGAGACAATCCGTGCCTATGGCGCCGTGCGCATGGGGCTGATCGAGCATGTCGACCAGGCGGCCGGGCGTCAGCACACGCCGAAAGTGGCCTTCGTCGCGCCACCGAGCACCTACACTGCGTCCAGTGGCAAGGTGGTTGCGGCGGCTGACATCGACCTGCTGGTGCGTGCGTTGTCCATGGGCAAGCTGCACCACGCGATGATGGGCACTGCTGCGGTCGCCATCGGTACCGCTGCCGCCATCCCAGGCACGCTGGTCAACCTCGCCGCCGGCGGGCGCGAGCGCAGTGCCGTACGGTTCGGTCACCCTTCCGGCACCCTGCGGGTTGGCGCCGAAGCGCGTCAGGTGAAGGGCGAATGGACGGTGACCAAGGCAATCATGAGCCGCAGTGCTCGCGTGCTGATGGAAGGCTGGGTGAGGGTGCCTGGCGATAGCTTCTGACGCACCACTGGCGCTCGGCGTTCGATGACTGGGGCCGCTTAGCGGCCCATCGCCGGCAAGCCGGCTCCCACTCCGAACCTGTGGGAGCCGGCTTGCCGGCGATGGGCTGCCAGGCAGCCCCACAATCACAGGAGCTGCAAATGAGCGCCAACGTGGACCTTAACCAGCGCCCGGACTACGACCGGGTGCTGCAAACCCTCGCCGACTACGTCCTCACCTACCGGGTCGAATCCCCAGAGGCACTGGACACCGCGCGCAACTGCCTGATGGACACCCTGGGCTGCGGCCTGCTGGCCCTGCGCTTCCCCGAATGCACCAAACACCTCGGCCCGTTGGTGGAAGGCACGGTGGTGCCGAATGGCGCCCGCGTGCCCGGCACCGCCTACCGCCTCGATCCGGTCAAAGCCGCCTGGGACATCGGCTGCATCGTGCGCTGGCTGGACTACAACGACACCTGGCTGGCCGCCGAGTGGGCGCACCCTTCAGACAACCTCGGTGGCATTCTGGCCGTGGCCGATCACCTGTCGCAAAAACACGTAGCAAAGGGTGAAAGCCCACTGCTGATGCGCGAAGTGCTCGAAGCCATGGTCATGGCGCACGAGATCCAGGGCGTGTTGGCGCTGGAGAATTCGTTCAATCGCGTGGGCCTGGACCACGTGATCCTGGTCAAGGTGGCCTCCACGGCCGTGTGCGCCAAGCTGATGGGGGCCAGCCGCGAGCAACTGCTGTCGGCGTTGTCGCATGCCTTTGTCGATGGCCAGGCGCTGCGCACCTACCGCCATGCACCCAACGCAGGCTCGCGCAAGTCCTGGGCTGCTGGCGATGCGTCCAGTCGGGGTGTGCGCCTGGCCGATATCGCGCTGCGTGGCGAGATGGGGGTGCCTGGCGTGCTCACGGCGCCGCAATGGGGCTTCTATGATGTGTCATTCAGTCATACCAACAAGGACCTGGCGCTCAAACCCTCTGCCCAGCAAGAGTTGCGCCTGCCGCAGCCCTTGGCCAGCTATGTGATGGAGAACGTGCTGTTCAAAGTCAGTTTCCCGGCCGAGTTCCACGCCCAGACGGCCTGTGAAGCCGCCGTGCTGCTGCACCCGCAGGTGCGCAATCGCCTGCATGAGGTGGACCGTATTGTCATTACCACGCAGGAGTCGGCAATTCGCATCATCTCCAAGGTCGGCCCACTGGCCAATGCCGCTGACCGTGATCACTGCCTGCAGTACATGGTGGCGGTGCCGCTGATTTTTGGCCATCTGGTGGCCGAGCATTACGAGGATGTCTTCCACGCTGCCCACCCGAGTATCGACCGCTTGCGCGACAAGATGGAGGTGGTCGAGGACCCACGCTTCACCCGTGAATACTTGGAGGCTGACAAGCGCTCGATCGCCAACGGCTTGCAGGTGTTTTTCAAGGATGGCAACAGCACCGAGCAGGTGGTGGTGGAGTACCCGGTCGGTCACAGGCGTCGGCGCGGGGAGGGCATACCGTTGCTGGAGGCGAAGTTCAGGGAGAACCTGGCGACGCGGTTTGCGCGGCAGCGGTGTGAGGCGATTTTCGAGATGTGCGAGGATCAGCAAAAGCTGGAGTCGACTGCGGTGCACAGGTTTGTGGATTTGTTCGTGATGTGAGGTTGTCAGTGCGCCCCGCGAAGAGGCCCAAGAGGGCAATAAAAAAACCCCAGCATTTCTGCTGGGGTTTTTTTACAGCGTACTGCTACTTACGCTTGAACAACCGGGATCTTGGCGTTGGCCGCAGCCTCGCGGAACTCGGCGATCTGGTCGAAGCTCAGGTAGCGGTAGACGTCGGCAGCCATGCTGTCGATGTCCTGCGCGTACTGCATGTACTCTTCGACAGTCGGCAGTTTGCCGATGATCGAAGCGACAGCAGCCAGCTCGGCCGATGCCAGGTACACGTTGGTGGCGTCGCCCAGACGGTTCGGGAAGTTACGGGTCGAGGTGGAGACCACGGTCGAACCGGTCTGCACACGTGCCTGGTTACCCATGCACAGCGAGCAGCCTGGCATTTCCATGCGCGCACCGGCCTTGCCGTAGATGCCGTAGTAGCCTTCTTCGGTCAGCTGGTGAGCGTCCATCTTGGTTGGCGGGGCCAGCCACAGACGGGTCGGAATGCCACCCTTGACCTTCTCCAGCAGCTTGCCGGCTGCGCGGAAGTGGCCGATGTTGGTCATGCACGAACCGATGAACACTTCGTCGATCTTCTCGCCCTGTACCGAAGACAGCAGGCGGGCATCGTCCGGGTCGTTCGGCGCGCAGAGCACAGGCTCTTTGACGTCGGCCAGGTCGATTTCGATGATTTCGGCGTATTCGGCATCGGCGTCGGCCGACAGCAGCTCAGGCTTGGCCAGCCAGGCTTCCATGGCCTGGGCGCGACGCTCCAGGGTGCGGGCATCGCCGTAGCCTTCGCCGATCATCCAGCGCAGCAGGGTGATGTTGGAAGTCAGGTACTCGGCGATGGCCTTTTCTGGCAGCTTGATGGTGCAACCGGCAGCCGAACGTTCAGCCGAGGCGTCGGACAGTTCGAACGCTTGCTCGACGGTCAGTTCGTCCAGGCCTTCGATTTCCAGGATGCGGCCGGAGAAGGCGTTTTTCTTGCCCTTCTTCTCGACGGTCAGCAGGCCCTTCTGGATGGCGTAGTAAGGGATGGCGTGAACCAGGTCACGCAGGGTGATGCCAGGTTGCAGCTTGCCCTTGAAACGCACCAGGATCGACTCTGGCATGTCCAGCGGCATGACGCCGGTGGCGGCAGCGAAGGCCACCAGGCCGGAACCGGCCGGGAACGAGATGCCGATCGGGAAGCGGGTGTGCGAGTCGCCACCGGTGCCGACGGTGTCAGGCATCAGCATGCGGTTCAGCCAGCTGTGGATGATGCCGTCGCCTGGGCGCAGCGACACGCCGCCACGGGTGCGGATGAAGTCTGGCAGGGTGTGGTGGGTGGTGACGTCGATCGGCTTCGGATAGGCCGCAGTGTGGCAGAACGACTGCATGACCAGGTCAGCGGAGAAGCCCAGGCACGCCAGGTCTTTCAGCTCGTCGCGGGTCATCGGGCCAGTGGTGTCCTGGGAACCGACGGTGGTCATCTTCGGCTCGCAGTAGGCACCTGGGCGCACGCCCTGGCCTTCTGGCAGGCCGCACGCACGGCCGACCATCTTCTGCGCCAGGGTGAAGCCCTTGGTCGAAGCGGCAGGCTGCTCCGGTTTCTTGAACAGGTCGACAGGGCCCAGGCCCAGCTCGGCGCGGGCTTTATCGGTCAGGCCACGGCCAACGATCAGCGGGATACGACCACCTGCGCGGACTTCGTCCAGCAGCACTTCGGTTTTCAGCTCGAAGTTGGTGACCAGTTCGTCGCTGCCGTGACGGCGCACTTCACCTTTGAACGGGTAGACGTCGATGACGTCGCCCATGGCCAGGTTGGTGCAGTCGAACTCGATTGGCAGGGCGCCGGCGTCTTCCATGGTGTTGTAGAAGATCGGGGCGATCTTGGTGCCGAAGCAGAAGCCACCGGCGCGCTTGTTCGGCACGTACGGAATGTCGTCACCGAAGAACCACAGCACCGAGTTGGTGGCGGATTTACGCGACGAACCGGTACCGACCACGTCACCCACGTAGGCAACTGGGAAGCCTTTGGCCTTGACCGCTTCGATCTGGGCCAGAGGGCCGACCGAACCTGGCTGCTGTGGCTCGATGCCGTCACGGGCCATTTTCAGCATGGCCAGGGCGTGCAGCGGGATGTCAGGGCGCGACCAGGCGTCCGGGGCAGGGGACAGGTCGTCGGTGTTGGTTTCGCCAGGCACCTTGAACACGGTCAGGGTGTACTTGTCGGCGATGGCCGGACGCGAGGTGAACCACTCGCCGGCAGCCCAGGACTCGAGCACGGCCTTGGCGTGGACGTTGCCCGCCTTGGCTTTTTCGGCCACGTCGTGGAAGGCATCGAACATCAGCAGGGTGTGCTTGAGCTTTTCGGCCGCGACGGCGCCCAGTTCGGCGTCATCCAGCAGCGCGACCAGCGTTTCGATGTTGTAGCCGCCCTGCATGGTGCCCAACAGCTCGGTCGCGAGCTTGCGGTCGACCAGCGGGGATTTTGCTTCGCCCTTGGCCACGGCGGACAGGAAAGCAGCCTTGACGTAGGCAGCTTCGTCTACCCCTGGCGGTACACGGTTGGTGAGCAGGTCTACGAGGAAGGCTTCTTCGCCGGCCGGCGGGTTTTTCAGCAGCTCGACCAGGCCTGCAGTTTGTTCGGCGTTCAGCGGCTGGGGCACGATACCCAGGGCGGCACGCTCTTCGATGTGTTTGCGGTAGGCTTCAAGCACAGTTATTACCCTCATCAGTGGTCCCTAAAGGGAGTCCGGGACGCTCATCCAGCATTCCCTGCACCCATGCGCAATGACGGCTTCTTGGGCCGCCCAGCCAGGGTCGCAGAGAATCCTTACAGAAGCTGCTTTCAAAGTTTTACGCCTGCAGAACGGGGAGCTGATGAGGGCTGGCACGGGCATGCGAGGGTGCATGGCCCGGGCCAACGCCGTTCTACCGGATTAACTGTGCTCGTGACGCTTTGAAAACAGCTTCCAACGGACATTGTTGCCTTGAAAAGGCCGGGTGATTCTACGGCAAAAAAAGCCTGAAGGTAAGGCGGCGAAGATGACTTTAACGAGTGACCCTGGTTAGACAAAGGGCTAACATGGGCCCGTGTTCCACCGCCAAGCCGTTGTTTTTCATGTCCAACAAGTCCATCAAGACCCCTTGCGTCGGCCTGTGCTCCACGGTGTACGGAGACACGGTATGCCGTGGCTGCAAGCGTTTTCACCACGAAGTGATCAACTGGAACGGCTACGACGACGCGCAGAAGCGCGCCGTGTGGCTGCGTCTGGAGCAGTTGCTGGTGCAGGTGATGATGGCCAAGCTGGAAGTCTTCGACAAAAGCCTGCTGCGCCTGCAGCTGGAGCAGCGCTCCATCCGCTTTGTGGACCAACAGTCGGAATATTGCTGGGCCTACCAGTTGATCGCCCGTGGGGCCCGGATGATCCGTGATCTGGAGGCTTACGGCATGGTATTGCTGCCGGAGTTTCGAGGCTGGGAGTTGCCGCAGTTGCGCGACGCCATCGACCGCGAGTTCTTTCTGCTGTCCGAGGCGCATTACCAGCGCTATATCGCCCCGAGCTTCTTGCGCGATGCCCTGGAGAATGGGCAGGGCTGAAATTTCACTGGCCTCTTCGCGGGGCAAGCCCGCTCCCACACGTGCCCCGCAAATTCTGAATAGTGTGGGGCACTTGTGGGAGCGGGCTTGCCCCGCGAAGAGGCCGGAAAACTTCTCGGCTCAGTCGCCGGTATATTCGCACCCGCTGGTGCAGGTTTCGTGAATGCGCACCTTCGACAGCTCTGGCAGCAACGGCTTGACCTGCTCCCAGATCCACTTGGCGATCACTTCGCTGGTGGGGTTTTCAAGGCCTGGAATGTCATTCAGGTAATTGTGGTCCAGCTGTTCGTAGATCGGCTTGAAGATCGCCTTGATCTCGGAAAAATCACGAATCCACCCGGTGTGCGGGTCAAGCGGGCCGGTCAGGTGCAGGCCGACCTTGAACGAGTGACCGTGCAGGCGACCACACTTGTGCCCGGCTGGGACGTGCGGCAGGCGGTGGGCCGATTCGAATGTAAATTCCTTAAAGATTTCCACGCTGTCAGAACTCTGTATGAATCAAGAATGCGCGCAGTTTATCATGGCGCCAGCTGTTTTCAGGTTGAATTAAGGACCGCTGGGTAATCTTAACCCCGTAGACAACTTGAACATCTCTCAGGAGAGAAGACACGATGAAAACCTTGACTGCCCTGTTCACCGCCGCCGCCCTTACCCTGGGCGCCAATGCCGTTTTCGCCAAGGACGTTCAGCCTGACGAAGTGGTCAAACTGGTCAGCGCCAAGACCATCAAGTCGCTGGATGAGCTGAAAGCCACCGCCATGGCCAAGCACCCAGGCGCCGAGGTCACAGACTCGGAACTTGAAGACGAATACGGCCGCTACATCTACAAGGTCGAGCTGCGCGACGCACAGAACGTCGAGTGGGACGTCGACCTGGATGCCAAGACCGGTGAAGTACTCAAGGACGCACGAGACAACTGATGATCCACTTACCGCGGCCAGCGCGATACCTCGCGCTTTCGCTGCTGGCTGTCTGCTCCCTGGCGGCTGCCCGTGACCTGGATCAGGACGAGGCCCTGGCGTTGCGCCAGAAGGGCGTCATCCTGCCGCTCGAGCAGCTGCTGGAAACCGCCCTGGGGCGTCACCCCGGGGCGCGTTTGTTGGAGGCCGAGCTGGAAGAAGACGACGATCGCTACGAATACGAAGTCGAGTTGCTGACTGCCGAAGGTGTGGTCCGCGAAATCAAGCTAGACGCCAGTACCGGTGCCCTGCTCAAAGACGAGGAAGACGACTGAATGCGCCTGTTGCTTGTCGAGGACAATGTCCCGCTGGCCGATGAACTGATCGCCGGCCTGCAGCGCCAGGGCTACGCCGTGGACTGGCTGGCCGATGGCCGCGATGCGGTGTACCAGGGCCAGAGCGAACCCTACGACCTGATTATCCTGGACCTCGGCTTGCCAGGCTTGCCGGGGCTCGACGTGCTCGCCCAGTGGCGTGCCGCTGGCCTGGCCACGCCAGTGCTGGTGCTGACCGCCCGCGGCTCCTGGGCCGAGCGCATCGAAGGCCTCAAGGCCGGTGCCGACGACTACCTGAGCAAACCCTTCCACCCCGAAGAGTTGCAGTTGCGCATCCAGGCGTTACTGCGCCGTGCCCGTGGCCTGGCCAACCAGCCCACCTTGGAAGCCGCCGGCCTGCACCTGGATGAAAGCCGGCAGTGCGTGAGCCGTGACGGTGTCGATATCCAGCTGACCGCTGCCGAGTTTCGGCTGCTGCGTTATTTCATGCTGCACCCGCAGCAGATCCTGTCCAAGAGCCACCTGGCCGAGCACCTTTACGATGGCGAGACGGAGCGCGATTCCAATGTCCTTGAAGTGCACGTCAACCACCTGCGCCGCAAGTTGGGCCGCAGTGTGATCGAGACGCGCCGCGGGCAAGGCTATATCTACGCCGGGAGCGTTGCGTGAAGTCGATTCAGGCGCGGTTGAGCCTGGGTTTGGTGGCCGTGCTGGTGGTGGTGGGTGTGGTGCTGGCGCAACTCACCCTGTGGCTGTTCGAGGCGGGCCTGCAGCGCTACCTGGAAAACGGCTTGCGCAAGGAAAGCGAGAACCTGCTGGTGGCCCTGGTGCGGGGGCCTTCAGGTTTGCAGTTGGATGAGCGGCGCATTTCTGCGGCCTATCAGCGGCCGTTTTCCGGGTATTACTTTCGCATCGATTTTGACCAAGGCACCTGGCGCTCGCGTTCGCTGTGGGACCTGGACATGCCCAAGCCCGCCGCCCCTGGGCTTTCCGATAGCCACGAGCTGGGCCCAGAGGGGCAGCAATTGCTGGCGCTGCGTGCTGACTATCGCCGCCTAGGCCAGGACATCTCGATCAGCGTGGCGCAGGATTACTCACCGGTGCGTGAAGGCTTCCGGCGCATGCAGCAGATCGGCCTGGGCATGGGGCTGGTGGCGTTGATACTGGTGCTGGTGCTCCAGCGCGTCACGGTTAAGCGCTCATTGCGCCCGCTGGAGCGTGCCCGCCAGCAGATCGCCCAGCTGCAACAAGGGCAGCGCTCGCAACTGGATGCCGAAGTGCCTGTCGAGCTGGCGCCGCTGGTAGGGCAGATCAACCACTTGCTGAGCCACACCGAAGACAGCTTGCGGCGCTCGCGCAATGCACTGGGCAACCTTGGCCATGCGCTGAAGACGCCGTTGGCGGTCTTGCTGAGCCTGGCGTCCAGCGCGCGTTTGGAGGGCCTGCCCGACGTGCGCGAGCAAATGCGCGCGCAGCTTGAGCACATTCAGCAGCGCCTGGCACGCGAACTCAACCGCGCTCGCCTGGCGGGTGACGCCTTGCCCGGTGCCCAGTTCGACTGCGATGCCGAATTGCCGGGGCTGTTGGGCACCTTGGGCATGATCCACGGCGAAGGCCTGTTGCTTGAGCGGGACGTACCGCCGGGTCTGCTGTTGCCGTGGGACCGCGAGGACGTTCTGGAGTTGTTGGGCAACCTGCTGGACAACGCTTGCAAATGGGCAGACTGCGAAGTGCGCCTGGGCATTGCACCGAGCGATGCGGGTTATCGGCTTTGGGTCGATGATGATGGCCCCGGCATTCCTGAAAGCCAGCGCCTGCAGGTGTTGGAGCGGGGCTCGCGGCTGGATGAGCAGGTCGATGGGCATGGCCTGGGGCTGGGCATCGTGCGCGATATCGTCGAGGCCTGGGGCGGGCAGCTGGCGCTGCAGGAAAGCCCTCTCGGCGGATTGCGGGTGAGCATCGACTTGCCGCGCAGGGCTAGATAATGCCGGGGCCGCTTCGCGGGCCTGTGAGCAGATCACCACTGCAAAAAAAATTGCAGTACAGGCGCATTTTTTTGAATTGGCCCTCGCCAATCCCACCCGGCACAATCCCCGCACGAAACTTCCCAGTTTCCATCTCTCCACGGACGGAGCCCCTTGCGCTATTGCTCTGGCAATACAGGGCCCAGGCCAGCGCGGCTGGGCTTTCTTTTTAACCAGAAAAACTACGATTTCGATTATTCACATGCCTGCCTCGCGTTCCGAAAGTCGTCTGCAGCGGCTGTTGCCCGCACCCCTGAATATCCCCCCCAAAGAATGGCTGCGCGCTGGTATCGGCGCCTTGCTTGGCTTGTTCTTGGCCGGCTGGCTGACCAGCATGGCCTATGGCCCTGGCATCGCTTTGCACCTTCTGGGCCCTTTGGCCGCCTCGGCAGTGTTGGTATTTGCCGTGCATTCCGGGCCTTTGGCCCAGCCCTGGCCCGTGCTGGGCAGTTACGCCCTGGCGGGCGCCATCGGCCTGGCCATGCGCCAGGGTTTCGGGCCCGAGCTTTGGGTGGCGGCTGCTGCCCTGGCGCTCTCGGTACTGGTGATGTGCCTGTTGCGCTGCCTGCACCCGCCGGGCGGCGGTGTGGCGGTCAGTGCGGTGCTGGCCGACCCCGGCCTGGCCGGCCTGGGGGATCACCTGCTGGAGCCGGTGCTGCTCAATGCGCTGATTCTGGTGGCAGTGGCGGTGGTCTACAACCGCCTGACTGGCGTGCGCTACCCCAAAGGCACGGCCCCACGCAAAGAGCTGCATCACACCCACGACCCACTGCCCAGCGAGCGTGTCGGGGTCAGCGGCGCCGACCTGGACCAGGCCCTTGAAGACCTGGGCGAGTTCGTCGACGTCACCCGGGACGAACTGGAGCGCATCATCCTCGCCACTGAACAGCATGCCTTGCAGCGCAGCCTGGGCGGTATCACAGCAGCCTCCGTGATGTCGCGCGATGTGCAGTTCGCGTCACCGGACACCACCCTGGAGCAGGCATGGAAGCTGCTGGCCAGCCACCACCTGAAAACCCTGCCGGTGCTGCAGCACGGCAAGCTGGTCGGCATCGTCAGCTTAAGTGACCTGGTAGGGCCGGCCATGCAACGCGGGCGGTTCCGCTGGCGTGGCCTGTTCGGGCGCAAGGCAGTGCGCATGGAGCAGGTGATGAGCCGGCGGGTGGTCAGTGTCAGCAGCCAGCACCCGCTGGAACGCCTGCTGCCCTTGTTGTGCGAGCAAGGGCTGCACTGCCTGCCGGTGATCGACAATGGCCAGCTGGTCGGTGTGGTCACCCAGACTGACCTGATCGCCGGCCTTAAGCGGCAATTGCTGAGCGCCGCCGGCAGTGCCTCAGATAACCGGGTCCCAGCGCTGTGACCAATCGCTGGCGCCGGCAGCCACCAGCTGGCGGAGTATCGCGAAGGCCTGTTGCAGCGCTTCGCTGTCGCGCTTGCGCGGGTATACCAGAAACGTCGGGTAGGTGAACTCTGGCGCCTGCGGCACGCGCTCGAACACGCCGCTGTCCAGGTAAGCCTGCACCACGCGGGTACGGAAGTAGCCACTGCCGCCCTGGTCGAGGATGAACTGCAGGGCCAGCGGCCCGAGGTTGAAACTCAGTGCCGGGCGCGCGCAGTCGGGCAGGGCGGCGTCGTGCTGGCGGCGGAACGCCTCGCCCCAGTCGATATAGATGTACGGGTCAGGCTGATCGACCCGGCGCACGCGGATCAGCTTCTCTTCCATCAATTGCTCGACTTGCAGGCCTGGCCCGTAGGTCGGCTGATAGACCAGCGCGGCGTCCAGCAGGCCCATTTCGACCTTGCGCAGCAGCGATTCACCGTCGCTCACTTCGCTGCGGATGGCATGGCTGGGCAGTTCGCGGTGCAGCGCACTGACCCAGTCGAGCATCATCGGGTTGCCCAGGCTCACTTCGCCGCCCACATGCAGCACTTGCTGGCAACCTTCGGGCAGCGGCAGGTCACGGCGCGCCGCTTCCCAGGTCTGCACCAGCTGGTTGGCATAGCTGACGAAGGCCTCACCATCGCTGGTCAGGCTGGCGCCGTTGCGGCTGCGCACGAACAACTGGCAGCCCAGTTGCTGCTCAAGGCGCTGGACCCGCGCCGTGATCGCCGTTTGTGACACGAACAGGCGTTCGGCGGCGGCGACCAGGCTGCCGCAGCGCACGATTTCCAGAAAGGTACGGGCCTGATCGATGTCCATGGGCTGCTCGGTGGCTAAAAGGGGCGGCCTATTCTAGAGGCTTTGCACCGTTATGGGGCGTATTCGTGTTGTCTGCAAATTTGCAGGTCGGTTGTGACTTTAGTCCCATGGCGCGCCCGGCGTGGCGGTCCATACTCAAGTTTCGCCCTTCAATAACAACAAGTACCGGGTTCCCTTCGACATGAGCTATCAGCACAGCTACGCCCATTCCATCGCCGACCCTGCCGCTTTCTGGGCCGAGCAAGCCGCGCACCTGGCCTGGCACCGCACGCCTTCCCTGACCCTGCAGGAAAACCCAGACGGCACCCACCGCTGGTTTGCCGACGGCCGCCTGAACAGCTGCCACCTGGCACTCGACCATCAGATCGAACAAGGCCGTGGCGAGCAGTTGGCGCTGATCTACGACTCGCCGGTGACCGGTACTCAACAGACGTATACCTACCGCCAGCTACGCGACGAGGTGGCACGCCTGGCCGGTTTGCTGCGCCAGTTGGGGGTCGGCAAGGGCGATGGGGTGATCATCTACATGCCCATGGTGCCGCAGGCGGCCATGGCCATGCTGGCGTGCGCGCGGATTGGTGCAGTGCATTCGGTGGTATTCGGCGGTTTTGCCGCCAACGAGCTGGCCTTGCGCATCGATGATGCCCGCCCCACGTTGCTGCTGACGGCGTCCTGTGGCCTGGAGTTCGACCGGGTAATCGAATACAAGCCGCTGGTCGATCGTGCCCTGCAGTTGGCCCGTCACCAGCCGCGCAACGTGCTGGTCCTGCAACGCCCCCAGGCCACCGCCCAATTGCAGCCGGGCCGCGACCTGGACTGGCAGCAGGCGTTGGCAACGGCCGAGCCGGTGGCCCCTGTCGAGCTGGACGCCGGTGACCCGCTGTACATCATGTACACCTCCGGCACCACCGGAAAGCCCAAGGGCATCGTGCGTGAAAACGGCGGCAACGCGGTTGCGCTGTGCTATGCCATGCGCCACATCTACGGCATGCAGGCGGGCGATGTGTGGTGGGGTATTTCTGACGTGGGTTGGGTGGTGGGCCATTCGCTGATCGTCTATGGGCCGTTGATGAGCGGCTGCACCACGGTGTTCTACGAAGGCAAGCCGATCCGCACCCCGGACGCCTCCGCCTACTGGCGCGTGGTCGAGCAATACAAGGTCAACGCGTTGTTCTGTGCGCCGACCGCCATGCGCGCCATCCGCAAGGAAGACCCGGACGGTGAGCGGATCAAAGGGCACGACCTGAGCTCGCTGCGCCAGTTGTTCCTGGCCGGGGAAAAACTCGATTCAAGCACCCACGAATGGCTGGAGCGGGTCACTGGCAAACCTGTGCACGACCATTGGTGGCAAACCGAGACCGGCTGGCCGGTCACCGCGCCCTGCGTTGGGCTGGAGGGCAGCGCGGCGCGTGCAGGGTCCAGCAACCGCGCAGTGCCGGGTTACCACGTGCGTGTGCTGGACGATGACGGCCATGTGTTGGGGCCGAACCACCAGGGGTCGATCGTGATCGCGCTGCCGTTGCCGCCTGGGTGCAGCCAGACGCTGTGGGGCGATCACGAGCGCTACCTGCAAGCGTACCTGCGCACTTACCCGGGCTACTACCACACGGGCGATGGCGGCTACCTGGACGATGACGGCTTCGTCTACATCATGGGGCGCACGGACGACGTGATCAACGTCTCTGGGCATCGCCTGTCCACCGGTGAAATGGAGGACCTGGTGGCGCGTCACCCGGCCGTGGCCGAGTGCGCGGTGATCGGCGTGCATGACGCTATCAAGGGTCAGGTGCCGCTGGCGCTGGTGGTGCTGAAAGATGGCGAGGGCATTGCCGAATCGCAGTTGCTGGTGGACCTGGTCGGCAGTGTGCGCGAAGAAATCGGTGCGCTGGCGTGTTTCAACCGGGTGCGGTTGGTCAAGCGGCTGCCCAAGACCCGGTCGGGGAAAATTTTGCGGGCGGTGCTGCGCAAGATTGCCGATGGGCAGGACTATGTGCCGCCGTCGACCTTGGATGATCCGGCGGTGCTAGGGGAGATCGAGGCGGTGTTGGCGGACCTGCCACGAGCCGGTTGATTCGGTGGTATTGATGGCCCATTCGCGGGGCAAGCCCGCTCCCACTGGAAGCCCTCGGCTTTCAGGTTCGGTGACATGCCGGCGGGAGCGGGATTGCCCCGCAAATGCGCCAGTTCAGCCAACAAAGTACTCAGGCCCCACCTGATGCAACTGCCCCAAGCGGCTGCGGGTGCGCATCAGGTCGGCAATCGCTCCGCCCAGGCTTTCATCCAGCGGCCGCCGCCCGATCACTGTCACCTGCTTGTCCTGGTCATACAGCACATCCACCAGGTTGACGAACCGCTGCTGTGCTGCCAGCGAACATTCCGACAGGTCGTCCAGCCCATCGATCACCCACGCATCGTACTGCGCCGCCAGTGCCAGGTAATCGATCACCGCGGTGGGCTGTTCGCACAGGTCGTCGAAGGCGAACATCACCTGCCGGTCGTTATTGGCCAGCACGCGCAGGCTGCGTTTATTGATGTCCAATGTGGCCGGCTGCGCGTCCGGTACGTTCACCGCCTGGCGTTGCTCGGCAGTGCCGGGCCACACATAGTGCCCCTGGGTAAAACGCTGATGCTCGCGGTTGGCCGGCAGGCTGCGAAAGTCGGTGTCGCCACCGACTTCCAGCACCCGCATGCGCCCGTTGATCATGCGGATCACCGGCAGGAAGCGTTCGTGGTACAGCGGATTGGGCAGCAGGCCTTCAGGTGCGTAGTTCGACGTCACCAACAGGAAAACCCCACGCTCGAACAGCGCGGTGAACAGCCGAGTGAGCAGCATGGCATCGCCGATGTCATGCACATGGAACTCGTCAAAGCACAACACCCGGCACTGGCCAATCAGCTCGTCCAAGGTAGCGCCCAGTGCATCGTCCAGCGCGCGGTGGCGGTGCATGCCCTGGTGCAGGCGGGCAAAAAAATCATGGAAGTGCAGGCGTCGTTTGGCCTCTACCGGCACAGCCTGGAAAAACCCGTCGAGCAGCCAGCTTTTGCCGCGGCCGACCGAGCCGTGCAGGTACAGGCTGCACGGTTGCCCGTGTTCCAGCTGCGCCAGTTGCTCGGCCATGCTGTGGATGACCCGGCGTTGGCCGTCACTGAGCTGGTAGCCACGGCTGCACGCCTTGTCTTCGAACCAGGCCAGCAGTTCGCTTTCAGGGGCAGTGTTAGCGCGCAGGCGCTGGCCGAGCTGACGCAACGGGGTAGGGATCCAGGCAGGCAAATCGATAGCTCCTTGGTCGATGGCGGTGCAGGGCGCAGCTTGCGCGACGGTCGCCATTTTGACCAATAGAGAAAGCAGTGGGCAATGATCGCCTGACGAGATAGGTCGAGCGCCCGCTTAGGCTTTGCGCTCCAGCTGGCGCTCGATCATGTACTTCACCGTCAACCGGCGCTCCTTGAGGTGGCGCAGGTCTTCGTCGACGAAGTTGCCGGCCGAGATCGATTCGGCGGCCAGCACCTGGTTGTCGATGTCCATGTACTCGTCCAGCAGGCGGTCGAGGGCTTTGTCTTGCTGGCGACGTTGCTGGACGATTTCCCGCGGGTAGTGCAGGTCTTGGTAAAGGTCGTGTGAGACAGGCATGGATACCTCCTTGGTCAATGAATGCGCCTATCTGATTGGAAAGGCGAAATGCGATTGTGTTGAAGCCATGCAGGCGGAAAGCGACGGATGGTTGCCAGGATGGGGTATTGGCAGAGGGAAGGGACTAACTTGCTGTTTTAAAGCATTTTTTTTACATCAGGGGGTTCACAGGCCGAAAGAATGTTGTTAAAGTGCCGCGCATTCCAAGACAACAACCCAGTTGTCACTCAGTTGGAATTGTCAGAGCAGCGTTTGCTGCATCTCGATACAGGGGCGTCGCCAAGCGGTAAGGCAGCAGGTTTTGATCCTGCCATGCGTTGGTTCGAATCCAGCCGCCCCTGCCATTTTCTGATTCAACTCAATATTTCTTCCCGGTGCTTAGCCAGATAAGCGCTGGGTTTTGTCGTTTCTGTTCTTAAGTACTGCCATGCCCGCCAACTGTAGGAGCAGCCTTGTGCTGCGAAGAGGCCAGTGACCGTCAGGGAATGTCCGCTGCGGCTGCCGGCCTCTTCGCAGCACAAGGCTGCTCCTACAGGTAGCGTAGATACGGCAGGTACAGTTGGCATGCGTACAGCACGTCCGGTTAGCGTGCATACAACAGGTGCTGTAAAGCTACGCCGAGACCCGCAGCAATTCACTCAGCACCCGCGCCAGTTCATCGGCCTGCACCGGTTTTTGAATCACCAGGCTACCGGGCAGTTCCAACCCTTCCAGTTCCGCATACCCCGTCAGAAACACCACCGGTAAACGCGGGTGTCGCTCGCGCGCCGCCAAGGCCAATTGCGCGCCATTGAATTCGGGCATGGCGAAATCGGTCAGCAACAGGTCGATGCCGTCGTCGAGCAATGCCAATGCCTGTTCGCCGCTGTGTGCCTGGCGCACCTGATAGCCGTACTGGCGTAGCACATCGCCGAGCATGTCGCGTACCAGGTGGTCGTCATCCACCAGCAAGACAGTGTGGTTTTGGCCACTGTCACCGATCGGCTGGGAAACCTCTGGCACCACGGGCTCGCTCTGCGCTTCACCCTTGACCGCCGGCAGGTACACCGCCACTTGGGTGCCGCGCCCGGGCACGGTGTCAATGCGCACGCCGCCACCCGACTGCTTGGCGAAGCCAAACACCTGGGCCAGGCCAAGCCCCGAACCCTTGCCGATGTCCTTGGTGGTGAAAAACGGCTCGAACACTTTCGCCAGCACATCTTCGCTCATGCCGCAGCCGGTATCGCGGATGCTCAGCATCACGTACTCGCCAGGGTCCGGGTCTTCCGGGCGCTGGGGGCGGGCCTCGATGTGGGTGTTGCGGGTGTAGAGGGTCAGTTGGCCGCCGTCGGGCATGGCGTCGCGGGCATTGATCGCCAGGTTGAGGATGATCATCTCGGTCTGGGTCGGGTCGGTCAGTGCCTGCCACAGCTGCGGATCCAGGTCCAGGCGCACCGACACGTTACCGCCCAGGGTGCGGCGCAGCAGTTCCTCAAGGCCGGCCAGTGTCCGGTTCAGGTTCAGCGGCACGGGCTCCAGGCGCTGGCGCCGGGAGAAGGCCAGCAACTGCGAGGTCAGCTTGGCACCGCGTTCGCCTGCTTCACGGATGTGTGTGAGGCGGGTACGTGCTTTGTCCAGGTCGGCCTTGTTGAGGTCCCGTTCAAGGAAGCTGGCACCGGTGAGGATCACCGTCAGCAGGTTGTTGAAGTCGTGCGCCACACCCGCGGTCAACTGGCCGACCGCTTCCAGGCGCTGCATCTGTTGCAGCGCAGCCTCGATACGCTCGCGTTCGGTGATTTGTTCACGCAGGCGGGTGTTGGCCTCGGCCAGCCCCAGGGCGGACTCGCGCTCGCTGGTGATGTCGCGGGCCACCACGTACAGCAGGGTGTCTTCGGGTACCACCACCCAAGACAGCCAGCGTTGCTGGCCGCCGGCATGCAGGATGCGGCCGACAAAGCGCGCGCTGGTGCGGCCGTGGGCGAGGGCGGCCAGCTCCGTGAGGAAAAGCTCCTGATCGGACTCGGGCAGCAGGTGCAACAGTGACGTTTGGCTCAGGCGTTCGCGCGAAAGGCCCAGGCTGGCTTCCCAGGCTGGGTTGAGGGCGACCGGAGTGAGGTCTTTGTTCAGCACCGCCAACAAGTCTTGCGACAGCTCCCAGGCGCGGTCGCGTTCACGGGTACGGCGCTCGACCCGTTCGCCAAGCATCTCGTTCAATTGCTTGAGGGCGAGGGTGGCCTGGCGTTGGGTGTGAATGTCCTGCAGCACGCCAGAAAAGCGCACGCACTGGTCATCGACGAACTGGCTCTGGCCGCTGCTGAGCAGCCAGCGGGGTTCCAGGCCGTGGGGTTGCGCGATGCGGAACTCGACCCGGTAGTGGCCGCCGCTCTCGGGGCGCATGGCATGCTCCACGGCGTCGCGGACCATGGCCAGGTCTTCGGGGTAGATGCCGGCGAAGAACACGTCCAGGGTCATTTCGGTACTGGTGGGCAGCCCGAACAAGGTCTTGCAGCGGTCGTCCCACAGCAACAGGCCTTCCTGTGGGCGCAGGTCCCAGGTGCCCATGCCGGCGGCGTCGATGGCGATGCGGGCGCGCGCCTCGACATCCGCCAGCGCTTCTTCGGCGCGGCGCCGACGCTGGCGTTCCTGCACTTCGGTCAACGCCCGGCGCACGGCCTTTGGCAGCAGCGGCAGGTTTTTTTTCAGTACATAGTCGGTGGCACCCAGGCGGATCATCTCCACCGCGTGCTCTTCGCCGTAGATGCCGGAGAGGAAGATGAACGGGGTGTCTGGCGCCAGGCGCTGGGCGATGGCCAGCACGTCGGTACCGGACGAGCCGGGCAGCACACAGTCGCAAAGGATCAGGTCGTAGTGGCTCTCACGCAGGGCGTGTTCGACGCCGACATGATCGAAAACCAACTGCGACTGAACGTGCAGCCCGCTGCGCTCCAGGCGCAGCAGGGTCAGCTCGGCGTCCATCGAGCTGTCTTCGACCATCAAGAGTTTCAGCGGCGTTGGCAGCATCTTCGCGTTGGCCTCAGTTGCTGCCGCGGCGGTTTAGGCGCAGCGAGCCGGGTGGCGGTTCGTTGAGCACGGCCCAGAACACCCCGAGGTCGGAGATGGCGGCGACGAATTCCTTGAATTCCACGGGCTTGACCACGTAGGCATTGACCCCCAGTTCGTAGGCGCGCAACAGGTCGGGCTCCTCCCGCGACGACGTTAGCATCACGGTCGGGATGCTGCGCAGGTCAGGGGTGGTGCGAACTTCCTTGAGCACTTCCAGGCCATCGACTTTGGGCAGTTTCAGGTCCAGCAGCAGCACGGCGGGGTTGCCACCGTCGCGTTCGGCATAGGCATTGCGGCGCAACAGGTAGTCGAGCGCATCGGCGCCGTCACGCAGCACGATGACTTCGTTGGCCAACTGGCTGCGCTCCAGCGCCAGCAGCGTCAGCTCCAGGTCCCGGGGGTTGTCTTCTACCAGCAGGATAGGTTTGAGCATGATGGTACAGGGGCCTCATGTAGTCGCGGCGGGGCGCGGGAGGGTGAAATGGAAACTGGCGCCCTGGTCGATCTGGCCTTCGGCCCAGACACGGCCGTCATGGCGCTCAATGATGCGGCGTACGCTTGCCAGGCCTATCCCGGTGCCTTCGAAGTCTTCCATGCGGTGCAGGCGCTGGAACACGCCGAACAGCTTGTTGGCGTAGGCCATGTCGAAGCCTACGCCGTTATCGCGGATGCACACCTCGACCTCGTCTGGGTGCTCCTGGGCGCGGATCTCGATGCGCGCAGGGTCGCGACCGCGGGTGTATTTGATGGCGTTGCCAATCAGGTTTTGCAGCGCCAGGTTGATGAACGCCGGGTCAGCGATCACCTTGGGCAGGGGGGCGATGTCCCAGACAATTTCGCGGCCCTGGTAGTCCGGTGCCAGCTCGGCGCGTATGGCGTCGACCAAGGCATTGAGGTCGACATCCGACAGGCGCAGGGCCGAGCGGCCCATTTGCGAGAAATTCAGTAGGTTGTCTACCAGGCTGCCAGCGAATTGCGCGGCTTCGCCAATGTGCTGCAGAAAACGCCGGCCACGCTCGCTAAGGCCCTGGCCTTCGATTTCGCCGAGCAACTCGGTGTACCCCGCAATGTGCCGCAAGGGCGCACGCAGGTCGTGGGACACGCTGTAGGAAAAGGCTTCGAGTTCTTTGTTCGAGCGGCGCAGTTCGCCGGCCAGTTGTGCCAGCTCTTCGGCCTTGCGCAGGACGATGCCCAGCACGGCAGTGCGCAGCTCCACCACGCCTTCGACGATCAACGGGTCCCAGGCTTGGCAAAAGCCGCGTACTTCTTCCTGCCAGCGTTCAAAGCTGTGGCGTGGGTCAAGCTGGCCTTGCGGCCCGACCTGTTTGCTTGGCTGCCCGGCCCAGTTGACCGTGCGCACCTGCTCGGGGCGGAACCACAGCAGGTAGTGCGAGTGGATTTGAGAGATGGCCACTGCCAGCACACCGCCGACATGGTCTGCCAGTTCAGGCAGCTCGTCGATGTCGCGGCGTACGTTGTCGCTGTGGAAGACCGTGTCTTCACCGCGCTGGGCCAACCAGTGCACCAGCGCCGTGACTTGCGCCTGCGGTGGCGTCTTGCCGATCAGGTCGCAACGGTCGGCGGATATCACTGCGGCGCCGCTGGCACCGGCAAACTCCAGCAGCACATCGGGCAGGTCGCGCAGGCCCTCACTGACGCTGTCGTGATCGGCCATCGACGAGATCATCCGCACGATGTGCTGGCGCAGGTCGAGCAGGGTACGCGTGCTGGCGTGGGATTCACGCGACTCGATCTGCAGCGACAACACGCTGGCCAGCAGCTCACAGGCGGTACGGGTACGCAGGTCCACCGGGCGTGGCTGGTCATGGTGGCAGGACACCAGCCCCCACAGTTGCCCGTCGACCACGATCGACAGCGACATCGAGGCCAGGGTGCCCATGTTGCGCATGTATTGCAGGTGCACCGGCGACACGCTGCGCAGCGCGGCGAAACTCATGTCCAGCGCCTTGCCGGTGCGCGGGTTGGCGGCGGGTACCAGTTTGGAGGGCTGGTAGTTGGCGTCTTCGATCACGCGGATGCGGTTGACCCGATACAGTTCGCGCGCCTGGCGCGGGATGTCCGAGGCGGGGAAGCACAGGCCCAGGTAGCTGGGGTAGCCGGGGTCGGCCACCTCGGCCAGCACCTGGCCGTTGCCTTCGCTGTCGAACCGGTACGCCTTGACCCGGCCGAACCCGGTGATGCGCTTGAGCTGTTCCACCGACTGCTGCAGCAGGTCTTCAAGGCTGGCGGCCATGTGCAGGTTGCCGACGAAGCTGCGCACCAGTGGGTAGTAATCACCTTGCTCAGCCAGGTCGGCCGGCAAGCGCACGGGCTCGAACTCGACGATCAGCACCTGGTCGTGACGGTGGGCCAGCACGCGCAGCTTGTCGCGCCAGGGCGCACCTGGGCGCAGGCACACGTCGCCGATATGAAATGGAAAGGCCTCGTCGTCGGGCAGGCGTGCAAGGTGCGCGCGCATATCGAAGCCGTCACCGACCAGCTCGGCCAAGGCGCAGCCCAGCAGCTCCCTGGCGGGCAGGCCTAGCCAGTGCTCGGCGTTTTCGCTGGCCTGGAGGATGTGCAGGTCGGCCTCGTCCAGCACCAGCAGAAACCCGTGGGGCTGGATGCTGCCCGGCACCTGGATCGGCTCCTGGGCACAGCGCTCTACGGCCTCGGCGAGGGGGTTGTCTGCAGTTATCAATGAAAACGCTCCTGTCATGCCCGCCCATGCAGCGGTCACGTGTCTGGTGCAGGACGATGGTTGACATGCACCGTACCAGAATGTCGGCTGATTTGCCGGCTCATGGCCATTGGAGGCACTGTGCGACGAGGGGTTCGGTGGCATTGAAGATTTTTTCGCGGTGGCCGCGAACGCCCGCTATCGCTTTATCGCTAATACAAAAAAATGGCTTGAAGCCATCACTGCTATTCCACCCCGCTGCTACGCTCCAATGGGTACACAGCTTCAATGCAAAGCGTCAGCACACAGCGATAAGGATTATAAAGTGACGGAACGCTTTTTGGCCGCGTTGTTTGGCCTGTTGTTGAGCGGCAGTGCCGTAGCGACGGACTTTCTCGTTGAAGTGCGGGTCCTGGTGCAGCGGGGCTGCATGCTGGTCAACCAGACGCGAGATGCCGGGGCACAAGCGTTGGGCCTGATCGACCTGGGCAGTGCCGCGCGGCTCGATGGCCCAGGCGCGCCCTTGAGCGGTGTACTGCACAGCCAGCGGCCGCCACGCTTGGAATGCAACCCCGACACGCCCTATCAGGTGCGGGTCGATGGCGGCCAGCACGGTGGCGCAGGTGAGCTGCGCTTTCTGGCCAACGACGACGGCAAGGCCCGGCCTATTCCTTATCGCTTGTATCGCGACCCCGCCTGGCGCGAGCCGTTGGCGGTCGATGTCGCGCACTCGGCGCGGGTGCCGAGCAGCGGTTCGATCGAACTCCCGCTCTATGCCCGCATCGACAAACTGGCCTGGGTACCACAGGCAGGCCTGTATGGCGACCTGCTCAAGATCACGGTCACCTGGTAAGGATGCCCCCTGCACAAGGACGCGACGCCATGAACCGCACCTCGATCCTGCTGCTTACCCTCGGCCCGCTGCTGTTGCCCGGTGGCGCGGCCCATGGCACCACCACCGGGTTCATCCAGGCGCGGCTGGTGATCAGTGCGGCCTGCCAGATCAGCAGCGGCACCGACCAGCCTGCAACCCTGGGCAACCCAGGCCTGATGGACTTCGGTGAACGTGGCCCGAACTGGGACCAGCCACTGCGCAGCCGGGTCGACGAAGTGGCCGGCGAGGGCCGCTTGCAGATCAGTTGCACGCCCGAGGTCAGGGCCTTCAACGTGCGGATCAACGGCGGCCTGAATGGCAATGACGGCGTACGGCGCCTGAGCAACGGCCGTGAACTGATCCCTTATCAACTGGCGGTGGACCCGGGTGGCAACAGCCGCTACGGCATCGGCCAGGCCCGCGCCTTCACCATCAGCAGCACCCAGCAGATACCGATTCCGATCTACGGCGTGGTAGTGGCGCAACCGCGCGCCCTGCCTGCCGGGCTGTACCGCGACACCCTGAGAGTGACCCTGGACTGGTAACCACGCAAGGAGACTCCGATGCGCACGAACCTCACCCACTGCATCCTCGCCGGCCTCGGTTTGGCCTTGGCTTCCCAGGCCCAGGCCGCCACGGTGACCGGTAACATCACCTCGACGCTGACACTGATCGCGGCCTGCCAGGTCAATGGCAGTTCCGCGAGCTCAGGGTTGAACTTCGGTACCCTCAACTTCGGCACCCAGGATGCCCTGTTCGGTACTGCCAACGCCCAGGTGCTTGGCGGCACGGGTAGCGCCTTGAGTATCCTGTGTTCGGCGGGCAGCATCCCGGCGATCCGCGTGCGCGCCGGTAGCCACGATGGCCAGTCCAGCGGCGGCACGCGTGCGCTCGCCGATGGTGCCGGCAACTTCGTGCCCTACGACTTCTACACCGATACCGGGCGCACCCAGATACTGGCCATTGACGCCACCATCACCTTGCCGACCAGTACCGGCGTGGCCCAGACCGTCAACCTGTATGGCCAGGCGCGCGGCAAGGCGGGCCTGCCGGCGGGGGTGTACACCGACACGGTGGCCGTCGAGCTGACCTTCTGAGCCATGCGCGGTTGGCTGGCAAGTGGCATCACGGGTATCGGTGTGCTGCTGGCCACGCCCCTGGGGGCGGTGCCCACCAGCACGTTCCAGGTGAACGCGCAGATTGTCGCCGGTTGCCTGGTGGTCGGTGGCGTGAGCAACTACGGCACGCTCGACTTCGGCATCCAGTCGGCGCTGGCCAGCGGCACCCTGAGCACCTCGCTGGGGGGCGCCAGCGTGACGTTTCAGTGCACACCCGGGGTAACCCTGAACATGAGCCTGGACGGCGGCCAGAACAACGCCAGTGGCACACGCAACCTCAAACGCACGGGCGGCACGCAAGTGTTGGCCTACCAGTTGTACCGCGACGCGGCGTACAGCCAAGCCTTCGGCATTGGCCAGAGCGTGGCGGTCAGTTACACCGACCCCACGTCAATCAAATTGCCGGTGTACGGCAGAACCCAGTTGACCGGCACGCTGCCGGCAGGGACCTACACCGATGTAGTGCAAGTGACGGTGACCTGGTGAAACGGCCAGCACCCATGACAGCAGTCTAAGGAGAGTGGCATGTGGGCAGGCGCGAAGTGGGCGCGTGGTTTGATCGGGTTATCGCTGCTGGCAAGCCTGCCGGCGGGGGCAGCCACCTCGGTGCTGATCTGGCCGATTGACCCGGTGCTGGAGGCTGACCAGAAGGCCGGCGCACTGTGGCTGGAAAACCGCGGCACTGCGCCGGCGAACCTGCAGGTGCGGGTGTTCGCCTGGCGCCAGGGTGATTACCAGGAGCAGTTTCAGGCGCAGCGCGACATCATTGGCAGCCCGCCCGTGGCCAATATCGCCCCGGGGCAAAAACAGTTGATCCGCCTGACCCGCACCGGCAGTTCGCCCGCCGGCCAAGAGCAGGCCTATCGCATCATCATCGACGAAATCCCCCCAGCAGTCCCGGCAGACAACGCCAGTCAGGGCGCTACGGCCGCGATCCGCCTGCAGATGCGTTATTCGGTGCCGCTGTTCGTCTACGGCGAAGGGTTGTGGGGCAAGGCCGACCCTGAAGGCAAACGTAATGCCGAAGGGGTGGGCAAGCCGCAACTGAGCTGGCACGCAGTGACCGTGCAGGGCAAACCCTACGTCGAGCTGCGCAACACCGGCCCGGTGCATGCGCGCCTGACCGATGTGGTGGTGCAGCAAGGCAGCCAGAGCAAACCGCTGGCCGAAGGCCTGCTGGGCTATGTATTGCCCGGTGCCAGCATGCGTTGGCCGGCGCCGATGGCGCCGAGCGCCGGCAGTGTGCTGAAAGGGCGGGTCAATGGCCAGAACGTGGCGGATGCCATCCGTCAAGGTCAATGAGCCTGCGGCTGAATGAAGGGCAGGGGCCAGGGAGGACCCGGCAATGGTCGGAAACCGTGTGTGAAATGGCTGTCGGCGACGCCGCGCCGCTGGTGCCTGGGGCTGGCCCTGTTCGGCCCCTGCCTGGCGCTGGCCGACGACCTGCCGCCACCACCCACGGAGATGTCCGCCATCGCCGACGCCACGCTGTACCTCGACCTGCTGGTGAACCAGATGCCCAGGGCTGAACTGGTGCCCGTGCAGCAACGGGCCGGGCAGCTGTTCCTGGGCAGTGATGTGCTGCGCGCGGCCGGCATCAGCCTGCCGGGCGACCCCCAGGGCGAGGTGGCACTGGATGCCGTGCCAGGCCTGCACGCCGACTACGACAGCCAGAACCAGCGCCTGCTACTGCAGGTGCCGCCGGCCTGGTTGCCGGACCAACAGGTGGGCGATCGCAACCTGTACCCGGCCAGCGATGCGCGCAGCAGTTTCGGCGCCTTGTTCAACTACGACCTGTACCTGAATGACACCGATGAGGGTGGCACCTACCTGGCAGCCTGGAACGAACTGCGCCTGTTCGACAGCTGGGGGACGTTCTCCAGTACCGGCCAGTGGCGCCAGTCGTTCAATGGCGCCCAGGCCGACCAGTCGCGCCAGGGCTTCCTGCGTTACGACAGCACCTGGCGCTTCACTGATGAACAACGGCTGCTCAGCTACGAAGCCGGTGATTTCGTCACCGGTGCCTTGCCCTGGACCAGCGCGGTGCGGGTCGGCGGCCTGCAACTGTCGCGCGATTTCGCGGCTCGTCCGGACTTGGTGACCTACCCGCTGCCCGCATTCGCCGGAGAGGCGGCGGTACCGACTTCGCTGGACCTGTTCATCAACGGCTACAAGTCCAGCACCACCGAGCTGCAGCCCGGCCCGTACACCCTGACCAACGTGCCGTTCATCAACGGTGCAGGTGAGGCGGTGGTGGTAACTACCGACGCCCTCGGCCGGCAGGTGTCGACAACACTGCCGTTCTATGTCACCAGCAGCCTGCTGCAAAAGGGCCTGTCGGACTTCTCGGTAGCTGCCGGTAGCCTGCGCCGCGATTATGCCGTGCGCGATTTCAGTTACGGCCCAGGGGTCGCCTCGGGGAGCTTGCGCTATGGCCTCAGCGACAGCTTTACCCTGGAGAGCCACCTCGAAACCGCCGAGTCACTGGTGCTGGGCGGCTTGGGTGGCAACATGCGCCTGGGCAACTTCGGGGTGCTGAATGCGGCCTTGGCACAGAGCCAGTTCGACGGCGAAAAGGGCCATCAGGTCGCCCTTGGTTACCAGTACAACAGCCAGCGCATCGGCTTCAGCTACCAGCGCCTGCAGCGCCATGGCGACTACGCCGACCTGTCGCGGGTCGACAGCCCGGACATGCAGTTGAGCCAACGTAGCGAGCAGGTCACCGTCAGCCTCAACCTCAATGAATACGGCAGCCTCGGCGCTGGCTATTTCGACGTACGCGCCGCAGACGCTTCGCGCACGCGCCTGATCAACCTGAGCTGGAGCAAGCCGCTGTGGGGCAACAGTAGCATCTACCTGTCGGCCAACCGCGAAATCGGTGACAGCCAGTGGGCCGTGCAGGCGCAATTGGTCATGCCGTTCGACCTTAACGGTACCCTGGCGTTAAGCGCAGAACGCAGCAAGGAAGGCGAGGACCTGCAGCGGGTCAACTACAGCCGGGCGGTGCCGGTGGGCGGCGGCGTCGGGTACAACCTGGGGTATGCCACCGGTGGCAACCGCGATGCCTATCGCCAGGCCGATGTCACCTGGCGCCTGCAGTCGGTGCAGTTGCAGGCCGGTGTATACGGCAGCAGTGGCGAGATGACCCGATGGGCAGACGCCAGCGGCTCGTTGGTCTGGATGGACGCCGGGGTGTTCGCCGCCAACCGCATCGACGACGCCTTCGTGGTGGTCAGTACCAACGGCTACGCCGATGTGCCGGTGCGCTACGAGAACCAGCAGATCGGCCGCACCGACAGCAGCGGCCATTTGCTGGTGCCGTACAGCAGCGGTTACTACCGGGGCAAGTATGAGATCGACCCGATGGACCTGCCGCCCGACATCCTGGCACCCGAAGTGGAGCAGCGTGTGGCGGTGCGTCGTGGCAGCGGCTACTTGCTGGAGTTCCCACTCAGGCGCGTGCTGGCGGCGAGTATCGAGTTGGTGGACGCTAACCAGCAGGTGATCAAGCTCGGCAGCCGAGTGACCCACGAGGAAAGCGGCAGCCAGGCGGTGGTTGGCTGGGATGGGTTGGTCTACCTGGAAAACCTCTCGCCGCACAACCGCCTGCAGGTGGCGCTGGAGGGCGGAGGGCAGTGCCAAGTCGAATTCGACCTGCCTGAAGGCGCAGGCTCGGTCCCCTTGATCGGCCCATTGGTGTGCCGATGAAGGCCTGGCAGCGAGGGTTGTGGGCGTGCGCGTTGCTGCTGCCGGCAGGTGCGGCGTGGGCCAAGTGCGCGTCGGTGCCAACCTCGCCCGCAGCGTTTGGCACCGTCAGTTCGACCCTGGTACGCAGCACGGTACAGACCGCCTTCAGCAGCAATTCGGGGTTGCAGTGCAACGGCTCGGTGCTCAGCGTGCTCGGCAGTGGCGATACCTTCAAAGCGACCATTCTGCCGGCCACCGGTGGTTTGGTCGGCCCCACCGGTGACGTCATCCCCTACACGCTGTATGCCGACAGCAGCACCAACTACCCGATCACCCGTGGTGTGGCCTTCGATTTTGCCCGCAACGGCATTCTTGACCTGCTCGGGTTGCTCAACGGTACACCCAAGGCGGTGCCGATCTACATGCGCACGCAGCTCAACAGTAACGTCGCGGCGGGGCTTTACCAGGAGACGCTGAGCGTCAACTGGGCCTGGAACTACTGCGATGGGATTGGCATTGGCGGTTTGTGCATCGGCCGAGATAACAGTTCCGGCACCCAGTTTCTCACGGTCAGCCTGACGGTGAGCAACGACTGCCAGATCACCACACCCACCATCAGTTTCGGCAGTGCGCCGGTGGTGTCGGGGTTTGCCACGGTGAACCAAGGCGTGAGCCTGTCATGTACCAAGGGCACCAGCTACACGGTGGGGCTGGATGACGGGCAGAACGTGTTGGGTGGGCGGCGCAGGATGAAGTCGGCGGCCAACAACTACCTGGCCTACGATATCTTCAAGAGCGGCAGTACAGTGCGCTGGGGCTCGGTCACCGGTGCCCGGCGTTCGAGCAGTGATGCCGATATCAACCCAGGGGTGGGTACGGGGACAGGCAGCCAGGTGTTCAACTACAACGCCAAGGTGTACACCGACCAGGCCACACCGCCGGCGGCGAGCTACACCGACAGTGTGACGCTGGACGTGCAGTTTTAGCGTTCTACTGAACCTGCCTCTTCGCGGGCAAGCCCGCGAAGGCGCCTTGAAGGTCAACGCAGATCGTCAGCCATCTTCAGCAATGTCTCCAACACTGCCCCTGCCAGTGCCTTCGACCGCGCCCCTGACCACCCGGTTACGGCATTGGGTGCATCGTCATGGTCCTTGAAGGGCATTTCCAGCGTCAGTGACAGGCAGTCATGGGCCATGCCCACCGCATTGCACGCCAGCGTGGTATTGGCTTGCCCAGGCTCATCACGTGTATAGCCATGCACGGTCTGGAAGTCCGGGGTCACGCTGCACAGCGTGCTCCGGAACTGCTCCTCCAGCTTAGCCAGGCGTGGTGTGTAACCGGGGTTGCCCTCGCACGCCGCAGTGAACACATGGGGGATTTCTTCATCCCCGTGCACATCGATGAACGCATCCACCCCGTACTGCTTCATCTGCGCCTGGGCAAAGAACACCTCAGGGCTGAACTCGACGTTGGCGTCCTGCCAAGCACGGTTGAGGTCCTTGCCCTTGAAGTTGGTGCGCAGATGCCCGAGGAAGGCGCCGTCCGGGTTCATGTTGGGGATCAGGTACAGGTCGGCTTTTGCCAGCAGTTGCTGCACCTGGCCATCGTTGGCTTGCAGGCGGTCGATCACGCCCTCCATGAACCACTCGGCCATGTGCTCGCCGGGGTGTTGCTGTGCAATCAACCACAGCTTGCGCTTGCCGGCTGCGCCGTCGCCCGCACGCAGCAAGGGGATATCGCGCCCTTGCACACTGCGGCCGCTGGCCAGCAGTTCGACACCGGGGATCTGCTTGGCGCGCTCGATCAGTTGGTTGTGGCGCGCGCGCGGGTAGGGCTCGAAGTAGGCGAACCAGATCTGTTCCTGCTCGGCAGTCACTTCGAATGACAATGCCTTGCCATCGAACTGGCTGGGTACGCGAAACCAGGTCTGCTGGTCGTAGGAGGCCACGGCGTTGTACCCGGCCCAGGCATTCTTGTAGGAGGATTCGGAGGCGTTATCCAGGCTGAAGCGATGGACCTGGCCCGGCGTCAACCCGCTGACCTTGAAGTGGAACCACTGGAAGTGGCCGCTGTGGGTGTCCGGCCGGATGGCCAGGTGGACCTTGGCAGGGTTGCTGGCATCCAGTACCTGGATGTTGCCGGAATCGAAATCGCAGTCGATCTGCAGGGGGGACAGCGTCACGGTCATCGCCGGGCTCCTTGACGGGCTTTGTTGTGGGGTTACTGTACACCGGTTGCGCGCTTGAGTGATGCAGGTGGCCTGTTGCTTCAGGTGTCGAGGGCTCGACAGTCACTGGTTTGTGCTTTGTTTTGCATATTAGGTTATCGCTAAAATCACTTTCATTTATTAATTGGCTGCCGTTAGAGTCCAGGTTCCCTACCTGCAAGGAGCCGCGGATGTCCATCCGATCCCACCTTTTGATGATTGCCGCCAGCGCATTGCTGGCGACCCAAGCCTTCGCAACCGAACGCCTGACCCTGCGCATTGGTGACCAGAAAGGCAACATGCGTGCGCAGCTGGAGGCCGCCGGTGCCTTGCGCGACTTGCCCTACGACATTCAATGGGCCGAGTTCCCCGCCGCTGCGCCCTTGGCCGAGGCGCTGAATGCTGGGGCGATCGATGCCGGCATCATCGGCGATGCACCGTTGCTGTTCGTGCTCGCCTCAGGGGCGCCGGTCAAGGCGATCGCCGTCGACAAGTCCGACCCTTACGGCACGGCATTGTTGGTGAACCCCGACGCGCCCTTCAACAGCGCCGCCGACCTCAAGGGCAAGCGCATCGCCACGGGCCGCGGGTCGATTGGCCATCACCTGGCGCTCAAGGCGCTGGACCAGGCTGGCCTGTCGGAAAAGGACGTCGAGTTTCGCTTTCTCGGCCCGGTCGATGCCAAGATTGCCTTGGCCAATGGCGCGGTGGACGCCTGGTCGACCTGGGAGCCCTACACCGCGCTGTCCGAGTTGAGCGGGCAGGGCAGGGTGCTGGTCAATGGCCGTGGCCTGTCCAGCGGCAACAGCTTCCTCGCAGCCACCGACAGCGCGCTGGAGGATGCGCCACGCCGGGCCGCACTGCAGGACTACCTGGCACGCCTGGCCGGCGCCCAGGTCTGGGCGTATCAGCACCTGGACAGTTATTCGAAAACCCTCGCGGCGATCATCGGCTTCCCTGAAGAGGCCGCGCGCCTGCAGTTCGAGCGCCGCCAATTGCGCTGGCAGGCCATCGACGCCACCACCATTGCCGAACAACAGGAAACCGCCGACTTCTATAAAGCCCACGGCCTGATGAGCCAACGGCTGGATGTGGCACCGACCTTCGCCAGCGGCTTCAGCGTGCCCGCAACCGATGCACTGGCGGCTCAACGCTAACCCTGTGGCGGGCTTGCCTGCGAGAGGCCACGGCAGTTACAGGGTTTCTCCTTAGTCGAAGGCGATGACCGACGAACAGATGGCGCCTTTGCTGCTTGCCGCAGTCAGCAATATGACGCTTTGAATGTCCTGATCAGGATGGCTCGCGCTCCAGGCTTTGCCGGGCCATCCACTTCAGCAGCGTTGCGATGGGCACGCGGCGGTGCACTTCGTGACGCTGCTGTGCAGCAGCGCCGTCGCCCGTGCGCTCGCGATAACGGCTCAGAATCAAATGCTGGCCATCCTCGGAGACCCGCGCCTCGAGCTCGTGCAGCACCTGCTGGCGAGTGTCGCGCTGCAGGCGCCTGAACAACACCACCGGTTGGGGATCATTCATCGGTGGGTACCCCCGCAGCTCCCCGGCCGTTTGCCAGGCGCGCCAGCCTTGCCTTCGGCCACCCGCTCGGCACGCTGTTGGGCAGTGTAGTCACGCACTGCCAGGTAGTAATCAGGCAGGATGCGCAACGTGTCGGTAACCGGCAGCGCTTCGGCGCGGCCATCCACCACACTGCCTACCATGGCCACATTGCCCAAGGTGTCGACCGTGTCGCTGTTATCGCCGAACGGGTCGAGCGCCAAGCTCAGCAAGCTGCCGGTCGCATCGCGCAGGTTGTGGGTGCCCAGCAGCGGTAGCTCGACGATCGGGCCATCGGCGATGTTCCACACGCCGAAGGTTTGGCCAAAGTCCGACGTGTGTCGGGGTAGCCCCATCTTCCCGGACACATCGATCAAGCCGGCGACGCCCAGGGTCGTGTTGAACATGAAGCGCGTGAGGCTGGTCATCGCCCGTTCGCCGTTGCCTTGCAACAGGTCGTTGACCAAGACCTTGGGTTCGCCGAAGTTGGCGGCGAAGTTGTGCACGCCCTGCCGGGTGAAATCAGGCAATGCGCTATAGCCACGGGCGACCGGTGCCAGCAGGTAATCGTCGACACTGCGGTTGAAGGCGAACACGGCGCGGTTGGCGGGCTCGGCGGGGTCGCTGAGCTGATAGGCCACAGGGCCACAGGCACTGGCAGGTGGCCGCTGGCTGCAGCCGCCGGCAGCGAGCAATGACAAGGCCAGTAGCGCATGGCGGGCTGAAAACCAGGCAGTGGGGGTAGCGGTGGGCATGGGCACATTCCAGACAAGAACTGGCGCCGATGGTGTGGCCGGTTGATTGCCTGGGAATGTCTGGATTATTGCCCGGCTGACACTTTGTTTCCGGGTTGAAATATATGACGGCAGCCCTGGGATGGCCGTAAAGTAAGCCTTTACTCCCTCTGTTCGCGGTGCCCCGGTGTGAGCCATTTGCTGATTGTCGACGATGATGTCGAAGTACTCGACCTGCTGCAGAAGTTTCTCCGCCAGCACGGCTACGAGGTCGATGTAGCCAGTGATGGCCAAGGCCTTTGGCAGGCACTCGAACGGCGCGTGCCGGACTTGGTCATTTTGGATGTCATGCTACCGGGCGACAGTGGCCTGGTGCTGTGCCAGCGCTTGCAGGCCGAGTACAAGGTAGCGGTGATCATGCTCACCGCCATGGGCGAACTGAGCGACCGTGTGGTGGGCTTGGAGCTGGGCGCGGACGACTACCTGACCAAGCCGTTCGCCGCTCGCGAGTTGCTGGCCCGGGTGCGGGCGGTACTGCGCCGGGCAGGCGAGAGTCCGGGCAGCCCATTGCCTGCCTCGTCGCGTGCCGTACTCGAATTCTCTGGCTGGCAGCTGGACGTGCTGCGACGTGAGTTGCGCTCGCCGGAGGGGGTCATGATCCCCTTGTCCAACGGCGAATTCGAGCTGCTGCTGGTCTTCGCCGAGCACCCCAGGCGCGTGCTCAGCCGCCAGCAACTGCTGGACCTGGCGCGTGGCGAAGCGCACGAGGCCTATGACCGCAGCATCGACGTGCAGGTGAGCCGGCTGCGGCGCAAGCTTGAAAGCGACGGCGACAGCGAACCGTTGATCCGCACCTTGCGCAACGTCGGCTACCTGTTCACCGCCAGTGTGACCAAGCGATGAGGCTGTTGGCCTGGGCGCGCAGGGCCCTGCCACGGCCACGCGTCACCATTGCCCGCTGGATCGCGCTCACTACTCTGGCGGCCATGCTCAGCCTGCTGCTGCTCAAGTGGCTGTTCGGTGTGCTGCTCAGCGTGTGGGCGCAGCCGCCGTTGTTGGAAAGCGGCTTGATCGAGAAGGTTGCTACCGTCGCCCGCATGGTCGACGCCGCACCTGTGGCGCAGCGGCCGACCTTGGCCAGCGCCGCAGGTGATGTGTCGTATAGCGTGCAATGGCTACTGCAGCGTGACGAGGCCGGTTTGCCAGCCCTGGTAGATAACGAATTCCACCAAGGGGCGCCGACATTGCGCGCACTCCTGGCGCGCCCGGACGCGCAGATCGAAGTCTACGGGCCGTCCGACTTGCCCGCGCAGGCGCAACCGCGTGGCTATGCGCTTCTGATCGAACTGTCAGACAAGTCATGGCTGCTCTATCGCGCCACCGACCGCAGCTGGGGGCTGGATGAACTGCCGCGCAACCTGATCATTGTGGCGCTGATGATCGTCTCCAGCCTGGCGCTCGCGCTATTTGCCACGCGCTACCTGGCCCGCCCTCTGGAGCGCTTCGCCGAAGGCGCGCGGCGCTTTGGCAAGGACTTCAACGCCCCACCGATCCCAGTGGTCGGCCCTTACGACCTGCGCCAGGCCATTCTGGCTTTCAACGCCACCCAGGCCCAGCTCAAGCATTTTCTCGACGACCGCACGCAGATGCTCGCGGCGATTTCCCATGACCTGCGCGCCCCGTTGACACGCATGCGCCTGCGCGCCGAGTTCATCGAAGAGGGCGAATTGCAGGCCAAGTTGTTCAAGGACGTGGACGAGATGCAGGCGATGGTCGACGCCGCGTTGCAGTTTTTCCGCGATGATGCACGGCTGGAGCCGGCCACGGCGTTCGACCTGGGCGAATTGTTGTCGACCGTGGTCGACGACTTCAAGGATGCTGGGGTGGACATCGACCTCAGCGGGCCGCGCCGGTGGGTCTATGTGGGCCGCCCCATTGGTATCAAGCGGGTGATGGTCAACCTGATCGAAAATGCGGTGAAGTACGGCACTGAGCCGACGGTGCAGTTGGCGATCACTGACGAGCAGATCATCATCCGCGTTCTTGACCGAGGCCCGGGCATCCCAGAGCACTTGCAAGCATGCGTTTTCGAGCCCTTCTACCGCATCGAAGGCTCACGCAACAAGGACACCGGCGGGGTCGGCCTGGGCTTGCCGGCGGCGCGCGCCATCGTCCTCGAACAGGGCGGTAGCGTAACCCTGAGCAACCGCCAGGGCGGTGGGCTCGAGGTCAGGGTCACGCTGCCTGTCGGCTGACCCACCGGTGGCGATCAGAGCCCCAGGTCACTTAGCCCGGGGTGATCGTCCGGGCGCCGCCCCAGGGGCCAATGGAACTTGCGATCCGCCTCGGCGATAGGTTGCTCGTTGATACTCGAATGGCGGTTCTGCATCAGGCCATCCTCGGCAAATTCCCAGTTCTCATTGCCGTAGGCACGGAACCACTGGCCGCTGTCATCGTGGTACTCGTAGGCGTAGCGCACGGCAATGCGGTTGCCGGTGAAGGCCCACAGCTCCTTGATCAGGCGATACTCCAGTTCATGGTTCCACTTGCGTGTCAGAAAGGCCTCCACCTCGGCCCGACCACGAGGGAACTCGACACGGTTACGCCACACGGTATCGGGCGTGTAGGCCAACGCCACCTTGGCGGCGTCGCGGCTGTTCCACCCGTCTTCGGCAAGACGGACCTTTTCGATGGCGGTTTCGCGGGTGAAAGGGGGCAGCGGTGGGCGGGGCATCGTGGGCACTCCTCAGGTGGTTTATAGCTAGGAGCGTAGTCATCGAGGGCGGTACAGGGAATCGGCGTGCCCGGCACTTCATAATTGCGGGCGGCGGAATAATGTTGGGATGCGGAGGTCGCAAGTGAGTCCCTGACTCTGTGGGAGCAGCTGTCTTGTGGTGCTTGTTCCGGCCTCTTCGCGGGCAAGTCGGACCGCCGCACCTGTGGGAGCCGGCTTGCCGGCGATGCAGGCGACGCGGTTTATGGCACCGGCTTTGCCGGTGTTCGCCGGCAAGCCGGCTCCCACGGGGCCCTGCTAAATCAATGAAACATCCTCTCTAGGGGAGGTTCTCAGGCGTTCAGGCTGCGCCGTCCAACGCTGTGCCCGTCGCCTTCGCGCGCCCGCCGAGCCATACCAAAAGCAGCCCCGCAGCCGCCAGCAGCCCACCAGCCATCGGTACCGCCGCGTAGCCCAGGTTCAGGCTGATCACCCCACCCCCGAGCGCAGCGCCCACGGCATTGCCAAGGTTGAACGCGCCGACGTTGATCGAAGAGGCCAGCCCTGGGGCCTCGGCGGCGGCGGTCATGACGCGCATCTGCAGTGGCGGCACCACGGCGAAGGTGAACACACCCCACACCAGCAGCGCGAGGGCGGCGCCCAGGTGGCTGCCCAGCACCAGTGGCATCAGCAGCATGATCACCGCCAACGCACCCAGGAAGATCCGTGCCGCGCCATCCAGTGACCAATCGGCCAGTCGTCCGCCGAGGCTGTTGCCCAAGGTGAAGCCCACGCCGATCAGGACCAGCCCGAGGGTGACGAAGCTGTCCGAGGCACCGGTCAGTTCGGCCAGTACCGGCGCCACGTAGGTGTACAGGGTGAACATGGCGCCGGCACCCAGCACGGTGGTGGCCATGGCCAGCAGCACGCTGGGGCGGGCAATCACGGCCAGTTCCTTGCGCACATGGGGCACGCTGCCGCGCTCACCCTTGGGCAGGGCGTACCACAGCGCGGCCATGGCCAGCAGGCCGAGCACCGCTGTGCCGGCAAACGCCATGCGCCAGCCGACCTGCTGGCCGACCCAGGTGGCGGCAGGCACACCGCCGATATTGGCGATGGTCAGGCCCATGAACATGGTCGCCACGGCGCTGGCTTGTTTGTCCTTGGGCACCACGCTGGCAGCAACCACTGCGCCCAGGCCGAAGAAGGCCCCGTGGTTGAGGCTGGTGACCAGGCGGGAGGCCAGCAGCGTGTAATAGTCCGGCGAAAGTGCCGACAACAGGTTGCCCAGGGTGAAGATGGCCATCAGCGACATCAGCGCGGCGCGCTTGCCGAAGCGGCTGAACAGTAAGGTCATGATCGGTGCGCCGACCATCACGCCGATGGCGTAGGTGGTGATCAGCATGCCCGCGCTGGGGATGCTTGCATCGACGCCTTGGGCGATCACGGGCAACAGGCCCATGGGAGTGAATTCGGTGGTGCCGATGCCGAAGGCGCCGATGGCCAGGGCGAACAGGACCCGTTTGGGAGAAAGCGTGCTCATCGAGCGCTCCGGATGGGATGAAGGGGGGGTAGGAGCAGCCTTGTGCTGCGAAGAGGCCCGTAAACACAGCGAAGATTCATGCTGTGTTCACCGGCCTCTTCGCAGCACAAGGCTGCTCCTACAGTGCAAGCTGCAGCGGCGGGTTGATCAGTCCCAGGCAGGCGCCAGGCTATCTGGGCTGACTTCACGCCCGTTGCGTTCGAGCGTGGCGATGCGCGCCATGTCGTCGGCGTCCAGGCGCAGGTCCCGGGCGAGCAGGTTGCTGGCTAGGTTCTCGCGTTTGGTCGACGACGGAATCACCGCATAGCCCAATTGCAGGGCCCAGGCCAGGGCCACTTGCGCGACGGTGGCTTTGTGCTTGGCGGCGATCTCGGCCAGCACCGGGTCTTTCAGGACCTTGCCATAGGCCAGGGTCATGTAGGAGGTGACGGTGATGCCCTGATCCTGCAGGAACGCGGCCAGCTTGGCATTTTGCAGGTAAGGGCTGAGCTCGATCTGGTTGGTGGCGATTTCGCCCTCGCCAACCACCGCGATGGCTTGCTTGGTCAGGTCGATGTTGAAGTTGGACACACCGATCTGGCGGGTCAGGCCCTGCGCCTTGGCCTCAGCCAGGGCTGCCATGTACTCGGGCAGCTCGACGCCATTGCCCGGTGCCGGCCAGTGGATCAGCAACAGGTCGACATGGTCGGTACGCAATTTGGCCAGGCTCTCGCGCAGGCTGGGGACCAGCTTGTCGGCGGCGTAGTTGTCGACCCAGATCTTGGTGGTGATGAACAGCTCGCTGCGCGGCACGCCGCTTTCGGCGATGGCTTGGCCCACCTCGGCTTCGTTCTTGTAGATCTGTGCGGTGTCGATGACGCGGTAGCCCAGCGCCAGGGCCGACTTGACCGAATCGATGACCGCTTGGCCGGTGAGGCGGAAGGTGCCCAGGCCGAAAGAGGGAATGTTCATGATCTTGCTCCTGATGAGGCTACGTGAACCGAACGGTGCTGGCTTTGGTTGTTCAGGTGAGGGAGCAGTGTGCGGCTTCTCCAGAAGGTGATAAAGCCGTCGTCACTCCAAAGTACTTTGCGTCTGGAGCAAGAATTGGCGCTTGTGGATAAACGCACCGAGAGGTAATGGCGTCGCGATGCGCGCTCTGCGCAATCGCTTTTCAATGGCAAGCAGGTATTCATCTACCACCGCCGCCTGCAGCGCAGCTGATGTGATCAAGCCCCAATTCAAGTGGAGCGCTCGATCATGCCGATGGCAACCCATAGCGACGACCTGCTGGACGAGTTGATCGCCAGCCGCCTTCCCAACTGGCTGGCCAATGCCACACCGGAGCGTCTGAGGGCACTGAACCTTTGCCTGAGCCAGCAAATGGACGTTCAGCAGCAGCTACAGGGTCTTTACCAAGGGACTACTGGGCTCGATGACTTTGCCGCCCCCCTGTTACAGCAGGCTCTGCACGATCAGCAGTTGCAGCTGGACGTGAGCAAGGCGCAGATTCAGTTGAAAGTTGTGCTCCCTGCACCCTTGGCAAAACTGCTGGGCAAGCCGCAAGTGCGGTTTTTCAAGCATTCGTTGCTTGAGGCCGCACTGCACAACTTCAGTGCGGGTGAGGCGGCCTCTCAGGACGGCGCGACATTGCTCGATGAAAACGCCAGCCCCCTTGCGTTTGCGCCCGTGGCATTCGCTGAGCTTTGTCGCACACTCGATGTGGGCAAGCAGTATCAGGACTACCTCAAGGCCCGCTATCAAGCCCCGTTAGAGGAGGGGCACCGTGTCAACCGGATAATCGAAGAGGGCCACCGGGCAGCATTGGAGGCGGCAGTGCGGCTGTCGGCCTTGAAGGGTGAGATCAATGAGCGAAGTTATCAGCTGTTTCTACCGCTCATGTCATCTGTGCCCACCGAGGGCAGTGATTCAGCGGTGTTGATCCCCAAAGCCCTGCGGCTGCTCGGCAAGCAAATTCGTGGGGCTATGGCCTTTGAAGTGCGGCAAGGCGGGCAGGCAACTGCACCTCTGGAAGGCGTACTTTGCTGGATCCCAGGTGACGAGCAGGGGGCCCTCACCTGGTATGGCAACTGGGACACGTTGTTCAGTAGCTTAGGCGAGCTGTTCCGGCTGCCCGGTTATGAGGCGTTTTTCCAGCGCTTCATCGGCCAGCGCGACCGAATGGCATTCACCCAGGCGCTGAGCAAAGCAAAAGCAGCGCGGGCTGCCCACCTGCCTGCCGAACTCGACGGCCGTTATGAAGCTATCGAGCTGCCGCTGTTCGAGCACATGCGTAAGGTGCAGCTCGACACGTTGCTTGATGATGCCAGGGTCTTGGCGGTACCCACGGCAGATCAGGACAGTAATGAGCGCAACGCGCGCCTGCACTTCTACCTGGATGTAGGCTTGTCCGTGCTTGGGGTAGCGAGCCTGTTCGTGCCTTGGTTGGGCTTGCCCCTACTGGCCATTGCGGCGGTCGAGGTGGTCTCGGGGGTCTACGAGGGCTATGCCGATTGGCAACTGGGCGACCGGCAGGGAGCGCTCGAGCACCTGTTGGGCGTTGCCGAGAACATCGCTCTGGTTGGGGTAGGTGTCGGCGTCGGCGTAATTGCTGGGCGTGTGCTCAAAAGCGCCGGCCTGGTGCGCCGGTTGGTGCCCGTGCGGTTGACTGAGGGGCAGGTAAGCCTGGTACACCCCGAACTGCCGGGTTACGAAGTGCTGGACGACACGTTGGCGGTGGGTGAGCGAGGCGGCGAGGCAGGGCAGGAGCGACTTCGCACCCACACTGGCACCTACAGGTTCGCTGAGGATCCGTTGACACGACAGCTGTGCATTTTGCACCCAACGCGCCTGCAAGCCTACGCGCCGTTGCTGGAGCACAATGGTGCCGGCGGCTGGCGCCACGCGCTTGAAGTTCCGCAGCAGTGGCAGGATGCAGCGCAGATGTTCAGGCGTTTGGGTAGCGCGTTGAGTGAGGTATCCGATGCCACGGCAAACGATGTGTTGCACATCACCGGTTTTGACCAAGCCCGCTTACGCCGTCTGCATGCGCAGAATGCGCCAGCCCCCGCACAACTGCTCGATGCCCTGCAACGCTATCAGCTGCATCAACGTGAGCCCGGGCTGCAGGGTGCAGCATTCGAGCAACGGTTACAGGCGGAGCAGCCTTTGGCCTCCCCTGAGGCAAGTATTCTTCGGGGGGCTTTCCCCGGGCTGAGTGTGCGTGGTGCGCAGGAGATCGTCGCCAATGCCGAGCCAAGCCTGGTGCAGCGCATGATCACTCAGCGGAAAGTGCCCATGGCGCTGGCTGGCACTGCCCGCTGGTACCTGCGCGATGCGCGCGTGGACCGCGCCTGCGCGGGCTTGTGGCAAGCACCGGCGATCAATGCCGATACCGAGCGGCTGGCCCTAGGGCTGCTCGAAGGCTGGGCGCCTTGGCCTGAAGGCGAAAGGGTGGAGATACGCCAAGCGACTCGAGAGGGTGAATTGATCGCCTGGGCAGGGGCGAACAACGCCGATCAGGTGCGTATCGTTGTCCGAGATAACGACCAATACCTGGCTTACAGCGGCACTGGCACACAGCTGACTAACGTTGTACAGGGTGAGAGCCTCTTCGAAGCGTTGCTAAAGCAGCTGGATGCAGCGCAGCGCGGTGTGCTGGGGGAGGCAGGGCAGTCCGCCACGCAGTTGGGGGATGGCTTGAGACAGCGCGCAAACGCGCGCCATGAACAGGCGGAACAATTGATTGGGCTGACACCCGCGTCATTGGGCTTGAGGCCACTCGCACGCTTGAGCGGCGGGCGTTTAGGCTATCCGTTAAGTGGCAGGCCGGGTATGCGTCTGCCAGAAGAACAACCTTCGTTGGTGATCGACGAGGCGCAGGTTCGCCCTCTTCTCGAAGGCCTACGGCGCCTGTTCCCCGACCGCGAAGAGCAAACCCTGCGCCAGTACGCGGATGCCATTGCCCGCACGCCAAGGCGGGATGTCTGGAACCATTATGCTGACTTGGCGCGGCAGGTCAGTACATTGCGCACCAGCCTGGATACCTGGAGCCAAGCGGGGGATGCGGCGCAACGCGCTGCAGGTGCGGACCGTGGTGTGCGGCTGCATTGGAGTGCGTCGCGAGCGATCATGGCGCACGAGATTCTGCAGGCTTGGCATCCACAGTTGCCAGGTGAAACGCCAACCTTCCAACTTGATCTTGACGGCGCGCTGACCGGCGGGGTGCCACCGTTCCCGCACACCGTTGGCTGGGGCCGACTGAGCGGCTTGACGGTGCGCAACGCCAGCGCAACAGAGCTGCCGCCCTTCACTGCGCAACAGTTTGCCGGCCTGCGTAGTTTGAGATTGATTAATACGGCCTTGGAGGCACTGCCTCAGTGGCTGTTAAACCTTGAACACCTCACCCACGTGAGCGTGCGAGGCAACCGCTTGGCGGCACTGCCGGCTCAACTTTCGCGCATGGCGCGTTTGTCGAGCCTGGACCTGGGCCACAATCGTTTGACGGTGATCCCGCAGGTGCTTGGGCAATTGGGCGAACTGCGGACCTTGAATCTGGAAAGCAACGGTATCGTCATCGATGCACAAAACGCCGCTCGGCTCGAAAGCATGCAACAGCTGGAGGTGTTGATACTCGACGGTAACCCGCTGGCGAGCATGCCTTCTTTGGTCAGAAGCATCGAGTTGAGACGGGTTACGCTGCGCAACACTCAACTGCAGGCGTTTCCAACCGAGCTGCTTGGCCAGCATCCGAGTATGAGCCTAGCGCTCGAGGGCAACAGGATCGTTGAGCTGGATGATGAGTCTTTGCGATTGATCGCTCGCGACAGGGCGCGTATTTGCCTCGATTACAACCCCTTGTCCCAGGCGTCTGTTCAGCGACTGGACGCCAATGATCGCTTGGAACCGGTGGATCCGTTTGCACCTCAAGAGGGTGATCAGATAATTGCAGATGATCCTCAGCGCGTGCAGGCACTTCGCGCCATCTTGATAAGGATTGGCAACCAGGTGACCAATGCCAGTGCGCGTCTGCCACAGCATGAGGTGCTGGCTGCACATCTCAATGTGCTTGAGCAGGCCAGTACGTTGCGAGAAAGCCTGGAGCAATGGTGCGGCGACGACCCTAACCGGCTGGCCTTTGCACGGCGTCTGCTTGCCAGCTGGCTGCCGGAGGTGCCGGGAAGCGTATCGCCCCCCCACGAGCGACATTTTGCCCTGCGCATTGACGGTGCGCAGATTGGTGCATTGCCGCCATTTCCTGACACGATCAGTTGGGGGCGGCTGCGCTGGCTGCGGCTGATAAACATCGATTTTTCCAGCGTCGCGCCCGACTACTTCAGCCGCTTCACTAATCTGATTCAGTTGCGGATCAACAACTGCCACCTCAGCGAAGTGCCGGCATGGGTCTGTGACCTGCGCAGGCTGGATGATCTGTCATTGTCCAACAACCAGTTGGCGTCGCTGCCTGAAGGCTTGGAGCGATTGACTGACCTGACGATGCTGTTTCTGAATGACAATCGCCTCACCCAGGTACCCGACGCCTTGCGTGGATTTGGCCGGCTTCAACGGTTGGGCCTGGCGAACAACCAGATTGTCGTGGATGTCGGGGGCGCCGCTCGACTGAACGCATTGTCAGCGCTGAGGATGTTGGACCTGAGCACTAACCCGCTCGGTAGCCTACCGACGCTACCGCAAAGCACTTCACTGGAGAGCGTGGCGGTCGCCAATTGCCAACTGGGCGAGTTCCCTTTGGCGCTTATGCGTGAACACCCCAACGTGACGCTCAGGCTCGATGGCAATCGTATCAGTGAGCTGAGTGAGGAAGCGGTCCGCTTGATCCGAGCGAACCCTCAGGGCGTCAACCTCCAGCTCAATCCACTGTCTGAAGGCAGCGCGCGTCGGTTGGCGGCTGTCCAGCCAGTGTTGGAGCCTGCGCAACCGCCTCAGCCGGAGCCACAGCCGCAAGCTCAGGCTGCCCGTGCGCCGGAGCGGGTAGTGGTGAGGATGGCGAACCCGCAGGCTCAGCATCATGGCGTCGACGCCTCGCGTGATCGGTGGCTGCAAGGCCTGCCCTCGCCACTACAGCAGCAACGGCAAGCGCAATGGGCACGGCTCACGGCAGAGCCAGGTGTCGAAGATTGGTTGGCGTTCCTGGACGGTTTGAGTCGAACCGCAGATTTTCAACAGGATGTTGAAGCCCTACAGGCGCGAGTGTGGAGCCTGATCGACGCCTGTGAATTGAACGCACGCGTTCGAGGGGCCATTTTCGATGAAGCGCAACGAGAGGGCATGGCCGAGAGCTATCTGGCCCAGCTCGATCGGCTTGAGTTCGCCCGGGTTCGCGCGCTGCGTACTGAAGGCCTGCAGGGTGATGAACTTGAGCGTGCCTATGTGCAGTTGGCTCGCGAACAGTTGTCCCTTTTGCAGGAAGGCAGGCCTGAAGCACTCATCGAATCGCTTGCAGGCAGCAGGTACTGGCAGGATTATCTCAATCAGCGCTTTACTGAACGGTTTGATGCTCGGCTACTGGGTTTCAATACGCGCGTGGATGCGTTGGATGCCCTGGCGATCGATCCAAATGAATACATGCAGCGTATGGCAGTGTTGGCGGCTGAGCGAAACGCTGTTTTCCATACGTTGATTCGTGAGCTCACCGTTGAGGCGTGCATGCGTCATCCTGCACAGGAGCATTAAGTACCGCAGTGGTGGGGGGGAATGCTGTTTATCTCGGGTTTTGACCAACCAGAGAAGCCGCCAATGCCCTCACCACAGCCTCAACCCTACGCAGTGGATACCCTGATCGCCAGCCGCTTGCCGGCCTGGCTTGCCAGTGCATCCGAGGATCACTTGGGCAAACTGCGGGTTAGTCTGCAGCGCCAGCAACGTAGCCAGCACCGCTTGGCTGAGCTGTTTTCCCGTGTCACGCCACTGGACGCTTTTGCCAAGACATTGCTAGACCAGGCACTGAGTGATCGCCAGTTGCCGGCGCTGGATGTGCGCCAGGTGAAGCTGCGCACCACCACCACCCTTCCGATTGCATCGGTGGGCCCTGGGGGGCTGGGCAATTCGGTGAGCGAGATCGCTGAGGTGAGTTTGCTGACGGCCGCGCTGCACAATTTCAGCGAGCATGAGACACCGCCCTCTGGTGCTTTTCAAACCCACGTCATCGTCGATGCGCAAGGTGAGCCGCAGTCACTGAGCCCGCAGGCCTATGTAGCGCTTTGCCGAAGTGTGGACGTGGGAGGGCGCTACCAGCACCATCTTGAATCAATTCTGTTGGGGCCGGGGGAGAAGAGCAAGCGCGTGGAGGCCCTGCTTGAAGACAGCGCGCGTGCCAACCTGGAGGCTGATGTACGTCTGGCTGTGCTCAAGGGCGAAATTGATGAGCGCGTGTACCTGCAGTTCCTCCCTGTGCTTTCAACGGTGGCCGTGGTGGACTCCGACACTACGCGCCTGTTGCCATTTGATCTGCGTGTGCTGGGCAAGCAACTGCGCGGCGTCTTGGCTTTCGAGGCGCGGCGAGGGGGGCTGACGAGTGCGCCTCTGGAGGGTGTGGTGCTATGGGTTCCCGATGACCCCCACGGTCCGCTGCAGCGTTTTGCGACGTGGGATGAGTTGTGGCACGGCCTGGGTCGACGATGCCAGGCGAAGGGTTACCCAGCCTTCATCCAGCGGTTCATCGGCGAGCGTGACCGCTGTGCCTTCAGCCGCACACTGCGTCGTTTGCTACAGGCCAGAGCGGGTGCGCTGCCGGTTCAGCTAGACGGTCGTAGCCAAGCGATTGATCGGCCGTTGTTCCCGCATCTGCGAAAAGTCCGCCTCGATACGCTGCTGGACGATGCGCGTGTACTGGCCACGCCAACTGCCGAGGCGGACCAGGCTGAGCGCGAACGACGCATGGGCGACTATGCCAGCGCAGGGTTCGATCTCTTGGGGTTGGCCAGCCTGTTTGTCCCTGTTCTTGGCCTGCCGCTGTTGGGCATCGCTGCCTTGCAGATCGCTGACGAAGTCTATGAAGGTTATGCAGATTGGAAGCTAGGTGACCGTGAGGGCGCGTTGAACCACCTGTGGGGCGTTGCCGAAAACGTGATTGCCGGCGTTGCTGTGGCATCGATTGGGCTCGTGGCGGGACGATTGATCGAGCGTTCGGCGTACGTTGATGCGCTGGTGCCGGTGTTGAAGGCACACGACGAGGTTCGCCTGATCGATGCTGAACTACCCGGCTACGCGGTGCCGCAGGTGGGGTTGGCCGTTGGCGAGCGTACCCGTGTGGCCGGGCAGACACGGCTGCGCACCCATTTGGCGACCTACCAGGTAGCCGAGGATGCGCAAGGCGCGGGCTTGCGTATTCAGCACCCCAGCAGACCGAGCGCCTACTCGCCCTTGATCGACAGCAACGGCGAGGGCGGTTGGTGCCATCAGTTGGAAACCCCGCAGCACTGGCAAGGGGCGACGCAGTTGATGCAGCGCTTGAACAGCGCATGGGCGGCGCTCGACCCCCTGACGGCCGAGCGTGTCATGCACACGACCGGCTTTGATGAGGCGCGCCTGCGGCGCCTGCACCTTGAGCATGCACCAGCACCGGCGCGGCTGCACGACGCCTTGCAGCGCTATCAGTTGCATGCGCAGTACCCTGAATTGCACGGCGATGCGTTCGAGCTGCACCTGAGTGGGCTGCAACGCCCCCTGGAGGCGGCAGAGCAGCTGTTGAAGCGCGACTTCCCGGGCCTTACCCCGCGCGCTGCGCGGCAGATCACCCAGCGCGCCGGCCCTGAAGAGGTCGAACGCATGATCGGCACCCAGCGCGTGCCGCTTGCCTTGGCCAGCGAAGCGCGCTGGCTGTTGCGTGACAGCCGCCTGGACCGTGCCTGCGCAGGCTTCTATCAAGCGGCGGCGGTGAATGCCGACACCGAACGGTTGGCATTCGGCCTGCTGGCTGATGCGGCGCCATGGGCACAAAGCGTGCGGGTCGAACTGCGCAATGAAAGCCTGAGCGGGGACCTGCTCGCCCACGTCGGGGCAGAAGGGGCCGCTGACGTGCGTTACGTCATCAGGCGCGGCCAGGGTTACCAAGCGTCGCCTGCTGCCAGCGAAAATGGCACTCTGTTCCAGGCGCTGTGGTGGCACCTCGATGAGGCGCAAAAACAGGTACTAGGTGAGGGTGGCCAGACCGGCGAGCAACTTGGGCATGCCTTGGCGGTGCGGGCCGGTGAGCAACGTGAGCGCGCGGCAACATTGCTTGGCATGGCGCCAAAAGAGGGGGTAGTTCGTCCGCCCGTGCGTTTCGGCGATGGTCGGTTGGGCTACCCATTGAGCGGTGGCGATGCCCTGCGCTTACCGCGCGGTCAGGTCCTGACCACTGCTGATATGCAGGCACGCCAGTCCATTCGGGCAGGGTTGCACCAGTTGTTTCCGCATCGCCCGGCGCAGGATGTGATGTGGCTCGCGCTGCAACTGGCGCAAAGGCCAGGGCGCACGGTCTGGACAGCCTTCAGCGAGCTGGCCAGGCAGGTCGAACGGCTCGACGTGAGCTTGCGCGCTTGGCGGGGGCAGGCTACGGCCGTCAATTACCATCGACGTCAGCGCGTCGGGCAAATGATTCGCGAGGCCTGGGAGCCCGATTTCTATGGCCCTGGCGGGGTCGATGAGTTGATTGTACGCAACGAGCCTGTGGGCAACCTGCCCGTACTGCCGGCAGATCTTCACTTTGGGCATTTGCATCGCCTGAGCTTGAGCAATGTCGGGATGAGCGCGCTGGAGGGGGATTTCCTCGGCCGCTTCCCTCAGTTACGAAGCTTGCAGTTGAGCGGCAACAGGCTGATGGCGCTGCCTGGGCTAGGCAACCTGCGTCGCTTGGTCAGCCTGGATGTGCAGCATAACCGGTTGACCACCCTTGAGGGGGTGCAGCACCTGTCGTCATTGACCCAACTGATCGCGAACGACAACGCGCTCACGGAGGTGCCCGGGTTGGCAACCCTGACCCGGCTCACGCGCCTGGACTTACGGGGCAACCAGCTGGCTGTGCTTGACGGTGTGCAGGGCCTGACACTGCTGACCCAACTGGACCTCAGTGACAACCTGTTGTCAGCGCTACCCGAGCAGATTCACCGGTTGATCCGGCTGCAGTACCTGAACCTGAGCAACAACCAGTTCACGTCGCTGCCAGCGGGTATCGAGCGCATGGTCGGCCTGACCCAATTGAATCTTTCAGGTAATCGCCTTGGCGAGCTACCGGACACACTGCGCGCGCTGACCAGGCTGTTGCAGCTGCACCTGGCCGAGAACAGGTTGCGCAGCGTACCGGCGGTGATTGGCACTATGCCCAGCTTGAGAATCCTCAATTTACGCGGCAACCAGCTTGAGGTGATACCCGAGGGTTTGGAGCGGCTGCGGCAGTTGACCGAGCTGTACCTGGCGGACAACCAGATTGTCATCGACGTGGCAGGCGGCCAACGCCTGGAGGCGTTCAGTGAGCTGCGAACGTTCAGTTTGAAGGGCAATCCGATAGGCATGATCCCGCCGCTGCGCAACCTCGACCACTTGCGCCATCTGTCGCTGCGCGCGACCGGTCTGAGTGAGTTCCCCTTGGCGTTTCTGGAGCGTCATACACAGGTGTACGTGGACCTCGCCGACAACCTGATCGTCGAGCTGAGCGAGCGAGCATTGGCGTGGATTCGGCAATACCCCAACCGGCTCAACCTGAACAACAACCCCCTTGATGAGCAGGACCTGGCGCGTTGGCGGGCAGTGTGGGCGCAGTTTGACACGCTGAGCCAACGCGGCTGATACCGCTGCGGGCGGGGTGCTTTGCATAGTTACCGCAAACGCCTCGCCCTGCACTGGTGCAATCGCAGCTCCGGCCCTAGGAGCCTGCGATGCCAGATCTACCCTTTGCCAGCGATTCCACCGACGCCCTGATCGCCAGCCGTTTGCCTGCTTGGCTCACAGCGGCATCACTGGAGACCCTCTACGCCCTGCACGAAAGCCAGCGCTGGCAGCAGCAGGTGCAGCATGAGCTGCACGGTTTGCTGGCGCGGATCACGCCATTGGATGCGTTTGCCGCGCCGTTGCTGCAACACGCATTGCGGGAACAACACTCGCTGACACTCGATGTACGCCAGGCCACGCTGCGGCGCAGAACCTTGCAGCGCTTTCCGTCGTTCGTTGCCCAGATCCCAGATGGGGTCAAAACGCAGGTCTACCAGCACAGCCTGCTGCAGTCGGCGCTGCACAACTTCACCGAGGGCGAAACCCTCGCCACTGGGCTCATGCAGGGGAGTGCGGTATTGGACAGCGAGGGGCAAACTCTCGGGCTTTCGCCAAGGGCCTTCACCTTGCTGTGCCGCTCGCTCGACCTGGGTGGCCAATACCAGGCTTACCTGCGGGGGCAGTTGACCCCAGGCGGGGAGGCTGGCCGGCACATCGAAGCGTTGATGGAGGAGGGCTTTCGCGCAAGCCTGGAGGCTGCCCTGCGACAGTCGCTGGTCAATGGAGAGATTGTGGCGCATGCCTGTGAGCAGTGTGCGCCGCTGGTGGCCATGGTCGCGACAAAGTCAGCGATTGCCGGGTTCGAGCCGCGACAAATCAGGGTGTTTGGCCAGTGGGTGCGAGGGGCCGTGGCCTTTCAGGTCCGTCATGCTGGCCAGGACGGCGTGCTGTGTTGGATCCCCGATGACCCTCACGGCCCATTGACCTGGTTCGCCTCCTGGGACTCGCTGTTCCTAACGTTGGGCAAACAATTCCGCTTGCCGAAGTACGTCGAGTTCTTCCAGCGGTTCATCGGTGAGCGAGACCGAGAAGCCTACACGCGAGCCCTGGACAACGCGTTGAAACGTGCGGGCCAAAATGCACCTGTTCAGCTCGACGGCCGCCACGAGGCGATCGAGCTGCCGTTGTTCGAGCACTTGCGCAAGCAGCAGATCGATACCCTGCTGGACAACGCCAAAGTGCATGCCGTCCCCACCGCCGCTGTGGATGCCCAGGCGCGGGATCGGCGTTTGCACTTCTACCTGAGCTTTGCCCTCGATGCACTGGGCTTGGCGAGTTTCGCCTTACCGGTGCTGGCGTTGCCGTTGTTGGGCATCACAGCGCTGCAGGTGGCGGACGAGGTGTACGAGGGGTATGCCGATTGGCAGCTGGGTGACCGGCAGGGCGCACTGGAGCATGCCTATGCGGTGGCCGAGACCGTGATCATGACAGCCGCCAATGTCGGCGCGGGTGCAGCCTCGCATCGCTTGGCCCGTGCAGCCGTGGTCGATGAATGGGTCCCCGTGCTGGCAGGTCCGCACGGGTTGAAACTGTGCGACCCCGAGCTCCCCGGGTATGCCGTCGAGGGGCCAGGCGCTGTGGGGCAACTGACCGTGGCAGAGGGGCGAGAGTACCTGCGTACACCGGTAGCAAGGCACTTGACCGAGCTGGACGCTGAATCGCAGCAACGGCGCATACGCCACCCTGTCCACGCCGATGCCTATGCGCCCTTGCTTGAGGGCAATGATGCCGGCGGCTGGCAGCATGAACTCGAATGCCCCCACGAGTGGCAGGGGAGTGCTCAATTGTTGCGCGACCTGGGCCATGACCTGGCGCACCTCGATGACCAGGTGGCCCATAAAGTGTTGCGCGCAACCGGGCTCGACGAGGCCCGACTGCGCCGGCTGCATGTAGAGCACGCACCGCCCCCCGCGCGGCTGCTGGATGCCGTGCAGCGTTATCAACTGCATGACCAGTTGCCCTGGTTGCGGGACGAAGGCTTCGAGCGTCATCTGCAGGCGCAGCAAGCGCCCCCCCACGGTGGACGAAGCCCTGTTGCAGCGTGACTTCCCCGGGCTCACGGTAAGCGGGGCGCGGGAGATCATCGAGCACGCTACCGAGGCGCAGGTCGAGCACCTGCAAGCACGCCAGCGCGTACCACTGGCCTTGGCCGAACAGGCGCGCTGGTACCTGCGGGATGCGCGCCTGGACCGCGCCTGTGCCGGCCTGCTGCAAGCGGCAGCGCTCAATCGCGACAGCGAGCAACTGGCCTTGGCCTTGATTGCCGACCGGGCGCCCTGGCGAGCTGTACGCATAGAGCTGCGCAGCGGCACGCTGACCGGCGAGCGGACCGCCTGGGCGGGTGCCCAGGCCGCCACTGAAGTGCGCAGCGTGCTCAGAACTGCCAAGGGCTATCAAGCCTTGGATGCCTACGGGCGCCCCTTGCCCACGGCCAATGCCGAGGACAGCCTGTTCCAGGCGCTGTTGCTGCAGCTCGACCCGTGGCAGCGTCGGGCGCTGGGTGAAGCCAGCGAGTCCCCGCAGGCACTGGCCGATGCCTTGTCGAAGTGGGCCAGCGAGCATCGCGACAAGGCCGCCACCCTGCTCGGCATGGCGCCGGTCGGGCTGGGCTTTCGGCCACCGGTGCGGCTGGGCGATGGTCGCCTGGGCTACCCCCTGAGTGGGCGTGGCGAAAGCAGCAATCGCGCACTGCGCCGGGGTATTCAGCGGCTGTTCCCCGATTACGATGACAGCGCCCTTGAAGCCTTCACGAATACCGCCCGTGAGCAGGGGCTGACGCCCTGGAGCTACTACCTGCAACTGTGCGAAGCGCTGCGTGCACTGGATCAGGCGTTAGGGCGCTGGCGCCGGCAATCGTCCGGGCCGATACAGTTGATCAGGCGCACGCGCGTGGCACGGCGCATTCGGCATGCCTGGCAGCGACGCGTACGTGATGCCAGTGGCAACCCCATACTGGTCCTTGACGGCACACGGTTGGGCAGCCTGCCCGACCTTCCGCCGGCGGTGAATTTTGATCATGTGACCGCGTTGACGCTGCGCAACCTTGAGCTGACGGCGGTCAACGCCGATTTTCTCGCCCGCTTCCCGCGGCTGAGCCAACTGGACCTGTCGCGAAACCGGCTGACAGCCATACCCGATACCTCGCACATGGCGAACCTTGAATGGGTCGATCTCAGTCACAATCGCATCGTTGACGTCAGTGAGGCGCAGGCCGCCTTGCTGCGGGCCAACCCCGACAGCGTGCGTTTACACGGCAACCCGTTGTCTCCGGTTGCGCTTGAGCGTGTAAATGTTGCCCCGCCCGCGCCAGTCGTGGAAAGGGTAAATGAGCATGAACAGTGGTTCGAGGGGCTGAGCGAGGCGGAAGCCGCCCGTCGTCGCGGGCAATGGGAAGCGCTAAGCGCCGAAGCCGACAGCGATGCGTTCTTTGGGTACCTCGCAGAACTGCTGCACTCAGAAGACTTTACCCGGCAAGCGCAGGGTATGCGGCGTCGTGTCGGTGAATTGCTCAATGCCATGTTTCACCATACCCACGTGCGGCGTGCAGTGTTCGAGCAGGCCGCCATGCCGCGCGGGCGGGCCGACCTGGATGTGCTGATCGTGAGGCTGCAGGTCGCGCTGCGCACCGATGGCCTGCGAGGCCGGCGGGTCGAGCGTGAGTTACGCAACCTCGGCCGTGAGCTGTTTCGGCTCGATCAGGTCGACCGCTTTGCCGCGCGGCACATCGAACGCTTGCAAGGGCGGCCAGGCCAACTTGATCAGGACGAAATCTACTTGGCATTCCGGGTGGGGCTTGCAGAGCCGTTGAGCCTCTATGGCCAACCGACCTACCTGGACCTTCAGCACGTCGATACCGTAACGCTGGGGGACCTGGCCGAGGCCGAGGCTGCCGTACACCGGGCCGAGACGCCAGAGGCGCTCAGCCAGTTCCTGGTGCAGCAGACGTTCTGGCAGGACCACGTGCGGGTCGAATACAGCGCGCAGTTTGCAGCCATACGCCGCAGGTATGGTGCGCGTTTGGCCGCGCTGGTGCCAGAGCCGGGCCAGGACCATGCGCCAAGTGGGCCGGTCAATGCAATTGTTGCCCAGCGCAGGGAAGAGGAGCAGGTACTCACGCTGACCCTTGCGCGTGGCAACCCGTGGACCTGGTATCGGCTTGAACCCCCGCATGGGCCCGGTTCCCTTGCCTATGCGCATTTGTCGCGGCAGCTTGAACACAGCTTCGAGGCGTGGCGCGGGCAACCCAGTGAACCGGAATATGCTGCGCGGTCCTACATCGCCGGTGTGTTGCGCGAAGCCTGGCAGGCAAATTACCGAGATGAACTGCCGTCTTTGGGCTCATCCGTCGATGGGCTGGCAGTCAGTTCGCTTCCTGATCTGCCGGCCGGCATCCTGTTTGAACGCCTGCGCGCGTTGTCCCTGCGTAACCAGCAGATTGCCACACTGAGCGGCGACTTCCTGCGGCGCTTCCCCAACCTGGAGGATGTCGACCTCTCAGGCAATCAGCTCTCGGCCTTCGAGGGGCTTGAGCATTTGCCGCGCCTGCGCAGGTTGAATCTGGGGGGTAATCTGCTCGAGACCTTGGACGGCTTGGGCAATGCCAGGCAACTGACGGACCTGGACCTCAGTGGCAATCAGTTTGGCGAGTTGCCGGCCGGTATCGAGCAGTTGGAGCATCTGGCCAGTCTCGACCTTTCTTTCAATCAAATGGCTGTGCTGGATGACCGCGCAGGGCAACTGTCGAACCTTGAAAACCTGCAGCTGGGTGGCAACCTGCTGAGCGATGTGCCACGCAGCCTTGGCAACCTTGCCCGGCTAAGCATCCTGAACCTCAGTGCCAATCGGCTGACCCGCGTGCCGGAGCAACTGAATGGCCTCGGCCGCTTGACCCGTCTGGATTTGCGCGACAACGCGATTGTTTTGGACGCCCAAAGCGAGTTGCGACTGGAATGGTTCTCCCGGTTGCAAGTCCTGAGCCTGGAGGGTAACCCGTTGGGTATGGCGCCGAGGCTGCACTACAACGTGCAACTGCGCTATCTGTCATTACGCGCAACCGGCTTGCGCAGTGTGCCCCTGGCGTTGCTGCAGCGTCATCCCGACATGGTCGTGGACTTGCGTGGCAACCGTATCGCGGCATTGAGCGAGGAGGCACTCGGCTGGATAGAGGCGCATCCGGAGACTGTAAATCTTGAGCAGAACCACTTAAGCGAGGCGGTCATGGCGCGGGTGCGCAATGCGCTGGGGCGTCTGCAAGCCGAGTGGGCGCGGGCGGCAGAAGCGGGGGAGGTGAGCGTGACCAGGAAGCCACCGGGGCGCAGGGGCTGACGGGCGGCGGGTGAAGAGGGGTGTACAACAACGCCCCTGACCCGCCAGAGCGCGGGCCGGGGGCGATGAAGATCAGCGGCGGCGGAACAGCGGCAGCGGCTGGTCGGCGGCGGCCTGGTAGGTCACCGAGAAGTCCTTCAGGCTTTGCAGTGCGTCTTCCGGGTCCTTGTCGGCACGGATGGCAAACGCATCGAAGCCACAACGGGCCATGAAGAACAGCTGGTCGCGCAGCACGTCGCCTATGGCGCGCAGCTCACCGGTGAACTTGTAGCGGTCACGCAGCAGGCGCGCGTTGGAGTAACTGCGCCCGTCGGTGAAAGCCGGGAAGTTCAAGGCGATGACCTGGAAGTGCTGCACGTCTTCGCCGATCTCTTCCGCTTCTTCGTCGCTGTCCAGCCAGATACCCAGGCCGCCGTCGCGGGCCTTGAGCACGTGGGCATGGTCGCGCCACAGTTGCAGCGGGACGATGTAGTCGTCGCAGTTGGTCAACTCGTCGAACGACGTTTCCTTGGGCAGCAGGTGCCAGGTTTCGTCGACGATCTCGTTGTTCTTAATGATTCGCTGCATAGACGCGTTCCTTGAAGGGGTCGATGCCGATACGCTGGTAGGTGTCGATGAAACGCTCTTCCTCGGTACGCTGCTCTACGTACACGGCGATCAGCTTTTCAATCACATCGGCCATGGCGTCCTGGGCGAAGGATGGGCCGAGGATCTTGCCCAGGCTCGCGTCACGCGCAGCGTTGCCGCCGAGGGACACCTGGTAGAACTCCTCGCCTTTCTTGTCCACGCCGAGGATGCCGATGTGGCCCACGTGGTGGTGGCCGCAGGCGTTCATGCAACCGGAGATGTTCAGGTCGATCTCGCCGATGTCGAACAGGTAGTCCAGGTCGTCGAAACGGCGCTGGATGGATTCGGCGATCGGGATCGACTTGGCGTTGGCCAGCGAGCAGTAGTCACCGCCCGGGCAGCAGATGATGTCGGTCAGCAGGCCGATGTTCGGCGTGGCAAAGCCACCTTCGCGCAGCTCCAGCCACAGGGCGTGCAGCTGGCGCTGCTCAACGTCGGCGAGGATGATGTTCTGCTCGTGCGAGGTGCGCAGGAAGCCGAAGCTGTAGCGCTCAGCGAGGTCCGCCACGGCGTCCAGCTGCTTGTCGGTCAGGTCGCCAGGGGCAACGCCGGTGGGCTTGAGCGACAAGGTCACGGCCACATAGCCAGGGCGCTTGTGGGCGCGGGTGTTGCGCGAGCGCCAGCGGGCAAAACCTGGGGCTTCGGCGTCTTGGGCGCTGTAGTCGACGTTGTCCAGGGCCAGGTAGTCCGGGTCGACGAAGTGGCGCGAAACACGCTGTACTTCCTCTTCGGTCAGGGTGCTGTTGCCGCCGCGCAGGTGGACCATTTCGGCCTCGACCTTTTCGGCGAACACTTCAGGCGTCAGCGCCTTGACCAGGATCTTGATCCGCGCCTTGTACTTGTTGTCACGGCGACCGTAACGGTTGTACACGCGCAGGATGGCGTCCAGGTAGCTGATCAGGTCCTGCCAAGGCAGGAACTCGTTGATGAACGAGCCGACCACCGGGGTACGCCCCAGGCCGCCGCCAACCAGCACACGGAAGCCCAGCTCGCCCGCTGCGTTACGCACCGGCTCCAGGCCGATATCGTGCACTTCGATGGCCGCGCGGTCTTCTTTCGAGCCGTTGATGGCGATCTTGAACTTGCGCGGCAGGTAGGCGAATTCCGGGTGGAAGGTGGTCCACTGGCGGACAATCTCGCACCAAGGGCGCGGGTCGATGATTTCATCTGCGGCAACACCGGCGAACTGGTCGGTGGTGGTGTTGCGCAGGCAGTTGCCGCTGGTCTGGATCGCGTGCATCTGCACGGTGGCCAGCTCGGCGAGGATGTCTGGGATGTCTTCCAGCGCCGGCCAGTTGAACTGCACGTTCTGGCGGGTGGAAATGTGGGCGTAGCCCTTGTCGTAGTCGCGAGCGATCTTGGCCAGTGTGCGGACCTGGCGCGCGTTCAGCTGGCCATAAGGCACGGCGACACGCAGCATCGGGGCGAAACGTTGGATATAAAGGCCGTTCTGCAGGCGCAGAGGGCGGAATTCTTCTTCGCTCAGCTCCCCGGCCAGGTAGCGGCGGGTCTGATCACGGAACTGCTTGACGCGGTCCTCGATGATCCGCTGATCGTACTCGTCGTATACGTACATAAAAGTCCTGTCTCAGGCTGCATGCAGCTATTCGCGCGCACGGCCGCGCACTCCGGTTCGGAGCTGGGGAACGATATCAGAGTGTGTTTATGCGCTAAAGTGATGTTTTTGCATATGAAAAGAACCAAACGAACTAAGTGAGACTGACTGGCATTTGTTCGTCCGCGTGTGCCGTGGGTTTATACTCGCGGGTTTGTTGCAAGGGGTGTTACCGCATGCTCAAGGCGCTTTGCCAAAGCTTGTGCCTGAGCCTGCCGTTGGCAGCCAATGCGCAGGCTGCTTCCGTCGTGTTCCTTAACCCAGGCTTGTCCACCGAGACATTTTGGGTCAGTTATGCGCGCTTCATGCAGGCCGCGGCTGACGACCTGGGCATGACGCTGCGGGTCGAGTACAGCGAGCGCAATGCCGAGCGAACGCTGAGCCAGGCACGGGCGCTGCTCAAGGGCCCGCAGCGGCCGGACTATCTGGTGCTGGTCAACGAACAGTATGTGGCGCCGGAAATCATCCGCCTGTCGAAGGGGACCGGGGTCAAGCTGTTTCTGGTCAACAACGGGCTGACGGCCAGCCAGGCACAAAGCATCGAGGCGCAGCCCGAGAAGTACCCCCAGGTGCTGGGCACGCTGACCACCAACGACGAGCAGGCCGGTTACCTGATGCTGCACCAGATGGTTGCCTTGCTCCCGCGCACTGACGGGCCGGTGGACCTGGTGGCCTTCGCTGGGGTCAAAACCACACCGGCCTCGCAACAGCGTGAAGCGGGCATGCGCCGCGCATTGGCCGACTTCCCTCAGGTGCGCCTGCGCCAGGTGGTGTATGGCGGCTGGAGCCGTGAGCGCGCCTTCGAGCAGGCGCGTGTGTTGCTGCAGCGTTACCCGAACACCACGCTTGTGTGGTCGGCCAACGATGAGATGGCCTTCGGCGCCATGCAGGCATTCGAGGCGGCTGGGCGCATGCCAGGGCGCGATGCCGTGTTCAGCGCCGTCAACAGTTCGCCCGAGGCGTTGCGGGCGCGGGTCGACGGGCGCCTTGGGGTGTTGATGGGTGGGCACTTCACTTTGGGCGGCTGGGCCATGGTCATGCTGCACGACGATGCGCGCGGGCTGGTGGTCAATCGCGATGGCCTGCGTGAGCACAGCGTGCCCGCGCTGCAGTCGATTGATCAGGCAAAGGCGCGACGCTGGCTCAAGTTGCTCGAGCAGGCTGATCATGGTGTCGATTTTCAGCCCTACAGCGCTGAAGGGCGCCCGGCTGACTACACGTACCCGTTTCTGACCGCACCGATGGATTACTGAACGCATTGCCACTCGGCGGCGTTGGCGGGATGCAGGCCTTGCCAACGCCTGAGCATCGCCCGTCGCCGGACAAAAGACCTTGCTTGAGGAAAGGGCATTGCTCGTCTTAACTGCTGGAGGTGAAGTGCATTCCCATAACCACAACAAGAGGCAATGCAATGGGAAACTCAACCAAGGTCCGCAAAGCTGACAGCAGTGTCGATGCCTGGGCGATTCTTTGCTTGATCGTCCTGGTGGTGGTCACCGCCGTGTATTGGGTCAGCCACCAGTAGACTTCCATTCAGACCGTGATGCAGCCAAGACGCCTGCGGGAGGGATTCCCGCAGGCGTTTTCATGGGCTCAACGCGCGGTCAGGTGCATGGCCAATTGCACCAGGCCGATCAGTATCAGAATGAACAGCAGGGTGAACACGGTACCCATCGCAATGAAATGGCTGGCTTTGCCGTGGGTGAAATCGCGTGCGCGGTTCTTGCCGCTCTGCACACCGAAGGCGGCGGCGAGGATGCTGTGCAGCATTTGCCAGAAGGTGGGGGGCTTGCCTTGGCTTGAGTCGTCCATGGGGGCTCCTGGGTATTCGGAGGCAATCAGGGACAGTGTAGGCAATGGAAGGGGTGTTGGCTTTGCTGGCCTCTTCGCGGGCAAGCCCGCTCCCACAGGAGGGGCGAGCAAATCCCTGTAGGAGCGGGCTTGCCCGCGAAGAGGCCAGTCAGGCTAGAACGGTCTTAGCTGTCGTACCCAAGGTTCGGCGCCAACCAACGCTCACTCACGCTAACCTCCTGGCCTTTACGCGCGCTGTAGCTGTCGATCTGGTCCTTGTCGACCTTGCCCACGGCAAAGTACTGCGCCTGCGGGTGGGCAAAGTACCAGCCGCTGACCGCCGCCGCCGGGAACATCGCAAAGTGTTCGGTCAGGAACACGCCGCTTGGGCCTGTCTCGCCAATGGCCGTGCCGTCGAGCAGGCGGAACAGGGTTTCTTTCTCGGTGTGGTCCGGGCAGGCCGGGTAGCCGGGGGCAGGGCGGATGCCGCTGTACTGCTCCTTGATCAACGCTTCGTTGTCCAGGTGCTCGTCGCGGGCGTAACCCCAGTGCTCTTTACGCACCTGCTCGTGCAGCCATTCGGCGCAGGCTTCGGCCAGGCGGTCGGCCAAGGCCTTGACCATGATCGAGCTGTAGTCATCGCCCTTGTCCTGGTAGGCCTTGGCCACTTCCTCGGCGCCGATGCCCGCGGTGGTAATAAAGCCGCCGACGTAGTCGGTGACGCCGCTGTCTTTGGGTGCGACGAAGTCGGCCAGCGACCAATTTGGCTTGTTGTCAGGCTTGATGGTCTGCTGGCGCAGGTGGTGCAAGGTGGCCAGGGGCTGGCCGTCATCGCCATAGACCTCGATGTCGTCATCGGCGACCTGGTTGGCCGGCCAGAAGCCGAACACGGCGCGGGCACTGATCAGCTTCTCGTCGATCAGTTTGTCGAGCATCTCGCGGGCGTCCTTGTACAGCGACGTCGCGGCCTCGCCGACCACTTCGTCGGTGAGGATGCGCGGGAATTTGCCGGCCAGGTCCCAGGAGATGAAGAACGGCGTCCAGTCGATGTACTCGGCCAGGGTGCGCAGGTCGATGTCTTCCAGCACCTTGACGCCGGTAAAGGTGGGCACGGCTGGCTGGTAGCTTGCCCAGTCATACTGCGGTTTGGCCGCGATGGCCTTGGCGTAGCTCAGGCGCTCGGTGCGGGCACTGCGGTTGGCGGTGCGCTCGCGCACTTCGACGTAATCCTGGCGGGTCTTCTCGACGAAGCCGGGCTTGAGCTCCTTGGACAACAATTGGGTCGCGACGCCGACGGCGCGCGAAGCGTCGGTGACGTAGATCACCGCGTCGTTGCTGTACTTGGGTTCGATCTTCACCGCCGTGTGCGCCTTGGAGGTGGTCGCGCCCCCGATCATCAGCGGCAGGTTGAAACCCTGACGCTGCATTTCGCGGGCAACGTGGACCATCTCGTCCAGCGACGGGGTGATCAGGCCGGACAAGCCGATGATGTCGCATTTCTCGTCGCGTGCGGTCTGCAGGATTTTCTCGGCCGGCACCATCACGCCCAGGTCGACGATGTCGTAGCCGTTACAGCCCAGCACCACGCCGACGATGTTCTTGCCGATGTCGTGCACGTCGCCCTTGACCGTGGCCATCAGGATCTTGCCCTTGGCTTCGGGCTTGTCGCCTTTTTCGGCTTCGATGAACGGGATCAGGTGTGCCACGGCCTGCTTCATCACGCGCGCCGACTTGACCACCTGCGGCAAGAACATCTTGCCGGCACCGAACAGGTCGCCGACCACGTTCATGCCGCTCATCAGCGGGCCTTCGATGACTTCGATCGGGCGCGCGCACTGTTGGCGGCACTCCTCGGTGTCTTCGACGATGTGCGCGGTGATGCCTTTGACCAGGGCATGTTCCAGGCGTTTGCCGACCGGCAGCGAGCGCCAGGCTTCGTTTTCGACTTCCTTGGTGGCGCCGCCGCCTTTGTAGTCGTCGGCGATGGCCAGCAGGGCATCGGTGCCTTCCGGGGTGCGGTTGAGCACCACGTCCTCGACCTTGTTGCGCAGATCGGCCGGGATTTCGTCGTAGATTTCCAGCTGGCCGGCGTTGACGATACCCATGGTCAGGCCATTGCGGATGGCGTGGAACAGGAACACCGAGTGGATCGCTTCACGCACCGGGTTGTTGCCGCGGAACGAGAACGACACGTTGGACACACCACCCGAGCTCAAGGCGTGGGGCAGGTGGTCGCGGATGTAGGCGCAGGCTTCGATGAAGTCGACAGCGTAGTTGTTGTGTTCTTCGATGCCGGTGGCGACGGCGAAGATGTTCGGGTCGAAGATGATGTCTTCCGGCGGGAAGCCGACTTCGTTGACCAGGATGTCGTAGCTGCGCTTGCAGATTTCCTTCTTGCGCGCGGCGGTGTCGGCCTGGCCGACCTCGTCGAAGGCCATCACCACCACGGCGGCGCCGTAGCGCTTGCACAGGCGGGCGTGGTGCTTGAACTGCTCGACGCCTTCCTTCATGGAAATCGAGTTGACGATGCCCTTGCCCTGGATGCACTTGAGGCCCGCCTCGATCACTTCCCACTTAGAGGAGTCGATCATGATCGGCACGCGGGAGATGTCCGGCTCGCCAGCGATCATGTTGAGGAAGCGGACCATGGCGGCCTGGGAGTCGAGCATCCCTTCGTCCATGTTGATGTCGATCACCTGGGCGCCGGCCTCGACCTGTTGCAGGGCCACTTCCAGGGCTTCGGTGTAGTTCTCTTCGCGGATCAGCCGGGCGAACTTGGCGGAACCGGTGATGTTGGTGCGCTCGCCCACGTTGACGAACAGCGACTGGCGGTCGATGGTGAACGGCTCCAGACCCGACAGGCGGCAGGCCTTTGCGATCTCCGGGATCTCACGTGGCTTGTACTTGGCAACCGCCTCGGCGATGGCCTGGATGTGGCCTGGGGTGGTGCCGCAGCAGCCGCCGATGATGTTGAGGAAGCCGCTGGCAGCGAACTCCTCGACCACCGCGGCCATTTCGGCCGGGGTTTCGTCGTACTCACCGAAGGCGTTGGGCAGGCCGGCGTTGGGGTGCGCCGAGACGTGGGTGTCGGCCTTGGTCGACAGCTCTTCCAGGTACGGGCGCAGGTCCTTGGCGCCGAGGGCGCAGTTGAGGCCGACGGAAATCGGCTTGGCGTGGCGCACCGAGTTCCAGAAGGCTTCGGTGGTCTGGCCCGACAGGGTGCGGCCCGAGGCGTCGGTGATGGTGCCGGAGATCATGATCGGCAGTTCGACGTTGTCATCCTCGAACACCTGTTGCACGGCGAAGATCGCGGCCTTGGCGTTGAGGGTGTCGAAGATGGTTTCGATCAGGATCAGGTCAGCGCCGCCCTCGATCAGGCCGCGGGTGGCCTCGATGTAGTTTTCTACCAGTTCGTCGAAGGTGACGTTGCGGTAGCCGGGGTCGTTGACGTCCGGGGAAATCGAGCAGGTGCGGCTGGTCGGGCCCAGTACGCCGGCGACGAAGCGCGGTTTGTCCGGCGTCTCCAGGGTCTTGGCGTCGGCCACCTGGCGGGCGATGCGCGCGCCTTCGACGTTCAGCTCGTAGACCAGCGACTCCATGCCGTAGTCGGCCTGGGAAATCTGCGTGGCGTTGAAGGTGTTGGTTTCGAGAATATCGGCGCCAGCGTCCAGGTAGGCTTTCTCGATCGCGGCGATGACATCGGGGCGGCTAAGCAGCAACAAGTCGTTGTTACCTTTCACATCGCTTGGCCAATCGGCAAAGCGCGTGCCACGATAGTCGTGTTCCTCGAGGCGATAACTTTGGATCATAGTACCCATGCCGCCGTCGAGGATCAGGATGCGCTCTTTGAGTGCGTGCTGGAGTGCTTGGAGACGAGCGCTGCGGTCGGACATAGGAACTACCTGGTCGGGCGAATATCAGAAGGTGCCGAATCATAACAAAGCTGCGCGGTTTTTAGGCGCACTGCCCATTTGCATGAATTTAGCTCATGTTGGCACGCAAGCACCCAAGGACGACCAGGCAATCGTGATGGCTTTCAAGAACCAGGACTTTCCGCACATGGTGCATCGTTGTATTCGTGCTTGGGCGGGCGTTTTCGCCTTGCTCATCAGTGGCGCGACCTTCGGGCAGGCTGCCCAATCGAGCCCGGCTATTTCCTACACCCGGGATATCCAGCCGATTTTCACCGAGAAGTGCGTGGCCTGCCATGCCTGCAACGATGCGGCCTGCCAGCTCAAGCTGGAAAGCCCAGAGGGCGCGGTGCGGGGAGCGACCAAGGTGCCGGTGTACCAAGGTGACCGCAGCGCGGCGGTGCCGACTACGCGGCTGTTCTACGACGCCCACAGCGAGGGCGAGTGGCGCAAGAAGGGCTTCTACTCGGTGCTCGACGGCCAGGGCAGCCAGGCCGCGCTGATGGCGCGCATGCTCGAGCTGGGGCACAAGACGCCGCTTACGCCCAATGCCAAGCTGCCCGAGGACATCGTTCTGGGCATCAACCGCAACAACATGTGCCCTTTGCCCCATGAGTTCGACGCCTACGCCGGCGCGCACCCCAAAGAAGGCATGCCACTGGCGGTCACCGGCCTGACCGACCAGGAGTACACCACCCTGCAACGCTGGCTGGCGGCTGGCGCGCCGGTGGAGTACCAGCCGATTCAGCCGAGTGCGGTCGAGGCCAAGCAGATCGCCGACTGGGAAGAGCTGCTCAACCGCCCGGGTTCGACCGAGGCGCTGGTTGGCCGTTGGCTTTATGAGCACCTGTTCCTTGCGCACATCTACTTCGTCGGCGGCGAGCAGGGCCACTTCTTCCAGTGGGTGCGTTCCCGCACGCCCAGTGGCCAGCCGGTCGACGTGATCGCGACCCGACGCCCCAACGACCCGCCAGGCACCGACTTCTACTACCGGCTGATGCCGGTGCAGGGTGTGATCGTGCACAAGACGCACATCACCTACCCAATGGGGCCGCAGAAGCTCAAGCGGGTCAAGCAACTGTTCTACGCGGGTGACTGGCATGCCTCCGCGCTGCCAGGCTATGGCCCGCGCCACCGGGCCAACCCGTTCGAGACCTTCGAGGCGATCCCGGCGGTGGCGCGTTACCAGTTCATGCTGGATAACGCCGAGTACTTCGTGCGCACCTTCATCCGTGGCCCGGTGTGCCGTGGGCAGATTGCAACCGACGTGATCCGCGACAACTTCTGGGCGCTGTTCCAGGAGCCGGCCCACGACCGCTACATCACCGATGCCCAGTACCGTGGCGAGGCCACGCCGCTGCTGGCCATGCCGGGCCAGATCGACGACGTGGGCAGTGTGCTGGGCCTCTGGCATGCCTACCGCGACAAGCGCAACGAATACGAAAAACTGCGTCGCGAAGCCTATGCCGAAATGCCGGCGCCGGGTTGGTCGACGCTGTGGGCCGGTAACGACAATGCACTGCTGAGCATCTTCCGTCACTTCGACAGCGCCTCGGTGACCAAGGGCCTGATCGGGGATGTGCCGCTCACCGTGTGGCTGTTCGACTACCCCTTGTTCGAGCGCACCTACTACCAATTGGCCGTCAACTTCGATGTGTTCGGCAACGTTTCGCACCAGTTGCAGACCCGCCTGTACTTCGACCTGATCCGCAATGGCGCCGAGGTCAACTTCCTGCGCCTGATGCCGGCCGACCAGCGTGGCGCGATCCTCAGCGACTGGTATCAGAACAGCGGCAAGGTGAAGATGTGGCTCGATTACGAGGACATCGACACTGACACCCCAAGTGGTATCAAGCTGGACCCGGCGAACCCAAAACGCGACTTCGGGCTCAAGCTGGTGCAGCGTACCGGCAGCCTGAATGCGGCACCTGACCCGATCAACCGCTGCCAGGGGGCTTACTGCTCGCGGCCGCAGATGAACGAAGCGTTCCGCAATGTCGAGCAGTCGCTCAGCCGCCTGGTGTCGCGCCCGGCTGCCGGGCTCAAGGTCATCAACCAGCTGCCTGAGGCGACGATGCTGCGTATCGAAGGGCAGGGCGGCCAGCGCCAGGTGTACAGCCTGCTGCGCAACCGTGCGCACAGCAACGTTGCCTTCCTACTGGGTGAGGCCTACCGCTATCAGCCTGGGCTGGACACCCTGACCTTGTACCCGGGCGTGCTCAGCAGCTACCCGAACTTCATCTTCAACATTCCGGCCGAGGACGTGCCCGAGTTTGTCGAGGACATGGAGTATGCGCGTGATGATGCTGGCAAATTCGAGCGCATCGTCATGCGCTGGGGCGTGCGCCGCAGCCATCCGCAGTTCTGGCAGTACTTCCATGACCTCAATAGCTACATCAAGGAGACCCAGCCGGTGGAAGCGGGTGTGCTGGACATGAACCGCTACGAGAACCTCTGATCGGTCAACCTGACCTTTCCGAAACAACTGCGGTCGGAAAGGTTGGGTGGTCTTGATCGATTGCAGGGGGGCTGCTTTGCAGCCCTTCGCGGGTGAACCCGCTCCCACAGGGATAGCGCTGGCCTCTTGACCGGTGCAGTACCTGTGGGAGCGGGTTTACCCGCGAACGAGCGCGTAGCGCTCGCCTCTGCATTCGGCCAGCGGCCTCAATGCACCGGCAATCGCAGGGTATTTCATGCTGTATTCGCTTCAGGCACTGCGGGCGTTCGCCGCCTGGGTGGTGGTCTGCCACCATTTCATGCAGATCTTCTTCGACTTCAAGGCCAGCGGGCCCATCGGCCAACTGCTCACCGACCGGGGCGCTGTCGGCGTCGACATCTTCTTCGTCATCAGCGGCCTGGTTATCTACCTCTCCACCCGCGACAAAGCCATCGAACCCCGCCAGTTCCTGCTCAACCGGGTGCTGCGCATCGTCCCGGCGTACTGGTTCTACACCTTGGTCATGGCGGGCCTGCTGCTGGCGGCCAGCCGCTGGATGCCGCACCAGGAATTCGACTGGCACCACCTGCTGTTGTCGCTGCTGTTCGTGCCTGCGGAAAACCCCGGCGGGTATGGCCTCTATCCGACCTTGAACGTGGGCTGGACGCTGAACTTCGAGATGTTCTTCTACCTGCTCTTCGGCCTGGCATTCCTGGTCCGCCAGCGCCATCAGTTGCTGCTGGTCACCGTCGCGCTGCTGCTGGTGAGTGAAGTGCTGGGGCGGCTGGGTGTGCTCAGCCGCTTCTACAACAATGACATCATTTATGAGTTCCTGCTCGGCATCGGCCTGGGTGTGCTGTATCGGCGCGGTGTGATCCGCCAGGGCATCTGGACGCCCCTGGCGTTGCTCGCGGTGGCGGGGTATGCCATCTACCACCTCGACGCCTCCCAGCGCCTGCTGCACTGGGGCCTGCCGAGCGCGCTGGTGGTGCTGGCCTTTGTCTCCCTGGAGCCGTTGTTCGCGGGTAACCGGCTGCTCAAGGCGCTGGGCGACTGTTCGTATTCGGTCTACCTGATTCACGTGCTGGTGCTGTATGCCGGCTGGTTCGCCAGCCAGCGGCTGCACCTGAACCCGTACCTGGTGTTTGCGCTGTGCGTGCCGTCCATTGGACTAATGTCGTGGTTCAGCTACCAGTGGCTGGAGCGCGGCCTGTACCGGCGAATGCAGGCCTGGCTGGCGGCGCCACGGGGGCAGGCGCCGGCGTATGCGCTTTCCCGAGTCAAATACTAGGACTTTGTACAAGGGCCAGGTTGGCGTACACTTGGCCGCAAGTCTGTGAGGAACTTCCATGAGCGCTATAACCATTACCGACGCCGCCCATGATTACCTGGCCGATCTGCTCTCCAAGCAGAATACGCCCGGCATCGGCATCCGCATTTTCATCACCCAGCCAGGCACTCAGTACGCAGAGACGTGCATTGCCTACTGCAAGCCGGGCGAAGAGAAGCCTGACGACACCGCCGTGGGTCTGAAGAGCTTCACCGCTTACCTCGATGCAGTCAGCGTACCTTTCCTGGAAGACGCGCTGGTCGATTACGCCACCGACCGCATGGGCGGCCAGCTGACCATCAAGGCGCCGAACGCCAAGGTGCCGATGGTCAACGAAGACAGCCCGATCAACGAGCGTATCAACTACTACCTGCAGACCGAGATCAACCCGGGCCTGGCCAGCCATGGCGGCCAGGTAAGCTTGGTGGACGTGGTCGACGACGGCATCGCTGTGCTGCAGTTCGGCGGCGGTTGCCAGGGCTGCGGCCAGGCCGACGTGACCCTGAAGGAAGGCATCGAGCGCACCCTGCTCGAGCGTATTCCGGAGCTCAAAGGTGTGCGCGACGTGACCGACCACACCCAGAAGGAAAACGCGTACTACTGATACCAGGGTTCGCCGCTTCCTTAGCAACAAACTGTTACGAGTTCAACCCCTGCGACAACAGGCCGCAGCCCGTATTCAAAGGGCTGCAGGCCATCTGCGCCTTCGTCGGGTAGAAGCACTTGGGGTGTCATGTAAGAATGCCCCGGTTTTTCGGCTGGCCCGTCCCAAGGGCCGGTACCTTTCCTGTAAAGGATGGCCTGTAAAGGATAGTTCCATGAATGATCTGTATACCCGGCGCGCGGTTGTCGCCGGGATGGGCGTTCTCGGGCTTGGCCTGCTGGCTGGTTGCAGCCCGGCCCGGGGTCTTGAGTTCAAGTACGGCAAGAACATGAGCAACGAAATCCTTGGGCGCAAGTTCAACCTCAAGGACCCCCAAGGCAACCCGCGTACCCTGTCGAGTTTCTACGGCAGCATGCCGATGATTTTCTTCGGCTTCACCCAGTGCCCGGCGGTCTGCCCGACCACGCTGGCGCGGGCGGCGCAAATCAGGCAGTTGCTCAGGGGCCGCGACCGTGACTTGTTCCAGGTGGTATTCATCACCCTGGACCCGGAGCGCGACACCCCCGAAGTGCTCGACGCCTACGTCAAAGCGTTCGACCCCTCGTTCACCGCGCTGACGGGCACCCCCGAAGAAATCGCCGAGGTGGCCAAAGAGTTCAAGGTGTTCTACGAGAAGGTCCCGGCCGGTGATACCTACACCATCTCTCATTCGTCCACCAGCTACGTTTACGATACGCGTGGCACCCTGCGCCTGAGCCTGGGCCATTCCCTGAATGCCAAGGAATGCGCTGAAGACTTGGTCACCCTGATGGAGATTTGCTAATGGCTGTTTCACTGCAACCGATCAAGCGCGGCCTGGCCGCCATCGCCCTGCTGGGCCTTGCCCTACCAGCCCTGGCCCAGACCACCGTGAGTGATGCCTGGGTCCGCGCCAGCGTGCCGCACCAGCAGTCCACCGGTGCCTTCATGACCCTCACGGCCAGCAGCGACAGCAAGCTGGTTGGCGTTGAATCGCCTGTGGCAAAGACCGTGCAAGTGCATGAAATGACCATGAACGGCGACGTGATGGGCATGCGCGAGGTCAAGGCCGTCGAGTTGCCGGCTGGCAAAGCAGTCACCCTGGACCCGAACGGCCTGCACGTGATGCTGATGGGGTTGAACCAGCAGGTGAAAGAAGGCGAGCAGGTGCCACTGACCCTGGTCATCGAAGATGCCAAGGGCGGCAAGGAAAAGCTGCAGGTGCAAGCGCCAGTGCGTCCGCTCAACGCCGAGGCAGGCGGTGGGCATGACCACATGCACATGAAACACTGATTCATCTGGGGCCGCGCATAGCGGCCCCAATTCATTCAGCTACGAAAACGCGGCAATGGCCTGTCGAGGGTCAGCGAGGTCAAGGTCTTGCGTACCTGGGCTTCGTCGGCCTCCAGGGCCTTTAGACTCGCGCGGATCTTGCCGGCGGCGGGCACATCGCCCTGCCGGTCGATCCAGTCGGCAATCTCCTTGCAGGCACTGCTCAGGCAGGCCTGACGCTGGTTCATCAGCGATATGAGGGTGGTGAGCTCTCTTTCGGACATGGCAGGATCCTCCAATTCAGCCCTGTCAGTGTAGCAGTGGCCAGCAAGCTTGCCTGGGGCCGGGTGTCGCAGGGCGTCAGCTTGGCAGGCAGGCGCTGCGGTATGCGCCTGGGGTTACCCCATAGGCCTGCTTGAACTGCCGGCTCAAGTGGCTCTGGTCGGCAAACCCAAGCGCAAACGCCACCTCCGAAGCCGCCTGGCCGCGTTTCAAAAACTCACGGGCACGGGCCAGGCGCCGTTGCTTGAGCCAGGCATGGGGCGGCAGGCCGGTGGCCTGGCGAAACACCCGGGCGAAGTGGAAGGGTGACAGGTTGACCGCCGCCGCCAGGGCTTCAAGCGATGGCGGGTCGGCCAGCTGGCTCTCCAGCAGTTCACGGGCGCGGGCCACTGCCTGCGGCTCATGGCCCGGTGCAGCGGGTTCGGCGCATTGCCCATGGCGTTGCACCAGGGCCAGCACGGCATGGCGCCAGGCAGTCTGCTGTTCCAGGGCACTGGCTGCGCCTTCGGATAACTGGTGCAGCTGGCTGAAGGCGAGCGCCAGGGCCGGGTCCTGGATCACACTGTCCTTGAAGGTGGGCATGCCGTGGCGGCCCAGTTCCAGCTCCTCCAGCACACCCGTTACCCGCTCATGTTCTGGGTAGAAACCGCGGTAGCGCCAGCCGGCTTCGTGGGCCGTGGCGCCGGTGTGCAGTTCGTCGGGGTTGATCAACACCATGCTGCCCACCGGGGCCAGGTGTTCACTGCCACGATGCCAAAAGCGCTGGGCGCCCGACTCGATCACGGTGAACACGTAGCCTTCATGCACGTGCGGGGCGAAGCGCTGTTGAAAATACCGCGCGTGCAGCATTTCGACGTCGCCCAGCGCCGGCGCCTGCCACAGGTGCGTCTGCTCGCGCAGGGGCGTGGTCATGCCAGCCAGCTGCGCAGGAGGAAGAAGATCAACATGCTCACCAGCATGCTCAGCAACACACTGCGGGTCAACAGCACCAAGGCGACGGCCACCACCGAGCCCAGCAGATAAGGGTTGAGCAGGCTCAGGTTCAACTGGTGGTCAGGCATGAAAATGATCGGCCCGCAGATGGCGGTGAGCATGCCCGGCACCGCGAAGCCCAGAAACTGGCGGGCATTGGAACTCAGGCGCAAGGGCAGGCGTGGTTCAAGAAACGCATAGCGATTGAGAAACACGATGGCGCCCATGGCGAAAATCAGTAACCAGGTCATGCGCGGCCTCCAAAGCACTTTTGGCAAATGAAGCCGGCGCCCATGCCGAGCAGGCCCGCGGCCACCAGGGCAGTTTCCCAGTGCCAGGCACTGAACAGGACCGAGCAGAACAGCGACACGGCCACGCACACCACCGTGGCCAGGTTGCGCACCAGTGGCGCGATCAGGGCGACGAAGGTGGCGACAATCGAGAAGTCCAGGCCCAACTGGTCGAGGTGCGGGATGTTCTGGCCAAGGACGATGCCTGCCAAGGTGAACAGGTTCCAGGCGATGTAGAAGGTCAGGCCCACGCCTAGCGCATACCAGCGATTGAACTGCTGCTGGTCATAATGGCTGGTCAGGGCAAAGAACTCGTCGGTCAGCAAAAAGCCCAGGCCCAACCGCCAGCGCAGCGGCTGGTTCGACAGCAACGGGCGCATGGACAGGCCGTACAGCAGGTGCTGCGATGTCAGCAGCAAGGTGGTGAGCAGGATCGACGCCAGGTTGGCGCCGCCCTTGAGCATGCCGATTGCCACCAGTTGTGCGGCACCGGCAAAGACGATGGCCGACAGCCCCTGGCCTTGCCAGGCGCTGAGGTTGGCCTCGATGGCCATGGAGCCGGCCAGCAGGCCCCAGGGGGCGACGGCCAGGGAAAGCGGGAGGATGGCGATGGCGCCATGAACAAAGGCTTGGCGAGCGATGTGTGGGCTGTGGGGCATGGTGGCTGCAACGCGTGTACTCGGTTGGGCAGCATGCCAGAGTGAAGCGGGCCATGGCTTGAACGATCTTGCTGGTTTGTCGACTGGCCGCTATCGATGGCTGGTCAACCAGCGCTGCGCAGTCGAGCATCCGTTGATGTCCACGGCCTTCTGCAGCAAGGCTTGCCGATGCCCTGGGTCAAGGTCGGCCAACACCCGGTACACCTCGGCCTGGTAGTCACGCTGGCGCCCCCACTGCATGTTCAGGCCTTGCGGCTGGCTGCGGTTGCAGGCCAGTCGTGGGGTGGGCTGTGGGTAGTAGGGGGCGTATTGGGGGGCCATGCTTGGGATCGCCTCCAGCGCAGCGCGATAGTCTGCGCTGGCGTTGTAGGGCGGGCACCAGGTGGCAATGGCCGGCGCCGGGGGGGCGAAGCCTTGCTTGAGGCTCGCCTCCAGCAAAGGGCAGGCAGCGTCCGGGATCTGGGCCACCGGCAGGTAGGTCATGTAGTACAACGCCAGCCGGTACTGGGCCACGGGGTGGCCAAGCTCCACCGACTTTTTCAGCAGTGCCACGGCGGTGGGCAAGGTGTGCGCCAGGGCCTGGCCCTGGCGGGTGAGCTCCGGGTCGCTGCCCACTGCAGTGCGCAGCGAGCTGGCGCCGTCGTCCTGGCTGTCGGCCTGCTCGAGCAAGGGCAGGGCCTGGCGGTAGAGCAAGTCGGCATGAGGGTCGATGCGCACGTCGAGCGCTTGCGCGGCCAGTGGCATCAAGGCGATCACCAGCGGCGACAGGGTTGCCACACGACTCACAGGCAGGCCTCGTGGGACGGGCAGTCACGACAGGCGGCCAGTGGTTGATGCACGGCTTGGATGTTCATCACAGGTACAGGTACGCCTCGGGCGAGTCGGAACGACGACGTATTCTAGCCACCCAAGGGGCCTCGCCGGAAGACCGGCGGGCAACTGTCAGACGAGCTTGATAGGCGTGACCTTGCGCTGAGCGTGTTTTTCCTGGGCCAGGCCAAGCTTGGCGGTAATGACTTTGGCCAGTGCGTTGTTGCCCAGGTCGTTGAGGTGCAGGCGGTCGACGAACAGGTCGGCGCCAAACACGGGGGAGCTGCTGAGCATGCTGTTCATGTCATAGCAGGCTACCGGGTCGGCCTGGTCTTTGATGCGGCGAAAGAAGGCTGTGTGCAAGTGGCTGTCGAAGACCCCGTCCAGCAGGCGCTCGAAGTTCGCGGGCTGCCGCGCCAGCGCCGCCAGCATGGCTTGCTCGCCCGCTGGCAAGGTTTCTCGGCACCAGGGCAGCAGCGGCTGAAGAATGAAGGTGAGGGTGGCGTGGCTGTCTGCCAGCAGCCGCTCCCACTGGCGCAGGGTACGGCCGATGCTGTCGGCCGCGCGGGCCAGGCGTTTTTCTGGGGGCGACAGCGGTTGGGCGGCTGGAGGCGCGGGAGGGGGCGCGGCCAAGGCTTGGCCGATGCGCCGCCAAAGCGATTGTCGGCGGGGGGCTGCGGCAGGCGGCATGCCGTCGCTGAAACTGTTCAAGGCTTCCTGAAAACCTGTGACGTGATGCGCCTCGCGGGGGCTGGCGAGGATTTCGTAGAGGGCCTCATGGGCTAAGGTATTGAGGCCGCTGAGCACCACCACGTGGCCGAGCTGGCCGAGGCGGTGCTGGTGAGTCAGGAACATCAGCAGCTCTTGGCCGGCATTGAGCCCGCAGCCTGCCAGGCTCAGCCAGACCTCGCCGGTCAGCATCGACAGGTGCGAAGCCACCGTGTGCTCATCGCTGCTGGCGCCGACGCCCAAGGCGGTGGAGCCCCCGACCAACAGGTTGATGCGCGGCGCCGTGCCGCGCTCGGCGGCCGAGAAGCGCTTACCGGCGCAGTGGCTGTAGCGCAGGCCGAGCGCATCGGTGTTGATGGTGCCCGAGCGGTAGCCGCTCTCGTGGATGTGCAGCGCGTGTGGCGCACGGCGGCTGCCCAGTTGCAGAAAGCGCTGGTAGTCCTGTTGCAGCGGCGAAGGAAGGCCCAAAACATCTGTGCTCGTGTCGGTCGATCTCATGGGCACTCCTTGCGAGGCATCCGGCTCAGGCCGCCAGTTCCTTGAGGTTGTACAGCAGGCCGCCGGCCGCGATTAGCAGCAGGGCAACGCCCGAGGCCAGGCTGATGACGCGATTGCTGCGCTGCGAAGCGATCTTGCCGATGGCGAAGATGTACAGGCTGAGCACGGCAAAATCGATGGCCACCCACAACAGCGACAGCACCACCATGCTCTTGCCGAACGACTCGGTGATCTGGATGAACTGAGGGAAGAAGGCGATGAAGAAGATGATGTCCTTGGGGTTGGAAATACCCACCATGAACCCTTGCAGCAGGCCGCCACGCCCAGGCCCAGGCGCTTCGTTCGCCGACTCTGAGGTGGGCGCCTGCAGGGCTTCCTTGAGGGTGCCCACGGCGATGTAGCCGATGAACAGGCAGCCCAGCAGGCTCATGCCGCTGAGCCAGGCCTTGTCGATGGCCGCGCTGGTCAGGATGATCCAGGCCGCCGCGCCAATCAGTACCAGGGACGCCCAATTGGTCCCCACGGCAGTGAACATGGCTTTGCGCGACCCGGAGGCGGCAGCGGTGTTGACGATCAGTGCCACCACTGGGCCAGGGGTGGCGATCAGTAGCAGGACAGTCAGGGCATAGGTGGCGGTGAGTGCGGTATTCACGGTCAATTCTCGATCAGTGTGTCGGCTGTTACATGGGCGTGGAACGGGCAGCGCGACGGGTTGAGCGAACCCGCCTCCTGTAGCTGGTACTGCTTCCACTCGTAGTTGTCGGCATCGCCGAACGCGCCAAGGGTGTCGGGCATGATGCCGTTGTTGTAATGCTGTACCCGCTCGCGGATGCGGGCACGGATACGCTTGCCACTTTCGGTGCTGGCGTTGGCCACTTCGTCGAAGTTTTCCCGCGGGTTGATGACGAAGGTGATGTGCGGCCCCAGGTTGCGGCTTTTCATCTGTTGGTGGCCGGGGAAGTTCATGTTGATGAACAGCGGCATGCCGGCGTAGCAGAACGACCAGCCCGTGTCGTGAGGGTCGGTCGGCATCGCCTGCGGCCAAGGATGCGGGTCGCGCGCGTGCACGCCCTGCAAAACTTTCCAGGCCAGCGCCTGTTGCTCGGCAAGGGTGTATTCGCTGGCGGTTTCGAGAAACACCACCAATGGGCTGCCGATGCGCTGCTTGAGCGGGATCGGAGTGATGGTGCGCACGTAGTCAGCCAGGCCCTGGGCGATGTCGTCGGCCAGTTGTTCGGCGCGGGCGAAGAGGATGTGGCAGGTCTCGCTGGCGACTGCCTTGCGGCCAAACAGGCAGGGGAATTCGGGGTTGGCGAGAATACTGCGAAAATGTTGTATGGTTTTGTACGTCCAATGTTGCGTGTTCCGCACATGTTCAGCGGCCAGCTCTAGCGCATCCAGGCGATAGCAGTTTCCATAACCCGTAAACATGATTTCCCCAGGCATCTAATTAAGTAACGTTCCAGTCATATGCAGGCAGAATCGTTGGTAATCTTTATTATTTACCCGCATTTTCTGAGACAGACTTAACGTTGTAAAACGCGTGGAACTATGACCTACTATTAGTCTCACTCATGCTTCGGACGTCGCCATGTCGGAACGGATTCAGGCCTTGCACGCCCTGCGTGCTTTCGAGGTGGCCTCTCGTTATGGCTCCTTTACCCGTGCGGCGGAGGAGCTGGCGCTGACCCAAGGGGCGGTCAGCCACCACATCAAGACCCTCGAGGCCATGTTCGGCTGCGACCTGTTCGAGCGTCGTGGGCCAAAGCTGAGCCTGACCGAGCACGGGCGTTTGCTGTCACAAGAGCTCAAGGTCGGCTTCAAGATCATCGAGAACGCCTGCGCGTTGCTGCGACAGGACCGTTATGGCGTGCGTCTGAAGGCGCCATCCACGCTCACCATGCGCTGGTTGCTCAGGGCCCTGGACGGCTTCAAGAAGCTCGATGACAGCAGCAGCGTGCAACTGTCGAGCGTGTGGATGGACATCGACAGCGTGGATTTCTATTCGGAGCCCTACGACTGCGCCATCCTGCTGGCCAACGGCCGTTTCCCCGCCGATGTCGAGAGCTTCAAGCTGTTCGATGAGTGGCTGATCCCGGTGTGCCACCCCGATTACATGGCGCAAGCCCAGCCCGATCTCGCCGACCTGCGCCAATGCGAGTTCCTGCACCCGTCGCCGGACCGGCGCGACTGGCGACGCTGGCTGGCGCGGATGGACGCACTGGATATCAGCATCGACCAGGGGCAGGTGTTCGATACCCTAGACCAGGGGATTTCGGCGGCCCAGCAAGGCCTGGGCATCTCGGTGGTGGACTTGGTGCTGGCCAGCTCCGACCTGTCGGCAGGGCGGCTGGTGACGCCGTTCAAGCACGCGGTGGCCACCGGTGACGGGTATTACATGACCTGGCTGAAATCCAGCCCCAAGGCCCGGCAGATGCACAAACTGCGTGACTTCCTGATCAGCCAGGTACCGCCGTTGGCCTACAAGGACATCAACTATTTGTACGGTTGAGGGCTGCCTGGGAATACCCGCTCAAGCATGAAATCGATGAACACCCGCAGTTTGGGCGGCACCTGGCGCCCCGACGGCCACAACAGGTAGAAACTGCCACGCCGCTCCATGAAACTGTCGAGTACCGTCACCAGCGTGCTGGCGGCCAGCTCGCGGCGCACGCTGAAGTCTGGCAGGCAGGTGATGCCGCGGTGGTTGAGGGCGAAGCAGATGCGTGTCTCGACGTGGTTGCACACCATCGAAATGGGGATGTCATAGCCCTGGTCGGGGTGCTCCTGACGCAGCGGCCAGGTCTCCAGCTTGCCGTTGCTGGGGAAGCGGTAGTGCAGGCAGGTGTGTGCACGCAGGTCGCGGGGGTGGGTGGGCGTGCCGCGTTCGCGCAGGTACTCGGGCGATGCCACCAGGCGATGCTGGAAGTGGCCGAGGAACTTGGCATTGAGGCGCGAATCCACAGGTTGACCGCCGCGCATCACCACATCAAAACCTTCACCGACGATATCCACCATGCGGTCGGTAAACTCCAGGTCCAGTTCAACTTCAGGGTACAACGCCATGAAGTCGGCCAGCGCCGGCATGACCAGCCCGGTGACCTGGGGCAGGCTCACACGCAGGCGACCGCGCGGGGTTTCACTGGCCTGTGACAGGGCCTGCTCGGTGGCCTCGATCTCAGCCAGGATACGGCGGCTGCGTTCAAGAAACAGCGTGCCTTCGGCGGTCAACGTGATGCTGCGTGTGCTGCGGTGGAACAGGCGCACACCCAGGCGGCTTTCCAGCCGTGCCACGCGCTTGCCCACAGCCGAAGCGCTGATGCCCAACGACTGGCCTGCAGCTACGAAACTGCGGGTTTCGGCCACCCGGTTGAAGACTACGAAGCCGCTGAGGCTGTCCATTGCGCACTCCTGATTGCGGACATGAATGTCCGGGGTGAACGGCATTGTACCCATCTTTTTCCGCAATACCCCCGGCATGCACACTGCCGGCCTCGATCACCACTTCAAGGCACCCTGCAATGTCCCAGACTTCTTCCGCACCGCTCCTGGGTGACAGCGCCGAGCGCTTACCCTTGAGCGGCCTGCTGGCCCTGGCGATGACTGGCTTCATTGCCATCCTCAGCGAAACCCTGCCTGCCGGCCTGCTGGACCAGATCGCCGGCGGCATGACGATCAGCCAGGCCATGGCCGGGCAGTGGGTCACGGCGTATGCATTGGGCTCGCTGCTGACAGCCATCCCGCTGGTGACCCTGACCCAAGGCTGGTATCGCCGCCGTGCATTACTGCTGGCGATTGGTGGCTTCGTGCTGTTCAACGGGTTGACGGCCTTGTCGTCCTCCAATGCCCTTACCCTGGTGCTGCGCTTTTTCACCGGTGCCGCAGCCGGCCTGGCTTGGGGATTGATTGCCGGCCATGCCCGGCGCATGGTGCCGGTGGCCTTGCAGGGGCGGGCGATGGCGGTGGCCATGCTCGGCCAGCCGATAGCCTTGTCCCTCGGCTTGCCCATCGGCACCTGGCTAGGGGCACTGTTGGGGTGGCGGGCCACCTTTGTCGTGGTCACTGTGGTGGCGCTGCTGCTGGTCGTCTGGGTGTTGCGCGCCGTGCCGGACTACCCGGGGCAGGCCGCCGGCAAGCGACCGGCGGCGCTGCAGGTGTTGCGCACACCTGGCGTGGCGTTGGTGCTGTTGGTGATCATGACCTGGATCCTCGGCCACAACATTCTGTATACCTACATCGTGCCGCTTCTGGGGGCGGCGGGGATGGCTGCCGAAATCGGCCAGGTGTTGATGGTGTTCGGCTTGTCGGCGCTGGCGGGCATCGGCCTGGTCGGGCTGTTGGTCGATCGCCACCTGCGCACGCTGGTGCTGCTCAGCCTGGCCGGTTTTGCCGTGGCCACGCTGGTGCTGGGGCAGGCGTCCTCGTGGGCCCTGTACCTGAGCATCGCGCTGTGGGGTGTGACCTACGGTGGCGCGCCAACACTGTTGCAGACGGCATGCGCAGATGCAGCGGGCGAGGGCGGTGACGTGGCGCAGTCGATGCTGGTGACGGTATGGAACAGCGCCATCGCCTTGGGCGGGATTATCGGTGGGTTGCTGTTGACCGGGGCGGGCGTCGCCTGGTTTGGCCCCGTGGCGCTGGTATTGATTGGCCTGGCGTGGCTGCTGGCCTGGGCAGGGCGCCGTGGCGGGTTCAAGGCCGGCTCCCGATAGTTTCCCAGGCCTACGCGGTCGTTGTAGGAGCAGCCTTGTGCTGCGAAGAGGCCAGTACTGACCATGCAACTCTGCCAGGTTTACCGGCCTCTTCGCAGCACAAGGCTGCTCCTACAGAGGCCAAGTCGGATCTGAGGGCAAAGCCGGATATGGCAGCCCCTGGATTGCCGTGCACAGGGTAGAATCGTCACTTACAGCACAACAGACGATCAGAGGTCCACGCGGTGGAATTGCAGCAGGGCTTTGTCCTGACCCGGCATTGGCATGACACACCCGAAGGCACGTGCGTGGAGTTCTGGCTGGCGACGGACCAAGGCCCGCGCCAGCTGCGCCTGGCGCCGCAAGTCTCGGTGGCGTTCATCGCGCAGGCGCAGGCCGAACATGCCCGCGTGCTGCTGGCCAACGAGCCGGGTGTCGAGCTTAAGCCCTTGCAACTGCGCGACTTCGATCAACGCCCGGTGCTGGGCTTGTACTGCCGCCAGCATCGCCAGCTGATGCAACTGGAGCAACGCCTGCGCAACGCCGGCGTCGAGGTGTACGAAGCCGATATCCGCCCCCCCGAGCGCTACCTGATGGAGCGCTTCATCACGGCCCCGGTGCAGTTCACCGGCCAGCCAGACGCCCACGGCGTGCTCTGCGACGCCCAGCTCAAACCACTGCCAGACTACCGACCACCGCTGCGTCTGGTGTCGCTGGATATCGAAACCAGCGAGCGCGGCGCGCTGTACAGCATCGCCCTCGAAGGCTGCGGCCAGCGCCAGGTGTACATGCTCGGCCCGGCCAACGGCGACAGCAGCGCGGTGGACTTCGACCTGCAGTACTGCGACGACCCTGCCGCGCTGCTCGATTGCCTCAACCAATGGATGGCCCGGCACGACCCGGATGCGATCATCGGCTGGAACCTGGTGCAGTTCGACCTGCGCCTGTTGCACGAACATGCCAAGCACCTGCAGGTGCCTTTGGCCCTGGGCCGCAACGGCGCGCCCATGGCCTTGCGCGCTCACGCCAGCGGCGGCCACGTGTTCGCCGATGCTCCTGGGCGCTTGCTGATCGACGGCATCGAAGCCTTGCGTTCGGCAACCTGGAGCTTCCCGTCGTTCAGCCTGGAGAGCGTTGCCCAGACGCTGCTGGGGGAGGGCAAGGCGATCAGCACGCCATACCAGCGCATGGATGAAATCAACCGCATGTTCGCCGAAGACAAACCGTCGCTGGCGCGCTACAACCTCAAGGACTGCGAACTGGTCACGCGCATCTTCGCCCACACCCGGCTGCTCGAGTTCCTGCTCGAACGCGCCTCGGTCACCGGCTTGGCCGTGGACCGAAGCGGTGGCTCGGTGGCCGCGTTCTGCCATTTGTACATACCGCAGATGCACCGTTTGGGCTTTGTCGCGCCCAACCTCGGCAGCCGCCCGGACGAAGCCAGCCCCGGCGGTTTTGTCATGGACTCACGCCCTGGCCTCTACGACTCGGTGTTGGTGCTGGACTACAAGAGCCTGTACCCCTCGATCATCCGTACCTTCCTGATCGACCCGGTCGGCCTCGTCGAAGGCTTGCGTCAGCCCGACCCGCAGCACGCGGTCGAAGGTTTTCGCGGGGGGCGCTTTTCGCGCAGCCAGCACTGCCTGCCGGCCATTGTCGAGCGGGTATGGCAGGGCAGGGAGGCGGCCAAGCGCGCGGGCAACGCGCCGCTGTCGCAGGCCCTCAAAATCATCATGAATGCCTTCTACGGTGTACTGGGTTCCAGTGGCTGTCGCTTCTTCGACCCGCGCCTGGCATCGTCGATCACCATGCGCGGGCACCAGATCATGCGCCAGACCCGCGAACTGATCGAAGCCCGCGGTTTCGATGTGATCTATGGCGATACCGACTCCACCTTCGTCTGGCTCAAAGGCGCCCATGACGAGGACGCTGCTGCGCGCATTGGCCGCGAGCTGGTGGCCGAGGTCAACCTCTGGTGGCGCCGGCACTTGAGCGATTCGATGGGCCTGGAAAGTGCCCTGGAGTTGCAGTTCGAAACCCATTACCGACGCTTTCTGATGCCGACCATCCGCGGTACCGAAGAAGGCAGCAAGAAGCGCTACGCAGGGCTGGTGCAGCGCGCCGACGGCAGCGAGGAGATGGTCTACAAAGGCCTGGAGTCGGTACGCACCGACTGGTCGCCGCTGGCCCGGGAATTTCAGCAGGCGCTTTACGGGCGGATCTTCCGTGGCCAACCGTACCGCGACTATGTGCGCCAGTATGTGCAGCAGACCTTGGCCGGGGAATTCGATGAGCTGATGGTGTACCGCAAGCGGTTGCGTCGTCCGCTGGCCGATTACCAGCGTAACGTGCCGCCGCATGTGCGCGCCGCGCGCCTGGCCGATGAGTACAACAGCCGCCTTGGCCGCCCCCGGCAGTACCAGAACGGCGGCTGGATCAGCTACCTGATCACCACGGCCGGCCCTGAACCCTTGGAAAGCCTGCAGGCACCCATCGATTACGAGCATTACCTGAGCCGCCAACTGCAACCGGTGGCCGATGCCATCCTGCCCTTTGTCGGGGATGATTTCGCGGCGTTGACCGGCCGCCAGCTACAGCTGTTCTGAGCACAGGCATTACCTATCTAGCGCCTCGACAAACCGTGGCTGCCTAGGCTGGCCTCTTTACCCACAAGAGGCTTTACGCATGGGCACTACACACTCGCCAGAGGATCAGGCTGGGGGCAATGCCGTCGTCCGCCCCGACACGCTGCAGCACGACAGCGACGCGTTTCAGGATGGTTTCATCAGCAAGCGCCTGCCCCGTTGGTTGCGACAGGCGCCCATTGACCAACTGCCTGCGATCAGCCACGCGTTGGCTAAGAGCCTTGAAAGCCGTCAGCAACTGGGCGCGTTGCTGACGCGCATCGAAGGCATCGATGGCTTCGTCGCCTCCAGGCTGGAGAAGGCGCTCAGCGAGCGTTACGGGGTTACCTACAACCTGCACCGGTTAAAGTTTCTCGAAGGGCGCCGTGAACCGGTGATCAACGCCCAGCCGGTGGGGGCTCACCTCACAGAAGTGGTGTACGACGAAAAACCACTGCTTGAGGTGGCACTGCGCAACTTTACCGCCGAACAGGCCAGCGCGGGCGGCCAGCCGGCGGGCAACCGGTTGCTGGTACCGCGCTCGGGCGCGCGCAAACCGCCCACCGCCATCGCCTTTGCTGCGCTGTGCCGCGAGCTCGACCTGGGGCAGGGCTACCAGCAGCATCTGGACAGCATTCTGAAACCGGCCAATGACGAAAAACGCATCGAGACGTTGCTGGTCGATGCCGTGCGCTACGCCATGCTGGTGGATGGCTACAAGGCCCGGCAAGACAATCTGCTGGATGCCAGCGAGCTGAAATTGCTGGTGGGCATGTGCCTCGAGGGCAAGCTGCTGCGCCTGGCAGGTGACCTGGTGGTGGCCAAGCAGCTGAAGCTGCTCGGGTATGCGCTTGAGCAGGTGGTGGTACTGGAGGTGATCGATCAAGGCCCTTTGTTCAACACCACGCGGCGTTTGCTGATGTATGTGCCGGGTGATCCGGTGGCGCCCTGGAGTGCATTCGGCAGCCTCAATGACCTCAACCGTGAACTGGGCCACCGCTTGCGCGTCAAGACGTATCAGCGATTCTTCAGCCGCTTTGTGCTCAGGCGCGACAGCCAGGCGTTCTTCGCCACGGTAACGCCCGTTTTTGATGACCTGCCGGCCTGGGCAAGTTATGACCTCGTCCCCCGTTTGCAGGCCTACCCGTCACCGCTGTTCAACAGCCTCGCACAGTCGCGTATCCGCCAGATCAAAGAGGATGCGGCAATGATCGCGGTGCCGGTGGCGCGGCTCGACCGCGGGGTCCAGCGTGCCCATGACGAGCGCCTGGCTGCCGAAGGCTGGCTGCTGCTGAACCTGGCGTCGTTTTTTGTCCCGGGCCTGGGCCTGGTCATGCTCGCGGTGACTGTCTGGGAGTTGCTGGGCGAGGTTTACCATGGCATCGAAGCCTTGCAGGCGGGTGATGCCCAGGAGGCACTCGACCATTTGACCCACGTCGCCACTGACCTTGCGGTGATTGCGGCGACAGTGGCGGGCGTTACGGTGGCGCGGCGGTTGTGGGCGCGTTCTGCTGTGGTCGATGCGATGGTGCCTGCACAGCTGGAGGACGGTAGCAGCAAGCTTTGGCAGCAGGACCTGGCACCTTACCGCAGCGTCGCGCCGGGGCCTGCGGCTACGCAGGATGCCTTGGGGATTCGACGCCACGCCGGGCAGGCCTGGATCGAAATGGACGGCCACCACTACCCTGTGGTCGACTCCGGTAGCGATGGCCAATGGCAGCTTCGCCCGCGCAGCGGCAATGGGCCTGCGCTGCGTCACAACGGTGCCGGCGCCTGGCGCGTCTGGAGCGAGCAACCTGCGCAATGGGATGACACCCACCGCATGTTCCGCCGCCTTGGCACGCCGTTGGACAGCATGACGGACGAGCAGATCGACCAGGTGCTGGGCTTTCATGACCTGGGTGCGGATCAGCTGCGGGCCCTGCATGTGTATGGGCGTGCGCCCGAGGCCGGCATGCTCGACAGCGCCGAGCGTTGCAGGATCGACCAACGGATTCGCCAGGTGATCAGCTGCTTGCGGGCGGGTGAGCCGGTCGAGGATGCCACCGTGTTGCAGCATGCCCAGCGCTTGCCGGGTGCAGCCGGTGCGTCGGACCCGCAGCTGGCCGAGCTCGCCTGGGCCCAGCGGCGCCTTTTATTGGGGCGTGTGTATGACGCTGTGCAGGTCAGCGACAGCCCGGGCAGTGCCTTGCTGCGCAACGTGTTTTCGGGCTTGCACCCGCGGGCCGCGCAGGCGCTGCTGACGGCGGCCAATGGGGATGATCGACGGCGGTTGCTGCAGACTGGCCGCGTGCCATTGAACCTGGCCGAAGCGGCCAGGGGCGCTGTGGCGACCATTCGCAAGGTCAGGGTACTTGAAGCGTTGAGCCTGGATACCCCACAGAATGCCGACTTGGCGCGTGTCGCACTGGGGCTGCTCAAGCACTTGCCTGGCACTGGCCAAGGCGTGCGTTGGCGCTTGTTCGAAGGCCATCGCGGTGGGCCGCTGCTGGCATCGACCGAGGACGGCGCGCAGGCATTCGATTTGCTGCACCACGCGGGCACGTTCCAATTGCTGGATGCTCAAGCGGTGCCGCAAGGTGAGGCGGGCGAGCTGTTCGAGGTGATGGCCGCAGCCTATTCACCGTCCCAGCGGGAGGCGATGCAGGTAGCGGAGCCCTTCGCCCATAACCTCAGGGTTGTGCTGGCGCGTGAGGCCCTACGACGTCGTGCCGAACTTGAAGGGCTGCTGGGTGTGCAGCCCCCGGGGGTGTTCCGCCCACCCCTGCGTTTGGCCGATGGCCGCCTGGGTTACCCCTTGGGTGGCCGTAACTCGGGTGGCCCAGGCAGGCCAGAGCGGGCGCTGGCGCTGGCAGCGTCGGTGCGTGACCTGTTTCCCTCGTTCAGTGACGAACAGGTGGCGACATGGACCGACAATGTGCGGCGTTCGGGGCGCCAAGTGGAAGCGGTATTGGCCCAATTGCGTGCAGAGTACAGGGTGCTGCGCAACAGCTTGGAAGGGTGGGTCGGGGAGGCCCAAGGTGCTGAGAGGGAAGACCGTACCTGCATGCGCAACACGCTGCTCGATTGCTGGCGGCGCACCACCGACGGAGGGCAAGCGCACCTCGACACCGACCACAACTACCGCATGGTCCTTTACAACATGCGGCCTGGGGAGCTGCCGGAAATGCCAGCACAGGTCAGCTTTGCTCATGTTTCCGATGTGTCACTGCTGCGCATGGAGCTGCAGGAAATTCCAGCGAGCTTCCTGCTCGCTTTCCCGCGTGCACGGTTACTGGACCTGGGGGGGAATTTGCTGACCCGCTTGCCGCAGCCGTTGCTGCAAATGCAGCACTTGCGTCAGTTGACCCTGACCAATAACCAGATCGTGTTGAACACCAGCCAGGCCGCTACGTTGGCAAGTGCCACAAGCCTCGAGTACCTCGACCTGTCCCATAACCCACTGGGTCGCGCCTTCACCTTGAATGGGCTCACCGTTCTTCGCTGGCTGAACTTGCGCAATACGGGGCTGACGCAGTTTCCGCACGGCGTGGAGAGCCGCTCAAGCCTGGTGTACATGGACATGCGCGAGAACCGCCTGACGCGGATTCCAGAGTGGTTCTATCAACTGGCACCTGGCTTTCGGCGGCGCATCAGGTTGGCCGGAAACCCGTTTGAGAACGCCGAGCTGATTCGCCTGCAGGCGGCGCTGATGGGGCCGGCCATGCCGACGGACGAGGTGTTGCTTTACGAACAACTCGAGCGTGCCCGTGCCGTTTGGGGGGATGCTGTCGGGCCGCGTTATCGGGGCCTGCTGATGGCGGCTTGGGAGTCGGTAGACATAGGGGAGCCTGCCGATCGCTTCTTTCGCGTCCTGCAGCAGTTGCTGCAGTCCGCAGATTTCCACATCAATGCTGAAGCCCTCGCCCAGCGGGTACTGGCCGTGCTGCAGGCGATGGCACGGGAGCCGGCCCTGCGCGAAGCCTTGATGGACATCGCCAACGACGAGTGGGGTTGCCAGGACGGCGCGACCTGGTGCCTCAGTAACCTTGAACTGAACGTGCTGGTGTGGCGTGCCCGGACCGATGAGCCAGGTAATACCGAGCAGGCCTTGCTTGCGTTGGGGCGGCGTTTGTGGCGCCTGGATGAGGTCGATCGGCTGGCTGTGCTGGACATCCTGAATCGCGGCGGCAACCCAGATGAAAGCGAAGTGGGGCTTGCCTATCGCCTCGGGTTGCGCGATCGCCTGAACTTGCCCATTGCAGTGGCCGACATGAGTTTTCGCCCCCTGGCAGGGGTCACTGAGGCGCACCTTGCACGGGCGCAAGCGCAAGTGCTCGAGGCAGAGACGCAGGAGGAAATCGCACGTTCACTGGTGGACCGAACGTTCTGGCAGGGGCACCTGGAACGTGCCCACCCTGAACGCTTTGCGCAAGTGGACAGGCCGTTCCGGCGCCGCCTCGATCGCGTGCTCGACGATGAGGCGTTGACCGACGAGGCCAGGCAGGCTGAGTCGGATGCGATTCTTGCCGCACAGCGCGCTGCCCGGCGCGGGTTGATGCTCGACATGACGCTGGCGGCATTGGAGGCGGGGCCTCCGGGCGCTGGCATCGACGTGTAACAACACCGCGTGTGGGGCGTAGCGCAGCCTTGCCAGCAGTGCCTTTGGGCTATGCTCAGTCAGGAGGCGGCCTTTTCGGCAAAGTCCGTCATCCTGATCTGACGCATGCCTGGAAATTGTCAGTTACTTTTCCTTCGCCACGCAGCTTTTGAAGTGGTTTAGGCTCCAGGTCGGATTTTTCTCCGTGATCTGTAGTCATTGGTTTATCGAGACATTAAGGAGATGTGTATGCTCGTCCGGTCACTGACCCTCGCTACCTTGCTCGCCGTCACCGGCCCACTGTTCGCCGCCGACAGCGACGCTCCATTGGCCAAGGAGCTGGGCAAGGCACGGCCTCTGGTGATCATTGCTCCCAGTTCTGCCGACCCGACATTACGTGGGTTGAACAAAGCCTTGGAAGACCCGGAAATTCAAAAAGCCTTCAAGGAGCGCAGCCTGGTGCTGTACAGCGTTGCCAAGATGGTCGGCAAGCGCGAGGACAAGAACCTCGAGCAGCAGACCACCATGGCCCTGATCCGCGAACTCAAGCTTGGCGCGAGCGCGGGCACCAAGGTGATTCTGGTGGGCAAGGACGGCGAACGGCACATGCTCAAAGATGACGCCACGGGCGAGCCAATCGACCCGCAGGCCATCCTCAAGGCGGTCGATGAGCTGCCGGCGAGCGAGAAGGCCGTGACTGCGCCAGAGCCTGTCGCGGCGGCACCTGAAACCAAGGGCAAGGACAGCAAACCGGCCAAACCCGTCAAACCTGCCAAGCCCGCAGCGCCGCCCAAGCCGCTGGAAGACTGACAGCCTTCACCCGCCACTGGCCGCAGGGGCGGGTGCTCTGTATCACACTGTATCCTGCAGGCCTACAGACCGATTCATGTACAAAATGCCGATTTCGGCGATACAACCCCGACACACCCACCCGGCCTAATGGCTCCACTTTCCAACCACAGTGGAGCTACACCATGACTCATGCACGCAACACTCTCGGCCTGCTCGGCGCCGCCCTGATCGGCAGCATGGCCTTTGGCAGCAGCGCGTTCGCTGTCGAGCCGCTGTCCCAGGGGTATCAACTGGCGTCGGCCAAGGTGCCTGGCGAAGGCAAATGCGGTGAAGGCAAGTGCGGTGGCAGCGGCAAGGCCACCCAGGGTGAGGGCAAGTGCGGTGGCGACAAGAAGGCCAGCCATGGCGAAGGCAAGTGCGGTGAAGGTAAATGTGGCGGCGCTGGCAAGGCAGCAGAAGCCTCGTCCAGCGAAGTGACCGGTAAGTCCTGAGTTAAACCCTTGGAATGACACAACGCCCCTCCTGCTGGTCAGGCGGGGCGTTTTGCGTGTTGTGGAGACTTATCGATGACGACCACACCCTTGCTTGTCGGCCTTGGCCTGCGCCGTGGCCTGATGGCTGAATTGCTTACGCTGGAAGACGGTGCCGTGGATTTTCTGGAGTGTGCGCCAGAAAACTGGATTGGGGTCGGAGGCGCCTATGGCAAAGGCCTGGCGCAATTGACCGAACGGTTTGCGCTGGCCTGCCATGGGCTGTCCTTGTCCTTGGGCGGCAGCCTGCCGCTGGACCGGGGTTTGCTGGACCAGACCCGGCGCTTTCTCGATCGCCATCAGGTACGCCTGTATAGCGAACACCTGAGCTATTGCAGCGATGACGGTCACCTCTACGACCTGATGCCGATCCCCTTCACGCAAGAAGCTGTGCATCACGTCGCCGCCAGGATTCGTCAGGCCCAGGACCACTTGCAGCGGCGTATCGCCGTGGAAAACATCAGCTATTACGCCGCCCCGTACCAGGCGATGAGCGAGCTGGACTTCATTCGCGCCGTGCTCGACGAGGCCGACTGCGACCTGCTTCTGGACGTCAACAATGTGTTCGTCAACGCCTGCAACCATGGCTACGATGCGCAGGCCTTCCTTCAGGGGCTGCCGCCGGCACGCGTCGTCGCCATGCATGTGGCGGGTCATTACGACGAGGCCCCGGACCTCAAGGTGGATACCCATGGCGCACCCGTGAAGGAGGATGTCTGGTCGTTGTTCTCGATGGCCTGCAAGCATTTTGGCGCACAGCCGACAACGCTCGAGCGAGACTTCAACTACCCGCCCTTGGCCGAGCTGCTCGAAGAGACTGACCGCATTCGCACGGTGCAGCGGGAGGTGTCGCATGAGCGAATTGTTGCGTGAACAGCAGTTCTCGCTGGCGCGGCATCTGCGAGATCCGCAGCGGCATGCCCCACCGCCTGGCATCGAGGCACGCCGGCTGAAGGTTTACCGTGAACTGTTCTATGGCGCCATCGAAGGCCTGCTGGCCGGCAGCTTTCCGGTGCTGCGGCAAACCTTGGGCGAGCCGCGCTGGCATGCCCGCGTGCGGGATTTTTATGCCAACTACCGCAGCCAGACACCCTTGTTCACCGAGATCGCCGAAGCGTTCATCGACTACCTCCAGGGCATCGAACTGGATGCCCCGTGGCAACTGGAGCTTGCCCACTACGAGTGGATCGAGGCCCAGCTGTACCTCAGCGATGCTGAAGACCCGGCTCATGACCCACAGGGTGACCTGCTGCAGGGGGAGCCGCTGCTGTCGTGCACGGCCAGGGTATTGGCCTACCGTTGGCCAGTTGACCGTATCGGCCCGGATTATCAACCGCAGGAGGCACCTGAACCCACCTTGCTGCTGGTCTACCGCGACGCCGGGCTGCAGGTACGCTTCGCTCGCCTGGCACCCATGGCTTACCGCTTGCTCACAGAGGTGAGGGGTACTGGGCTGGCGCGTCTGCACGCATTGGGTGGGGATCAGGAGCAAGGCTTGGCACTGCTGGAAAGCCTGCGTGCGCAAGGCATTGTCATCGGTACAGCCTGAGACAAAAAACGGGCTCGGCGCCGACTGGCCCCGAGCCCGTTGCTATTTACGCGTCATGCTCTGGCTGCGAACCGCGCGTTGAGCCAGTGGTCAAGGCTCAAGCGCCCGGCCCCCTTGAGCAGCAGTGGCAGCAGTGCCACCAGGTAGATCAGCGGCAACTTGAAGTTGCCGAAACCCTGGTCGGTGATGGCATAACCCTGCGCCAGCTCCGCCAGGCTCGACCACTGTGACGGCCAATGCACCGCAGCAATGGCCACCACAGTGATGACCATGAGCCCGGCCGAGGCCAGCCGTGTGCCCAGGCCAAGCAACAGCAGTAAAGGCAGCACCAGCTCGGCCCACATCGACAGTTGCCAGTTCAGCGCTGCGGGCAGTGCACTGAACGGGAAGGGGAAGCTGGACTGCAGGTCGCCGAACCAGTTGGTGCCGTTGTATTTTTCCAGACCAGACTCGAAAAACTCCCAGGCCAGAAACAGCCGCAGCGGCACGTCGGCGCTCCAGCTTCCGATCCGGTCAATGTGGCTGAAGGGGTGGGTAAATGCCGTCATGTTTGAACGTGTCATCGGTTTAACTCCTGGCGTGCCAATGTGTGGCCGGGAGTGTGTAGCGGTGGCGTATCGACAGTGTGTCGGCGGAGGCGACAGTGTGTATCGGACTGTAGCAATCGGTTGCGTAAGGCGACATGCCGGTGGCACTCACTTCAGCTCGATCTGTGCACACAACCCGCCGCCTTGGCGATTGCTCAGGGTCAAGCGCCCACCCAGGGCCTGGGTCAGTTGCTGCGCGATCGCCAGCCCCAAGCCGGTGCCTCCGGTACTGCGGTTACGCGAGCTTTCTACCCGGTAAAAAGGCTTGAGCACTTCATTGAGCTCATCTTCCGGAATCCCCGGGCCGTCGTCGAGTATCCGAATCCGGGTGCATCCTGGTTCACGGCTGACCTCCAGCTGTGCTTTACCCGCGAACTTCAAGGCGTTGTCCACCAGGTTGACCAACACCCTGCGCAGCGCATGCGGGCGGGTTTCCAGCAGGCCGTCGGCGTTGCCGTGGCGTTCGACCTGGGCGCCGCTGTCCTGGTAGTCGAACACCAGGCTGTCGAGGAAAGCATCCAGGTTGATTCGGCATGGGGCTTCGGTGTTGATGTCCATGCTGCGGGCATAGGCCACACCTTCGCGTACCAGATGCTCCATGGCATCCAGGTCGTGCCACAGCTTGTCTTTCTCGACCCCCTCGTCCATCACTTCGACCCGCAATTTCATGCGGGTGATGGGGGTTTGCAGGTCGTGGGAAATCGCCGCCAGCAACTGCATGCGCTCCTTGAGGTAGGCCGCGATGCGCGACTGCAAGGCATTGAAGGCAACGGCGGCGTACTTCACCTCGCGCGGGCCGCTTTCGTCCAGTTGCACACCGGGTTTGTCCGGGTCGAGGTTGTCCACGGCCTGCGACAGGCGGGTAAGCGGGCCGATGGCCAGGCGCACTGCCAGCCAGGTGCACAGCAACAGCACGGCCAGCTGGATCAGCAAAACCACCGGCAGCCAGCGGGCGATCGGTACGGGGGTCGGGGTGACGTCGATGGTCAGGGGCGCGCCATCTGCCAGGTTCAAGTGCACCTGAAAATGCGCATTGGGGCCGGGGATCTCCTGGAAGGTCAGGCGAAAGTCGTCGCCAATGGCTTTGACGATCGACTCGGCGGCCATGGGCGGGTCGCTGGTCGGCATCGCCTGGCCATCCTGGCCCTGGTCAAGGTGGTAGCGGTAGGTGCGCCGCTCCAGGCGCGGCAGCCAGGCGGCACGTTCGGCGGCGGGCAGGCGGTCGAGGATGGCGACCGAAGTGGCAACGTCCTGTTCCAGGTTGCTGAGCATCATCGAGCGGCTGCTGATGTAGCGCTCGTAGGCTTGCAGGCCGAACGACAACCCATAGGCCAGGACCAGCCCTGTGAAGAAGATCAATGCCAGGCGCGAGGCCAGGGTGCGGGGCCATTTCATGAGGGCGACTCGAGCAATTGCACCGGCAGCGAGAACACGTAGCCTTCGCTGCGCACGGTCTTGATGCAGCTGGGTTCGCGGGCGTCATCACCCAGGCGCTGGCGCAGGCGGCTGACCAGCAGGTCGATGGAGCGGTCGAAGATGTCCGCCTCACGGCCCTGGGTGAGGTTGAGCAGTTGTTCGCGGCTGAGCACCCGCTGCGGGTGGTCGAGAAATACCCGCAGCAGCCGGTACTCGGCGCCGCTCAGGGCCACCAGGGTGTCTTCACTGTCGAGCAGGTGGCGTGCGGTGGTGTCCAGGCGCCATTGGCCGAAGGCCAGCAGGCGGCTGCTTTCGCTGATGGTCAGGTTGGGCGGCAGCATGCGCGTGCGGCGAAGCACCGCATTGATGCGGGCCAGCAGTTCGCGGGCGGAGAACGGCTTGGTCAGGTAGTCGTCGGCACCCATCTCCAGGCCGATGATGCGGTCGGTCTCGTCGTTGCGCGCAGTCAGCATCAGCACGGGCGTGTTGCGGTGTTTGCCGGCACGCAGTTCGCGGCACAGCAACAGGCCATCGTCGCCAGGCATCATGATGTCGAGGACGATCAAGTCGACGCTGTTGGCTTCGAGAAAGGCGCGCATCTGCCGGCCATCGGCAACGATGCTGGTCCGCAGGCCGTTCTTCTTCAGGTAGTTGCCGACCAGTTCGCGGATCTCGCGGTCGTCGTCGACGATCAGGATGTGATCGACGTGTTCCATGCGCAGCGTTCCTGTATGGGGTGGGGTTGGCGCAGTGTACCGAGCGTCATCGCGCTTGCCTGCTGGGTTTTGTATTGCAGTGTATCTGCCGTTGGCAGAGATACAGGAGGAAGCAGATCACAGGCTCGGGTGACACATACGGGATACCTGGCAGCCGTGTAATGGCTCTCGACCGGGGAGTAACCCTCCCCACCTAAAGCGTTACACAGGAGAGTTGCCATGAACCTCAAAGCCTTCGCCAGCGTCAGCCTGTTTGCCGTGTTCAGTTTCGGCGCCATTGCCGCTCAGGCCGCCACCACCGCGATGAACGATGCCAGTGTGATGCAGTACCGCTACGGTGATCATCTGGATGTGAACAAAGTCCTGTCGGTGCAGGATGATCAGGGCAACACCTGCGGCCTGGTCAACACCCGCATGGACTACCTCGATTCCAAAGGTCAGCATCGGAGTGTGGAATACCGCTCGTACGCCACCGGCGGTTGCCATGAGAATTGATCGCCGCCTGATGTTAAAGGTGGGCGGCATTGCGCTGGCCCTGACAGGCCTGGGCCTGGCGGGCTATCTGGAGGCCCGCGACAGTTACGGCGCCATGCCGTCGCTGGCGGGGGCCAGCCAGTGGTTGAATTCGCCGCCACTGGATGCGCCGGCGCTCAAAGGCAAGGTGGTGCTGGTGGACTTCTGGACTTGGGACTGCATCAACTGCCAGCGCAGCCTGCCGCATGTGAATGACTGGGCACGGCGTTACGCCGACCAGGGGCTGGTGGTGGTGGGCGTACACACGCCTGAGTATGACTACGAGCATGACGTCGCGACCTTGCGCGACAAGGTCGCTGCGCTGGGGATCGGGTACCCGGTGGCGGTGGACAACGATCACCGGGTGTGGAATGCCTGGGGCAACCAGTTCTGGCCGGCGCATTATTTTGTCGACCGCACAGGGCAAGTGCGCCACGTGCATTTTGGCGAGGGGGATTATGCGGGGCAGGAACAGGTGTTGAAGGCCTTGCTGGATGAAAAGGGTTGATGCGCCTGCACCGGCCCTTTCGCGGGGCAAGCCCGCGAAAGGGCCGGTGCCGACTCAGCTAAAACTGGCAAAATGCGCCTGCATCCGCGCCGCATCGGCCTCGCGGCCACTGAACAGCTCGAACGCCTTGACCGCCTGGAACACGGCCATGTTGCTGCCATCCAGCGTGCGGCAACCCAATGCCCGCGCGGCGCGCAGCAGTTCGGTTTCCAGCGGGAAGTAGATGATCTCCGCCACCCACAACCTTTCATGCAGCAGCTCCACCGGCAGCGGCGTCCCCGGCAGCTTGGCCATGCCCACGGGCGTGGTGTTGACCAGCCCGTCCGCCTCGGCCAATGCTGCGCGCAGGTCAGTGCCGAGCACCGCACGGCCGGCACCGAAATGCCCGTTGAGGTTGTCAACCAGCGCTTGTGCCCGCGCCGCGTCGACTTCGAACAGGACCAGCCGTTCGACCCCTTCGCCCAGCAGCGCATGGGCCACGGCCGAGCCTGCGCCACCAGCGCCCATTTGCACCACTTGCCGGCGTGCCACATCTGGCAGGCCGCGGCGCAGGCCTTCGGCGAAGCCCAGGCAGTCAGTATTGTGGCCGACCCGCTTGCCGTCCTTGAGCACCACGGTGTTCACCGCGCCGATCCCTCGGGCTTCATCCGACAGCTCGTCGAGCAGCGGCAGAATCGCCTGTTTGAACGGGTAGGTGATGTTGAGCCCGGTGAACCCGGTGTGCTGTGCGGCATCGAGCAGGCCGGGCAGGGCGCTGTCGTCTAGCTGCAATTGATCGGCATCGATCAGGCGATACAGGTAACGCAGGGATTGCGCGTCACCTTCATGCTCATGCAGCGCAGGGGTGCGCGACAGCTGGATGCCGCGGCCGATGAGGCCGGCGAGGATAGCCTGTTGGCTCATGCGGTCTGCTCCTGGAACATTTCCGCGAAGTGGCTCAGGGCCAGGCGGTAGCCATGGCTGCCCAGGCCGCAGATCACGCCGACGGCAATCGACGAGACGAACGACAGGTGGCGGAAGGGCTCGCGTTTGTGCACGTTGGACAGGTGCACCTCGATGACGGGCAGTTCACTGGCCACCAGGGCGTCGCGGATGGCCACGGAGGTGTGGGTCCAGGCGCCCGGGTTGATCAGGATGCCAGCACAGCGGCCACGGGCGGCATGGATCCAGTAGATCAGTTCGCCTTCGTGGTTGGTCTGGCGGAATTCGATTTCCAGGCCTTTGGCAAGGGCGCTGTCGGCGCAGCCTTGGGCCAGGTCAGCAAGGGTTTCATGGCCGTACTGAGTGGGCTCGCGGGTGCCCAGCATGTTCAGGTTAGGGCCGTTCAGCACAAGAATAAGGGGCTTCATGAAAGGCATCACTTTGTTGTTTTTGGATGCGCTCATCTTTGTACCACCTGGTTAGTTTCGTCAATTGCGTGAACGGGCTTAGACGGGAAAGTGGGCGATAACCGGACGTTTTGCGCCAATGCCGACCCCCGCTGATTACAGCATTGTAATGTTCACGCCACCGCCCCGATAAGCACGCCGCCCTACAGTCCCTCGCCAACGCTCGCCGACGAGGACCTGTTTCGTGCCCTGCACCCGTGCCATCCCCCGCAAGATCGCCTTGCTTTGCCTATTACTGGCGGCCACTGGCAGTGCCCAGGCCAGTGGCAGCCTGAGCCTGCCCGAAGCGCTTAGCGCTGCCTTTGCGCAAAACCCGGAACTCGCTGCCGCGGGCCGTGAAATCGGCATTGCCGAAGGCGAGCGGCGCCAAGCGGGGTTGATACCTAACCCGCAGCTGTCCTGGGAAGTCGAGGACACCCGCCGCGAGACGCGCACCACCACGGTCACCCTGAGCCAGCCACTGGAGCTGGGCGGCAAGCGGGGAGCGCGCATCGCCGTGGCCGGTGCCGGCCAGACTATCGCCCAGCTTGACCTGGAACGCCAGCGCAATGGCTTGCGCGCCGATGTGGTGCAGGCCTTCCACGCGGCCCTGCGTGCGCAAACGGCGCTGGAGCTGGCGCAACAGTCCCAGTCACTGACGGAGCGCGGGCTGCGGGTGGTGCAGGGGCGCGTCACGGCCGGCCAGTCTTCGCCGGTGGAGGCCACGCGGGCCCAGGTGCAACTGGCCCAGGCGCAGGCGCAAGTACGCCGCGCCGCCTCACAGCGCAGTGTGGCTTATCAGGCCTTGGCGCGGTTGACGGGCAGCCCGGTGGCACGCTTCGACCGCCTGCTGGCCACTGATTTGTCGCCGGGTGCCGCGCCTGCGGTCGAGGCCTTGCTGGCCAGGGTCGAACAGACCGCCGAGTGGCGCTTGGCGGCGGCGCAGGTTGAGCGCGGCGAAGCGTCGTTGGGGTCTGAAAAGGCTCAGCGCATACCCGACCTCACCGTCAGCCTCGGCAGCCAATACAGCCGCGAGGACCGCGAGCGAGTCAACGTGGTCGGGCTGTCTATGCCGCTGCCGTTGTTCGACCGTAACCAAGGCAACGTGCTGGTGGCTGCGCGACGTGCCGACCAGGCCCGTGACCTGCGCAATGCCGTTGAGTTGCGCTTGCGCAGCGAAACCCGCAGCGCCCTCAGCCAATGGGCCACGGCCATGCAGGAAGTGCAGGCCTACGACCGCACCATCCTGCCCTCGGCGCAGCAAGCGGTAGACACCGCCACCCGCGGCTTCGAGATGGGCAAGTTCGCCTTCCTCGATGTGCTCGATGCCCAGCGCACGCTGATCGAGGCGCGGGGCTTGTACCTGCAAGCCCTGGCCTCGGCGACCGATGCGCGGGCTCAGGTCGAGCGCCTGTATGGCGACCTTGAGGGCGGCTTGTGATTCAGGGGCCGCTACGCGGCCATCGCCGGCAAGCCAGCTCCCACAAATGAAGCGCCACGTTGATGCACGGTGCCGTCCCTGTGGGAGCTGGCTTGCCGGCGATGGGTCGCGCAGCGGACCCATTGGCTTGAGCAACAACACGAACAGCAGGAGCAACAATGAATAACCCACGCAAGATCGCCCTCCTGGCGGTCGCTCTGGCCGTGCTTGGCCTCGGTGGCCTGGCCTGGACCGGCAACCTCGGCCAGGCCACGAGCGGCGAAGCCCAGCACGACGCGCATGGCGAAGACGGCCACGGCCACGATGATGAGCAGGCCGAAGAAGGCCACGCCGACGAGGAAGGCAAATTGTACCTGTCCAGCGCCCAGATCGAGGCGGCTGGCGTGCAGTTGGTAGCTGCCGGCCCCCGCGAGCTGGGCACTGCCATCAGCTACCCGGGTGAAATCCGTTTCGATGAAGACCGCACCGCGCATGTCGTGCCGCGTGTACCGGGTGTGGTCGAATCGGTGCAGGCCGACCTCGGGCAGGCGGTAAAGCGCGGCCAGGTGCTGGCAGTGATCGCCAGCCAGCAGATTTCTGACCTGCGCAGCGAACAACAGGCAGCCCAGCGCCGCCTGGAGCTGGCGCGTCTGACCTTCCAGCGCGAACAGCAGCTGTGGCAGGAACGCATCAGCGCCGAACAGGACTTCCAGCAGGCTCGCCAAGTGTTGCAGGAGGCCGAGATCGCGCTGGCCAATGCTCGGCAAAAGGTCGCGGCAGTCGGCCCCGCCGGCGCCGGCAACCGCTATGAGTTGCGCGCACCCTTCGATGCGGTGGTGGTGGAAAAACACATGAGCGAGGGCGAGGTGGTCGACGCCTCCAGCAACGCCTTCACTCTGTCCGACCTGAGCCGGGTCTGGGCCACCTTCGCCGTCGCCCCCCGCGACTTGAACCGTGTCGTCACCGGGCGCAGTGTCACGGTCAGTGCGCCGGACCTGGGCGCCGAGGTCGAGGGCACGGTCAATTACGTCGGCAGCCTGCTCGGTGAACAAAACCGCGCCGCCACCGTGCGCGCCACCTTGGCCAACCCCAACGGCGCCTGGCGCCCTGGGCTGTTCGTGAACATTGCGGTCAGCGTCGAGCGGTCGACCGCCGCCGTGGTGGTACCGGAAAGCGCGTTGCAGACCTGGGAGGAGCAGACCGTGGTGTTCGTGCGTACCGAGCAAGGCTTCGAAGCACGCCCGGTGACGACAGGGCGCCGCGACGCCGGCCAGGTAGAAGTCGTCGCCGGCCTGGCTGCAGGCACTCAGGTCGCTGCCGCCGGCAGCTTCGTCCTCAAGTCGGAGCTTGGCAAAGGCTCCGCTGAGCACAGCCATTGAAACCGGGGACGACGCCATGTTCGAACGCCTGATCCAATTCGCCATCGAGCAGCGCCTGGTGGTGATGCTTGCCGTGCTGCTGATGGCTGCGGTGGGTATCCACAGTTACCAGAAACTGCCCATCGATGCCGTGCCGGACATCACCAACGTCCAGGTGCAGATCAACACCGCCGCGCCCGGTTACTCGCCATTGGAGACCGAGCAGCGCATCACCTTCGCCATCGAAACGGCCATGGCCGGCCTGCCAGGCCTCAAGCAGACCCGTTCGCTGTCCCGCTCGGGCTTGTCCCAGGTCACGGTGATCTTCGATGACGGCACCGACCTGTTCTTCGCCCGTCAATTGGTCAACGAGCGCCTGCAGGTGGCCCGTGAACAGTTGCCCGACGGCATCGAGGCGGGCATGGGGCCGATTTCCACAGGGCTGGGCGAGATCTTCCTGTGGACCGTCGAGGCCGAGGAGGGCGCGCTCAAGGACGACGGTACGCCCTACACCCAGACCGACCTGCGGGTGATCCAGGACTGGATCATCAAGCCGCAGCTGCGCAATGTGTCGGGGGTGGCCGAGGTCAACAGCATTGGCGGCCATGCCAAGCAGTACTTGATCGCACCGGAGCCCAAGCGCCTGGCGGCCTACAAGCTCACCCTCAATGACTTGATCGCGGCACTGGAGCGCAACAACGCCAACGTGGGCGCCGGCTACATCGAGCGCAATGGCGAGCAGTTGCTGATCCGCGCACCGGGCCAGTTGGACTCCGCCGAGGACATCGCCAACATCGTCATCGCCAGCGTCGACGGCACTCCGATACGCGTCAGCCATGTCGCCCAGGTTGGCCTGGGCCAAGAGCTGCGCTCTGGGGCTGCGACCGAAAATGGCCGTGAGGTGGTGCTGGGCACGGTGTTCATGCTGATCGGCGAGAACAGCCGCACGGTGTCCCAGGCGGTGGCGGCCAAGCTGGTCGAGATCAACCGCAACCTGCCCAAGGGCGTGGTCGCGGTGACGGTGTATGACCGTACCAACCTGGTCGAAAAAGCCATCGCCACGGTGAAGAAAAACCTGATCGAAGGCGCGATCCTGGTCATCGCCGTGTTGTTCCTGTTCCTGGGCAACATCCGCGCTGCGGTCATTACCGCCATGGTCATCCCGTTGTCGATGCTGTTTACCTTCACCGGCATGTTCAGCAACAAGGTCAGTGCCAACCTCATGAGCCTCGGCGCGCTGGACTTCGGCATCATTGTCGACGGCGCGGTGGTGATCGTCGAGAACGCCATTCGCCGCCTGGCTCACGCCCAGCAACGCCATGGCCGCATGCTGACCCGCGCCGAGCGCTTCCATGAAGTGTTTGCCGCCGCCCGTGAAGCACGGCGCCCGCTGATCTACGGGCAGTTGATCATCATGGTGGTGTACCTGCCGATCTTTGCCCTGACCGGGGTCGAGGGCAAGATGTTCCACCCCATGGCCTTCACCGTCGTGATCGCCCTGCTGGGTGCCATGATCCTCTCAGTGACCTTCGTGCCGGCGGCGCTGGCGCTGTTCGTGACCGGCAAGGTCAAGGAAGAAGAAGGCTTGGTCATGCGCACCGCGCGCAAGCGCTATGCGCCGGTGCTGGGCTGGGTGTTGGGCCGGCGCAAGCTGGCGTTCGCCGGGGCGGCAGCGCTGGTGGTGTTGTCCGGGGTGATGGCCAGCCGCATGGGCAGCGAGTTCATCCCCAGCCTCAGCGAGGGTGACTTTGCCCTGCAGGCGCTGCGCGTGCCAGGCACCAGCCTGTCGCAGTCGGTAGACATGCAGCAGCGCCTGGAGCGGGCGATCATTGCCCGGGTGCCGGAAGTGGAGCGCGTGTTCGCCCGCACCGGCACTGCCGAAATCGCCTCGGACCCGATGCCGCCGAACATCTCTGACGCCTACGTGATGCTGCGTCCGCCCGCGCAATGGGCTGACCCGAGCAAGCCACGTGAGGCGCTGATTGCCGAAGTGCAGCGCGCCGCGGCCAGTGTGCCGGGCAGCAATTACGAGCTGTCGCAACCGATCCAGTTGCGCTTCAACGAACTGATCTCGGGTGTGCGCAGTGATGTAGCCGTCAAAGTGTTTGGGGACGACATGGACGTGCTCAACCAGACCGCTGCGCAAATCGCCAGCAGCCTGCAGCGTGTGCCGGGCGCCTCGGAGGTCAAGGTCGAGCAGACCACAGGCCTGCCGGTGCTGACCATTGATATCGACCGCGACAAGGCCGCCCGCCATGGCCTCAATGTCGGCGATGTGCAAGACGCCATCGCCATTGCCGTGGGGGGGCGCACGGCAGGCACGCTGTATGAGGGCGACCGACGTTTCGACATGGTGGTGCGCCTGCCCGAGACCGTGCGTACCGATGTCGACGGGCTTTCCAGCCTGCTGATACCGGTACCGGCGAGCAGTGCAGCCGGCGCTGCCCAGATCGGTTTCATCCCGCTGTCGCAGGTCGCGACGTTGAACCTGCAACTGGGGCCTAACCAGGTCAGCCGTGAGGATGGCAAGCGCGTGGTGGTGGTCAGTGCCAACGTGCGTGGCCGCGACCTTGGCTCGTTCGTGCAGCAGGCCGAGCAGGCCCTGATCGAACAGGTGCAGATACCGCCCGGTTACTGGACGCGCTGGGGCGGCCAGTTCGAGCAGTTGCAGTCGGCCGCCGAGCGTCTGCAGGTGGTAGTGCCGGTGGCCTTGCTGTTGGTGCTGGCCTTGCTGCTGATGATGTTCAACAACCTCAAGGATGGCTTGCTGGTGTTCACCGGTATTCCGTTTGCCTTGACCGGTGGGGTACTGGCGCTGTGGTTGCGGGATATTCCATTGTCTATTTCCGCAGGGGTGGGCTTCATCGCCTTGTCGGGAGTGGCGGTACTCAATGGCCTGGTGATGATTGCCTTTATCCGCAGCCTGCGCGAGGAAGGGCGTACGTTGCGGGTGGCGGTCGAGGAGGGCGCGTTGACGCGCTTGCGGCCGGTGCTGATGACCGCGTTGGTGGCCTCGCTGGGGTTCATCCCGATGGCGTTGGCTACCGGCACCGGGGCCGAAGTGCAACGGCCGCTGGCGACCGTGGTGATTGGCGGGATCCTGTCGTCCACGGCGTTGACGTTGCTGGTGTTGCCGGCGTTGTACCAATGGGCGTATCGGCGCGAAGAGGGGGAGGAAGGCTGATAATGCCGGGGCTGCAAAGCAGCCCCAAAAATCTCAAACGCTGCTCCGCACCCCAGGCCGCACGCTCTCTATGCCGGCCTCATCATGCAACGAAATGCGCGACGTCTCCGGCAATGCCAACCCTCCCACCAAAGCCACCAGCGCAATCACCACCAGGTAAAACGCCGGTGCCAGGCTGCTACCCGTCTGCCCAATCAACCAGGTCGCCACCAACGGCGCAGTGCCACCGAACAGCGTATAGGCCACGTTGTAGGTAATCGCCGACGCGGTATAGCGGGTCCGTGTGGGGAAGCTTTCCGACAGCAATGCCGCAGTCACCACGCCGCTGCACAGCGCGCCCACAGCCAGCAGAATCACCCCCAGCAGCGCCCCGGACAGTGAGCCGGAACTGGCCAGCCAGTACGCCGGGAACACACAGACCATCACCCACAGGCAGGTGAAACCAATGGTCTTGCGCCGCCCCACCCGGTCAGAAAACGCCCCGGCCAACGGGCAGCCGACGGCAGCGAACAACAACGCCACAGTGGTTACCAGCAGCGATTGCGCACGGGTGAGGTTGCCGACCAGTTGCAGGTAGGTGGCAAAGTAGGTGGTGAACATATAGAACGACAGCGCCGTCAGCGAGATGAACGCCCCTAGGTTGCGGATGGCCCGGCCATGGTTGCGCAGGGTCTCCTTGAGCGGCGAGTGCTCGTGTTCTTTGCCCTGGGCCACGGCTTCGCGGAACGCCGGGGTTTCTTCCATGCGCCAGCGCAAGTACAGGCCAACCAGGCCCAACGGGGCGGCGATCAGGAAAGGCACGCGCCAGCCCCAGGCGTTCATCGCCTCGGCCGTCAGGTTCGCTTCCAGGCCGTAGGCGATCACCGCCGCGCAGGCAAAGGCAGAAAAGGTCGAGACCGGCACGAAGCTGCCGTAGAACGCGCGCTTGTCGTTGGGCGCATGCTCCATCAGGTAGGCGCAGGCACCGGCGTACTCGCCACCCGCCGAGAAGCCTTGCAGGCAACGGGCCAGGGTCAACAGCACAGGGGCCGCCAGGCCAATGCTGGCATAGGTCGGCAGCAAGCCGATCAAGGTGGTGGAGCCGGCCATCAGCAAGATGGTCAGCGACAGGATGCGCTTGCGCCCCAGGCGGTCACCCAGTGCGCCGAACACGATACCGCCGAGCGGGCGCAGGGCAAATGCCACGGCAAACACGGCGAAGGTCTTGAGCAAAGCCACGCTGGCATCTTCACTGGCGAAGAACTGGCTGGCAATCAGGGTGGCGAGAAAGCCATAGACGGCAAAGTCAAACCACTCGACGAAGTTGCCGATGGCAGAGGCGGCGATCACCCGGCGCAGGGTGGCGGGGGATACCTCATGAGGTGCGGACATGTGGGAGCTCTCCGGTTTCCATTGGCAGCCTGAATGAACGTGACGCGGTCGGGCCGCGTCATCATTGTTGTGCTTGCCAGTAGATCGGTGAGCGCCTGCGGGGGCTTCGTCGAGGGCGACACTGGGATGCCTGTTTCAACCAGGCAGGCTACTGCCGGCCAACCTTCCACGGGGCGTAGTCGAGTTCGCTGTAGCCTTCGGCTGTGCCTTGCTCATTGGTGCTGAAGCCCGGCATCGTGCTCAGGTCGAGCTTCATGCAACGGCTGTTGAGCTGCGCCTGCAGGTTGCCGTCCAGGCGGAAGGCCGCTTCACGCAGGCGGGTTGGGGAAAGCTGCACCAGGCAACCCTCGACCTTGCCTTGGGCATTGGCCTGGTAGAACACCGTCGCCTTGCCGATGCTGGTGACCGGCTGATCGCGCAGCAGCTGTTGCCAGAAGTACTCGCGCTGGGCGTTGGCGCGTTGGCGCGCACTGCCGGGGGCCTGGATAGACGCAGGCAGCTGAACGATGATCGGTGCGCGTACGTCGAGCGTTGCCTCGCCGCCGAACAGCGACGCAGGCACGACCGGGTAAATGGTCTTCCAGCACAGTGCCTCGACCAGGTTGGCCAACGCCTGATGGTCGGAGGGCATGACGTCGGCGGGCAGCAGCGCGCCGTATTTGAACGGGGCCTTGCTGGCCTTGCAGGCGACTGGGGCGCTGTGCCGGTCGAAGGTGACCTGCAGGGTGACGGCGCCCAGCTGCTCGCCGGTTGGGGCCAGGGCAATGCTGCGCTCCAAGGCGCGCTGCATCTCGACAGTGAAGGTTTTGAACGCCTGCGCATCGGCGGCTGCCTGAGTGTCCGTGGACGCGGACGCTTGGCAGCCAGCCAGGGCAATCAGAGCCGCGCTCAGGAGCGCGGGGGGCAGAGTTTTGAACACGTGAACTTCCTTGCTGAAACGGTAGCCGGGTGTCTTCGTGAGCCGGCGGGTCATGAACGTGGCAGCTTATCACTGGCAGCGCTGCCACGGGATAACCCCCGTGGCAGCGCTGTTCGATCAGAAGCGCATGTCCAGCGCCACCTCGAAGGTGCGCGGAGCTCCCATGTAGTACTGGGAGCTGTAGGCCTGCTTGGCATACACCTCGTCGGTCAGGTTGCGCACTCGCCCGGTCACTGTGGTGTGCTCATCCAGCCGGTAGCGGGCGAAGGCACCGAACAGCGTGTAGGCCGGTGCCTTGAGGGTGTTGGCATTGTCGGCATACACCGAGCCCACGTAGCGCCCATCGACCCCCGCCGACCACGCGGACGTGAAGCTGTAGGTCAACCACAGGTTAGCGACGCTGGCCGGTACGTTGACCGGTGTATTGCCCTTGCGTGACACCGATACCCCGTTGACCGCTTCGTTGAACGTGTCGTACTGCGCGTCGACGTAGGCGTAGTTGGCCTCGGCCAGCAGTTTCGGCGTGACCTGCAGCCGCCCGGACAGCTCGACGCCGCGCGAGGTCTGCTGCCCGGCCTGCACCGTCTGGTTGGCATCGTTGGAATCACGCACGGCAAAGTCTTTGCGCACGATCTGGTACAGCGCCAGCGTGGCCGCGCCGCGGCCGTCGAGGAAGTCGAACTTGCTGCCGACCACCCATTGCTCGCCCTTGGACAGGTCGAACAGGCCGACGTTGGAGTAGGTCGCCGCCGCCAGTGAACCGGCTGGCAGATCGGCCGAGCTGCTGTACTGCGCGTACACACTGGCACTGGGCGTCAGCGCGTAGGTCAGGCCGATGCGCCCGGAAAGCGGCTCCCAGCGGCGCTCGAAAAACGCCGGCGAGGTGGGCGAGACCGTTCCGTAGTTGGTCACTTGCATGTCGAGGTAGTCATAGCGCAGGGCCGTCAGCAAGGCCAGGCGATCGGTCAGTTACAGGCGGTTTTCGGCAAACACCGCGCGGTTGGTGACTTCGTGACGACGCTGCTTGGTCAGGCCGGCATTCACCCCGGGGATGTCGTCGAAACTGCCAGGGTCGAAATGGTCGGGGTCGACGACGTCGCTCCAGCTGCTCGACGTCGGGTAAAGGGTCTGGCGCATGCGCGAGTATTCCAGCCCTAGCGACCATTGGCTGGCGAAGCCGAACAGGGTGTTGTCATGGCGTAACTCGATGCGGTCGCCCAACAGATTCTGGTCGTGGCTTTGCAGGTAGGGGCTGCTGCGCTGCACATTGCCATTGGCGGTGTAGCTGTAGCGTTCAACGTTGCGGTAGTCGCGCTGGGCGTTGTAGTGGTACAGCGTGTTCTGCACGCTGGTGCTGTCGCTGAGCTGGTAGTCAAGGATCGAACGCAGCCAGCGTACCCGCTGCTCGTAGCGGCCGTCCGCGACGTTGTAGTTTTCGAAGCGGCGGCTTTTGTCGATCTTCATCGTGCTGCGGCCCGGCAGGATCGGCGAACCCCAGTACGGGCTGTCTTCGCGGTCTTCCTGGTACTCCAGCGCCAGGGTGTGGGTGAGGTTGGGCGCCAGGTCGCTGAGTACCGAAAACGCGAGGCTGTCGGTGTTGCGCTGGTTACGGTCGATGTAGCCGTTGCCCTGGCCCCGGCTGAAGTCCAGGCGCATGAAGTGGCGGGCGTCGGCGGGGTTGCTGGCCAGCGCCTGATTGATGCCGAAGGCCACTTCTGAGTCGTCGAAACTGCCGTAGCGCAGGCGGCCGTCGATGATCTGCTGATCGCGGCTGGCAAGCTTGGTGATGTAGTTGATCGAGCCGCCCACGGCGCCTGCGCCATGCAGGAAAGAGGACGGCCCGCCGATCAGTTCGACCCGGTCGAGTACCCAGGCATCCACTGGCCGTGTGGCACTGCTGTAGCCCAGGTTGATGCCGTTGTAGAGCTGGGTGACCTGGTTCTGGGTGAAGCCCCGGTAGGCGATGAAGCCGCCATAACCGGGGTTGGCCGAGGCGTTGACGCCGGTCATGGCGTTGATCACGTCCTGGCTGTCCTTGGCGCCGTGCGCCTCGATCAGGGGGCGGTCCGAGACACTGACCGACGCCGGGGTTTCCCGTGCGGTGAGGCCCAGGCGCGAACCGGTTTGGATCGGCTCGTCCAGTTGCACACCGGAGGGGGCGTCGCGTTCGCCATCGATGGTGGTGGCGTTGAGTTCAACCGGGGCAGTGTCGGCCCAGGCGAAGGTGCAAGTGCCCATGAGGAGCACCAGGGAGGTCTTGCGGATCATGTTGTCGTGTCTTCCACGCAAAAGTCATGGCTGACCGCGAGCGCGCACAGGCGCACCCGCTTGAGGTCAGGCGAACAGAAGGGCTGCGGGAAGCGCGGCGGGGGAGGCGCGGGGGTTGAGGGCAGGGCGCAAGTAGCGCGGCGGCGGTTGTGCCCAGCTGCGCACGACAATGGGCGAGGTGGCCCCGGACTGAGGCGGCAGGAACGCCCAGCCGGTGTGGGCAAGCGGCACTGCCAGGCCGAACGAGGAGCACACGGGGCAGTCGAGCTGAGCCATGTGCTGGTCGCCACCGGCGTTGTCCAGGTTGATGGCCGGGCCGTGGTCACTGCTGATCGAACAGAAACCACCCTCGAGGCCCGCCAGGCGCAGGCCACTCATCTGGCCGTGATGCAGGCCGCACAGCAATAGGCTGAACAGGACGCTGGCATAAAGCGTCCAGGCGGTCAGCGTGCGGGTCTGCCGGGTGGTTTTCATGGCGGCGAATCTATCACCCGAATGCGTGATCGGGTAGCCCTGGTGACGCAAAATGCTGGGGTGCAAAGCACCTCGCTTGGCTCAGGCCGCGCGCTCCAGCACGTCCAGCAGGTCGGCAAACTCCAACGCCAGCTTGTGCCGCGGTGCCATGTGCACCAGCGGCACCGACGCCTGGTGTGATTCGCGCATCTTGATCGAGCTGCTCAGGTACACCGGCAGCACCGGAACCCCTTCACCGCGCAACTGATCGACCAGTGTCTGGTGCAGTGCCGTGCGCCCGGCGAACTGGTTGACGACCACGCCCTCCACCTGCAGCGCTGGGTTGTGGTCCTGGCGCAGCTCCTCCACTTCGGCCATGACGCTGTGCAGCGCATGGCGCGAGAAGCTGTCGCAGTCGAACGGGATCAACAGGCGTTCGGCGGCCACCAGGGCGCTGAAGGTGTAGAAGTTCAGGGCCGGCGGCGTGTCGATGTAGATCCGCTCGTAGTCTTCGGCCAATTCCACCAGCAGCTTGCGCAGCTTGTTGATCTTGAACTTGCTCTCCAGCTTGCTTTGCAGGTCGCTGAGGTCGGGGCTGGCGGTGATCAGGTGCAGGTTGCTGTAGCGGGTTTCGGTAATCGCCACACGGGGCTTTTTGCCGTGCGCGGTGACGGATGACAAGGTCTGGCGGAAGAAGTCGGCAATGCCCGAGGGGATGGCGTCATTGACCAGGCCGGTCAGATAGTAGGTGGCATTGGCCTGTGGGTCGAGGTCGACGAGCAAGGTCCGATAGCCTTCAGCGGCACTGGCGGCAGCCAGGTTGCAGGCGATGCTCGACTTGCCGACGCCACCTTTCTGATTGAAAACCACACGACGCATGAGACGCTCATCCATGAAGAGTGAAAATGTCAGGTTGGGGTCAATCCTATGACTGAAACACGACAGTTTTATGACAAGGCTTGTAACAACTTTTGCGAATGGCCTGGCAGTGAAGGTTTGCGCGGGTCTCAGGGCTGAACCCGCGCGACACATACACGATTGCGCCCATTCTGTTTGGCCGCGTACAGCGCCCGGTCCGCCTCGCTCAATGCATCGCCAGGCTCGCTGCCTGCGCCGCCCGGCCAATGCGCAACCCCCAGCGAAATCGTCACCGCGCCCACGGGTTCCACCGGCGTATCCTGCACCGTTACCCGTAGCCGTTCTGCCACTGCTGCAGCAACCGCCAGGCTTGCCCCCGGCAGCAGCATGAGAAACTCCTCGCCCCCGGTGCGGCAAAGCAGGTCGCCCTCTCGGCAACAGCGGCGCATCAGCTCGGCCAGCCGCTGCAGTACCTGATCGCCCACCTCATGCCCATGGCCGTCGTTTACCCGTTTGAAGTGGTCGATATCGAGCACGATGGCCGAAAAAGCCCGCCCTTCGGCTTCCAACAACGACAGGCTGAATTCCAGGTTGCGGCGGTTGCCCAGCCCGGTCAGTGGGTCGGTCTGGGCATCGCGGTTAAGCCGGCCGATGCGCTCTTGCAGCAGGTTGAGCCCGAACAGCAGCGCACGCTTGAGCTCAGCCGCCTCGAAGTACCAGGCCGGCACCCGATGCAGGCGCTCGGCGGTGCCTGAGCGGTCCATCGACCTGGCCCCGGCCGCCAATTGCCAGAGTGGCCGAGCGATGGTCATCGCCAGCCACCACAGCACCAGGCTGCCCACCAGCGCCAGCGGCGCCGAGGTGCCGATAACGTTGAGCACAAGGTGGCTCAAGGGCGCCACGGTCTGCGCCAACGGTTGCTGCGCCACTACACCCCAGCCAGCGCTCGGCACCGTGGCAAACCCTGCCAGCATTTCCACGCCCTGGCTGTTGGTCAGCTGGCGGGTGCCGCTGTCCAGGGTCGCCAGTTGATCGATCAGCGGGTTGCCTTCCACCACCGTGCCCACTCGCTGGTTGTCCGGGTGATAGAGCAGGCGGCGGTTGCGGTCGACCACATAGAGGTACGAGCCGTCCTTGTAGAAGTGCTCGCCCAGCAGGCTGTTGAGGATGTTGCGCTCGCGCAGGTACAGGCTGCCACCGACGTAGCCCAGGTAACGCCCATTGGTATCGAAGATCGGCTGCGACAGTGCCACCACCAGGTTGTTGGCGGCGGACAGGTAGGGCGTCGACACCAGCGCCTTGCGCCCTTGCAAGGCCTCCTGAACCCCGGGCGACTGCACCTTGGTATTGAGGTAGTGGCGCAATGAGGCAGGGGAGATCGCCCGCAGGATCCCGTCGGCATCGACTACGAACGTCGAGTTGAAGGCCAGGCCCTGGTGCAGCACGCGGTCGGTCTCCGCCTGCAGCGCGGCGGCATCAGCCAACTGGTGGGCTTGTACGCCGGCACTGAACGACAACTGCTGCAAGGCACTGGCGATGAAGGTCTCGGTGATCGACGCCAGCTTCGCCGCGTACACCCGGTTGGCCTCCAGGGCGTGGTCGATCAGCAACTGACGCTGAACCCGGTAGCTGGCGAAATAACTGGCGCACAGCATCAGCAGCGCGGTGAGGGCACAGAGAATCAGAATGAGCGAGCGTAAATCCAGGCGCAATCCGTGCTTGGGGTGTGGCAATCCTGACCTCACTGGTACGAAAAGGGAGTAACCCTGCTGCTTGTAGGTGTAGTGCGTTATTGTCGCCGCGGCGGTGTGTTACGTCGATCAGGAACCTGCTTTTTCCAGTTCAGCCAGCTCATCTTCGACCTGCTGCATGCGCTGCTCGGCCAATGCCTGCACCTGGGTGTCGCGGGCGGTTTCGCGCATCAGCGCGGTCAGTTTTTCGCTCAGGCGCTTGCCGGCCTCAGTCTCTTCAAGTGCGCGGGCCTTGGCCGGGTCCTGCATGGCTTCGACGATGCTGGCGAATTCAGCGTCGCTGAAATTCTTTTCGCTGTAGAGCTTGAACAAGTCCTGGCGCTGGTCTTCGACCGTCAGGTGTTTGCGCAGCACCTCACGGATGCGCGCCTCGGGCACCTGCGGGTGGGCTGGGGCCAGCAACGACGCCATGCGGTCGATGTTGTGCTCATAGGCGTCCTGCAGCGGCAGTTTGGCCAGAATCTGCGCTTCGCGGGAGGGTTGTTGGTCGCAGGCGGCGAGGGCGGTGATCAGTAGCAGGGGCAGTAGCAACGTCTGGAGGCGGGGCATGGGGTGGCCTGGTTGGGCGGTCTAGGCCTGCGATTATACCGGGGTCTTGATTGCGATGAGCCCAGAATTTGCCATGGGCAACGCGCTGGGGTAGAACCTTTGCCCTCGACTCATTGCCTGTAGCCCACATGCCGAATTGGATCATCCAACCCGTCCCGCGTGACGCCATCGACGAGGTGGTCGTTTTTGTCGACAGCGCCCGCCGCGAACTTTTCCCGCAGCTTGCCGACGCACCGTTGCCCCCTGACTTGGCTCGCTTCGCCGAGACTTACTTGGACGGCGAAGGCGTGTTTCTCGAAGCCCGCGATCAGGGCCGACTGGTGGCCGTGATCGGTTATGTGCCCTATGACCACCGCTTCGCACAACTCGACTATCAGCGGGTGCGCGTGGTCGAGGTGGTGCGCTTGTTCGTGTTGCCGGCCTATCGACGCCATGGCCTCGCCGCCGCCTTGTTCGCCGCCTTGCGCGGTGCGGCCGAACAGGCGGGTGTCGAATGCCTGTACCTGCACACCCACCCGTTCCTCCCGGGCGCGATTGCCTTCTGGGAACGCCAGGGGTTCGCGGTGATCGATGTGGAGCAGGACCCCGTCTGGCAGACCACCCATATGCAGCTGACGCTGGCATGACGTCGCCGTAATCGGTCAGAAACCGCCTACAGCTGTTGTTGTGGCGTGTTCAACGCGTTCATTTCCATAACGCATCTGCTTGCTTACCGTCTCCCTCAAGGCTTACCCAACGCCCCCAAGGGAGACTCACCGATGCCACACATGGCCCTGTACAAGCTCAAGCTGCTGGACGAATTCGAAGACTGCAGAGACCCGTGGTCGTTCGGCCACTTCGAAAACAGGCTGATGGATTTGTGGCGGGGTGCCACGCGCCACGACGCCAAGGGCATCATCAATGCGGCGCACAAGGAAGGGCGTTGGCCCAATACCGTGAAGCGCTACCTGCTGACCAACTACAAGGCGTTCGGCAATGTCAGCGCAGAATTGGAGCAGACGTTTATGGAAGTGCTTGCTGCGATGACCTCGCAGGAAAAAGCCGAATGGGGCTTGCAGCCGCTATCCGCTGCAGCGTCTTGAACCGGGGGGCTGCTGCGCAGCCCGTCACCGGCACGTTGGTGCGAAGCCTGGGTCCCTGAACGATGATCAGAACCCGCCGCCCAGCGGCCATTCGACCGCCAGGCGGATCTGGTCACCATCCAGTTCCGCCTGCGCCGTGTTCCCCCGGTGCGCGTTATGCCGTACCGAGAACGTGGTGCCCTTGGCCTTGCCACTCTGCACCACATAGCGCGCTTCCAGGTCGCGCTCCCAGTGCTTGCCACCCTTGCCATAACCCAGGTACGCGTAGCCGCCGGTGGGGTCGACATGCGTGCCATCGATATCAAACCCGCGCACGTACAGCGCCGTCAGGTTCAACCCGGGCACACCGTAGGCGCCCATGTTCAGGTCATAGCGCGCCTGCCATGACTTCTCGTTCGGTGCATTGAAGTCCGACATCTGCACGGCGTTGGCGATATAGATCGCGCCCCGCGTCACATAGTCGAACGGTGTATTGCCGTCTACCTGCTGCCAGCCCAGGCTGAACCCGTGCGGCCCCTGGTTGTAACGCGACACCAGGCTCCAGGTGGTGTTGTCGATGCGCCCGGACAGCGCCTTGCCAGTGTCGGTGGTGCGGTACAGGTTGAGGTCCAGGCTCAAGCTGCGCCGGTCATCCAGGGCGTGGGTCAGGGTGCTGCCCAGGTAGTGCTGGTTCCAGCTGTCCTCGTAGCGCGAGGTATACAGGCTGCCGCTGAAGGCCGCGCCGGGGTTCCAGACCACGCCGGCCAGGTCGAAGGCATTGCCCTGGCGGCCATTGGAATAGTTCACCACGAACCCTTGATCGTGGCTTGAAGCGTTGCGATCCGCGTTTTCATTGAAGTGGCCGGCCACCAGCCGAAGCGTGTCGATCTCGTTGCTGGTGAGGAAAAACCCCGTCGCGGTCTCGGGCAGCAAGCGGCTGTCGGACGAACTGAAGACCGGGGTTTTCACCCGCTGCTCGCCGTAGGACAGCACCGTGTTCGACACCCGCATCTTCAAGGCTGCGCCTGCTCGGCTGTATTCGTTTTTCGGGTGCCCGTCGTTGTCGATGCCCAGCAAGCGCGCCTTGCCGGCACGGCCACCGCCGCTGTCGAGCTGTACGCCCAGATAAGCGTGGGCATCGACACCGACGCCGATCAGGCCTTGGGTAAAGCCAGACTGCAAGGTCCCCATCAAACCGTAGGCCCATTCCTCAGCTTTGCCGCTACGTTCGTCGCGTGGCTTGTAGGCATTGCGTGCACTGCTGTTGCGCCCGCCATGCTTGTAGTCGCGCTGGTCGAACACGCTGCGGTTGAGGATGCTCCAGCTGGCGTCTTCTACCAAACCGTTGCTCTGGGACTGAGCGGAGTCAGCCAATGCGAGCGGGGTAAGCCCGAGCAGAGGCAGGGCCAGCAACAGCCGGCTCATTGCCCGGCCCCCAGCTTCTGCAGTTGCGCTTCGAAGCGGGTTTTTGCCCGTGCAGGCAGGCTGGCAGGCACTGTGGTCGGCGCCGCGTCACCCACCTGGATCACCATCACCATGCCCATCGCCAGGTGCGGAATGCACTGGATACCGTACATGCCGGGTACGCTGAAGGTGTGCTCGTAGGGCTGGTTGAGCTTGCTCTTGAACGCCTCAGCGCCCTGCGGCAGCAACCCCGGCACACTGGCTGCGTTGTGCCCACTCATGGTCGGCACAAAGCGCACGGTATCGCCGGGTGCGATGCGCAAGTGGTCCGGCTCGTAGACCATCGCGCCCTGCGTACCGCGGTTGAGCATCTTCACTTCATGCACGTCTGCCAGCGCGGCAGGGGCAAACAGGGTGCTGGCGAGCAGCAGGGCGACAGGGCGCAACAGCATGGTGGGAACTTCCTGGTTCAGGGGGCGCGAAAACGCAGAATGCGTGCGCCGTCGAAGGGGTCGGTAAGGTAGTGGGCGTGTACGCCGAAGGTGCTCAGCAGGCGCTCTGGGGTGAGGACGTCGAGCGGCTTGCCGAGGGCGACCAGGCAGCCTTTGTCGAGCACCGCGAGGCGGTCGCAGGTCAGCGCCTGGTTGAGGTCATGCAGGGCCACCAGCGTGGTAACCGGCAGCCCCTGCACCTGTTGCAGCAGGCTCAGCTGGTGCTGGATGTCCAGGTGGTTGGTCGGTTCGTCGAGCAACAGCACCTGGGGGCGTTGCGCCAGGGCGCGGGCAATGTGCACGCGTTGGCGTTCACCACCTGAAAGCGAATGCCAAAGCCGCGTGCGCAGGTGCAGGGCATCCAGGTCGGCCAAGGCCTGCTCGACGATGGCGCGGTCTGCTTTGCTGAACGGCGCCAGGGCCGACAGCCAGGGCGTGCGGCCCAGGGCAACGGCGTCGTACACGCTGATGGCGTCAGCGGTATCCGCCTGCTGCTCGACCAGCGCCAGGGCCTGGGCAATGCGCCGGCGTGGCAACTGCGTGAGCGGCTCGCCCAGCAGCTCGACACGGCCACTGTCAGGCTTGCGCAGGCCCGCCAGCAGTTTGAGCAAAGACGACTTGCCCGAGCCGTTAGGGCCGACGATGCCCAGCGTTTCGCCGGGGATAACGGTTAGCTCGATGTCGCGCAGTACAGGATTACCGCCCAGCTGCAGCCTTAAGCCCTGGCAGGCCAGGGGGGCAATCTTCACGTTGGCCATGACGGTCATGGGCGCCCCCTTCTGCTGACCAGAATCAGCGCGAACACTGGCGCGCCGATCAGCGCGGTCACCACGCCCACCGGGATCACCTGGCCTGGGATCAGCGTGCGCGACAAGATATCGGCGCTGATCAGGAACAGTGCGCCGCCCAGCGCACTGGCCGGCAGCAGGCGGCTATGCCCGGGCCCCAGCAGCAGGCGCAGGGCGTGGGGAATGACCAGCCCGACAAAACCGATGGCGCCGACGATGGACACCATCACCGCCGTCACCAGCGCGGCACAACTGATCAGCAACAACTGGGTGCGCCGCACCGGGATCCCCAGCGACGCGGCCGAGTCGGCGCCGAAGGTAAAGGCATCCAGCGCGCGGCGATGCCACAGGCACACCACCAGCCCGAACAGTGCCACGGGCAGGGCCAGCCACACGGACGGCCAGCGCACGCCACTGAGGTTGCCCAGCAGCCAGAACAGAATGCCGCGCGCCTGCTCTGCGGTGGCCGACTTGGTGATGAGGAACGCGGTCAGCGCAGTGAACAGTTGCGAGCCAGCGATGCCGGCGAGTATCACCTGGGCGTTGTTGCTGCTCGGCCCGGCGGCGCGTGCCAGCACCAGCACCAGCGCAAATGCCGCCAGCGCGCCGATGAAGGCGCCCCCGGACATGCTCAGGGCGACGCTGCCCAGCCCCAGCAGCCCCACCATCACCGCGCCGGTCGAGGCACCGGCCGACAACCCCAACAGATAGGGCTCGGCCAGCGGGTTGCGCAGCAGCGCCTGCAGGATCACGCCACACGTGGCCAGCCCGGCGCCACAGGCGGCGGCGACCAGGGTGCGGGTCAGGCGGTAGTTCCAGACGATACCGGCATCGATGGGGTCGACCGGGTAACCGGACTGCCACAGGTGATTGGCCAGCACTTGGTAGACCACGTTCGGCGCCAGGTTGCTCTCGCCGATCGCCGTGCCGGCCACCAGCGCGACACACAGGGCTGCCAGGGCCAGGGCGCTGTAGGGCAACAGGCGGCTCATCACTGGGCTGCTTTACCGCTGGCGAACGCCGTCGACAGCGTCTGCAGGCCACGGAACAGCCGGATGCCGGCCTGCATGGCGTCGGCGTCGAGGACGATGATGCGGTCGTTCTTCACCGCGTCCATGTTGCGGGTAACCGGGTCGTTGCGCAGGAATTCGAGTTTTTTCTGGTAGTCGTCTGCCGGGAAGCGGCGACGGTCCATGCGGGCGATGATCAACCAGGTCGGGTTGGCCTTGGCCAGGGTTTCCCAACCCACGGTCGGCCATTCTTCGGTGGACTCGACCACATTGCGCACCCCCAGGGTACGCAGCATGAAGTCAGCCACCCCTTGGCGGCCGGCGACGTAGGGGTCGATATCCAAGTCGGCGCTAGAGAACCAGAACAGCGCCGAGGTGTTCGACAAATCCTTGCCAGCCAAGTGCGCCTTGGCGCTGTCCAGGCGGCCCTTGAGGTCGGCGTTCAACGCGGCGCCGCGGTCTTGCACGTCGAAGATTTCGGCCAGCTGGTTGACGCTCTTGTAGATGCTCTCGACCTGGAACGCCTGCAGGCGGGTGCCGTCGGCGCCCACCAGGTTGTCTTTGCCTTCGCAGTCCGACGGCAGCAGGTAGGTCGGGATCTTCAGCTCGTCGAACTGCTCGCGGGTGCCGACCACGCCTTGTGCGCCGACCATCCATTCAAACTGAACGGCCACCAGTTGCGGACGCTTGCCGACCACTGCCTCGAAACTGGGGTCGTTGTCGGCCAGGCGCTCGACCTTGTCGTTCAGCGCCTTGTACTCGGGCAGCACGTTGTTGAACCACAGCGAGGTGCCGGCCAGTTTGTCGCCCAGCCCCAGTGCGTAGAGCATCTCGGTGCCGGCCTGGCCAATGGTCACTGCACGCTCGGGCGCGTGGGCGAAGGTCTGCGGCATGCCGCAGTTGTCGACCGTGAGCGGGTAGTGGGTGGCGGCAGCCTGGGCCAGGCTGGTGAGGCCGAGGCCGGCGATCAAAGCGACAAGACGAGGCAGCATGAGGGGACGATCTCCTATCGAAGGGTTCACGGAATGAACGCACGGACAGGCATCGCCGAGCCCCGTGCACGCGGCAGGGGGCAGCACCCAGAAAAGGGTGGAGATGGCCATCCCGGACACCCCGCCGGTTGGTGTTTTTGCGCCGGCAGGTCTCCTGACTGGTGCGTCATGGCCCAGCTCCAGCCTTCCCGGACAAGGTTATCCAGTGGCATCGATGGAGCAGGCTCGGCACCTACAGTTGCGGGGGCAGTTCCGTTTGGCCCGCGTTAGCGGGCTTGGGATTCCCTATTAATTCCGTGGTGGAAACCGGCGGCCGGCATGGTAGACCATCAGGCAGCCGGGTGAAAACGCTTTTCAGAAGTACTTGAGCCAGGTGATGTCACGCCGACGCGCCTTCAGCCGGGCGAAGCTACGTACCGGCAGGTACAGCGACACGGCGAGCAAGGCGGCGCCCAGCCACACGGCGCCGATGCCGTCGAAGCCAAAGTAATCCCCCTGGTTGTGGCCGAACAGCGCGACGCAGGCCAGGTAAAGCAGCTTCAGCACATACAGGTGCAGCAGGTAGAAAAACATCGGTGCTGCGCCGTAAACCGCCAGGGCGTTGATCCAGCGGGCCTGGCCGGCACGCTCGAAGGCGCGCAACAGCAGCAGGCCACAGCCCAGGGTGAGAGCCAGGAACAGCAAGGACGGCGGATACTTGGTGATGTTGAAGAAGCTCATCAGCGTTTGCGTCAACGTCGGGTACCCGCTCCAGGGTGCCTCGCCGTAGCCGTTGAGCATGCGCAGCACGACAAAACCAAGCAGTGCGATCACCCCGGCCAGCAGCAGGCGGTGCTGGCGTTGGCCTGCGTCGCTGCCACGGGCGAACCAGGGGCCAAGGCCGTAGCCCAAGGCGATGACGCCGATCCAGGGCAGCACGGGGTACGACGTGCGCAGGCGCAGGTTGTCGGAGAATGCCAGCCAGCCACGGTCGTGCAGGATCGCCCACGGCACGTGCAGGGCTGACTCAGCGCCGAAGTGCAGGCTGTCGAGCAGGTTGTGCCCGGCGACGATGATTGCACCCAGGGCGATCAGTACCGCCCGTGGCAACCACACCAGCAGCGACAGGGCGATCATGCTCACGCCAATGGCCCAGATCACTTGCAGGTAGATCACGCTGGGGGGCAGTTGGAAGGTCCAGGCGAAGTTGACGAGGGTGAACTCCAGTGCCACGAGGAACAGCCCGCGTTTGAACAGAAAGGCCGAGACATCGCTACGGCCCTGGTACTTTTCGCCATACAGCCAGGCCGAAAGGCCCGTCAACAGGACGAACACCGGCGCGCACAGGTGGGCCAGGGTACGGCTGAAGAACAACGACGGGTCGGTGACGTCGATGGCCATCGGGTCGCTGACCTGGCGGTGCAGAAAGAAGGTCTCGCGGACGTGGTCCAGGAGCATGAACAGGATGACCAGGCCGCGCAGGGCATCGATGCTCTGCAGGCGCTGGGTAAGCAGGGTGGGGGTGGCGCTGGCGCTAGTCATGGAAGGTCGCTGGTAGGAATGGGTGTCAAATGAAACGTTATCTTATAACTTAAATTGGGTGGCCAGCAATGGGGATTTGGACGGGTGTATGGCGCTGCATAGCCCAAGGCATTCGCTCTCAATGAATTTTTTCGAACTTTCTCCAAAGCGTGTCTCTCGAACCGCTCGTTATCACTGTTTTCACGTCATGGAGACTTCACGCATGTCCGCTCGTCACCTGTTGCGTCACACTTGCCTGCTCGCCTTGATCGCTTCGCCTTTAGCCGCCACCGCCGCGCCCAGTACCGACCCGCTGTTCACCCTCGGCCTGCTGGGTGCCTATAACGACTTCAAATTCGAAGGCGGCAGCGAAACCGACAAGGAACACTTGGGGCAGGGCGGTGTATTCGCCACCTTCGGCAACAAGATGACCGCCGAGTCCGGCTTCATCTACCAGATCGGTGCCGAGGCCAAGTACGGCAAGAAGAATGACAACAAACTCAAGGAAGCCCAGGCCGATCTCGACCTCGGTTGGCGTGCTGCACTGGATGCGCGCAACTTTGTCGATGTGACCGTGGGCGGCGGCTACAGCTGGTCGCGCTTCGAGCCCGAAATCAACGACCTGGACACCAAACTCACGGTCAAGTCGCCCTTCGCCAAGGCGGCCTTGGGTTACAACCATCAGTTCGATGCGTCGACCCTGCGCGTGGAGGTGGGCGCGCGCCACACCCTCGATGGCCGTGCGCGCCTGAAGGTGGATGATTTCGGCAGTGACACCGTGGACCTGAAGGACCGCACCAACCCCTATGCCGAGGTCAGCCTGCTGATGAACCAGCAGGGCGGCATGCCGGTACAGGCGGGGGTCTACTACACCCGCACCGAGTACAAGCTGGATGGCGACTCGCCCGTGGCGGACAACACCAAACTCAAGCGTGATGAGTTTGGCTTCAAAGTCGGCTTGGCGTTCTAAACAGCGATTTGCCAACACCGCGGTTTGTGTAGGAGCAGCCTTGCGCTGCGAAGGGGCCAGTGCAGGCGATGACCGGCATGGTGCATGCGCTGCCTCTTCGCAGCGCAAGGCTGCTCCTACCGTCGGTTAACGCCCCCGGCGGCGCGACACGCGGGCCTCGATGTTCTTGCGCCCGATCAACAGTGGCGGTTTTTCCACCACTGGCTCATCCGCCAGCCACTTGTACATCACTAGGCAATCCACCAAGCCCAGCCGGGCATGCCGGAAAGCCTTGGGCAGGCGGCCGACCGTTTCGAAACCGAGTTTGTGCCACAGCGCCACGGCCACTTCGTTGCTGGCCACGACCGAATTGAACTGCAGCGCCAGAAACCCCTCCTGGCGCGCCAGCTTCTGCGAATGCTCGCACATCATCCGGGCCACGCCACGGCCACGCGCGGCCTCGCAGACCATGTAACCGCAGTTGCCTACGTGGGCCCCGGGGCCGGCAGCATTGGCTTTGAGGTAGTAGGAACCCAGCAGCTCACCGTCGTCCTCTGCTACCCAGGTGCGAAGGGGCATCTCCAGCCACAACTGGCGGGCCTGGTCGAAGTTCAGGGCAGGGTCGAAGGCGTAGGTTTCACGGGCCTGGACAATGGCCTGGAAGGTGGGCCAGAAACGCTCGAAGTCCTCGGGCGTCATGGGGCGGATGTGGATCATGGTGGTTCCTGCAATGGCTGGACCGCCAAGTCTGGGTGGCGCGGCGCCGTCGCGCAAGGGCGGCGACGCCACGCGGGGTCAGTCGTTGGCCTTGCCCACTGCGTCCATGGCGCGTGCCGAGTACACCAATGCGGCGCCAGCGTTCATCGCCACCGCCACGCCAAGGGCTTCGGCAATCTCTTCGCGGCTGGCGCCGTGTTTCACTGCCTGCTGCGAATGCACGGCGATGCAGCCGTCACACCGGGTGGTCACGGCCACCGCGAGGGAGATCAGTTCGCGGGTCTTGGCGTCCAGGTGGTTGGTCTTGGCGCCCGCACCGCTGGCGGTCATGTAGCCGGCCACGGTGTCGGGAGACAACTGCTTGAGATCGCCGATGCCGGCCATCAACTGCTTACGGTAGGCGTCCCAGTCCATCATGCTCATCGTCTTCACCTTGGGGTGGTTGCGAGTGGAGCTTTCAGGCTAGTCGAAAAAGGCGAGGGCATCTGCTGCCTGTACCGACGGCACAGGCAGCGCTGAATCAGATGTAGATGAACACCAGCACCAGTGCAGCCACCACCGCCCATTTTTCCAAGTAGTAGCGCATGCGATTGCGCTTTTTCAGCGCCTTGCCGCGTTCGCGGATCTTGTAGATGCGGGTGAACAGCCGGTTGATGCCACCGGTCTTGTCGTTGGCATCGTTGGGCGCGGCGGCGGCCGCCATCACATTGCGGCTGAACCAGCGGTTGAACGCCGTTGCCCAGCGGTACTTGAGCGGGCGCTCGACATCGCAGAACAGGATGATGCGGTTGTGGTCGGTGGTGTTGGCCGCGTAATGGATGTAGGTTTCGTCGAAGATCACGCCCTCACCGTCGCGCCACGAGTACTTCTCGCCATCCACGTCGATATAGCAATCGTCATCGTTCGGCGTGTCCAGGCCCAGGTGGTAGCGGTAGGAGCCGGCATACGGGTCGCGGTGGCGCACCAGCTTGGCGCCCGGTGGCAGGGTGGCGAACATCGCAGCCTTGACCGTGCCGATGCCTTGCAGCAGTTCGGTGGTGCGTGGGCACAGGGTCATGGCCGAAGGGTGGCTTTCGCCGTACCACTTCAGGTAGAAGCGCTTCCAACCGGTCTTGAAGAATGAGTTAAAACCGACGTCATCGTAATTCTCGGATTTCTTGATTTCACCGACGTGGAGCAACTGCTGGGCCTCGGCACGGATTTCCTGCCAGTGGTCCTGCAGCGGTTGCAGTTCGGGGAAGGCCTCGACCGGCAAGTAGGGCTTGGCCGGGTGCTTGGAAAACAGGTAGAGGAAACTGTTGACCGGGGCCAGGAAGCTGGAGTGGTCGCCCAGCTGGCGAGTCAGCTTGTGGCGAACGCGACCGCGTAGGTGAACATAGGCGATCGACAGAACAAAGAGGAGTACGAGTGCAATTTTCATGGACGTTTACTTGTCGAAAAATGGCCATGCGCCATGGCATAAGCTGGCCAGCATAAACAATCATGGGAGCAGTTTGTACTTATTGTTACGTGACTACCGCGCGACTTAGGTGTAATGGCCTAGCACTTGCGCAAACGTTTCATGTCAAGGAGATCACATGGTTCAGGACGTTCGCCCCAGTGGCGCCCCCTTCAAACGGCTGTTTTTCGCCTTGCCGGTCAGCGATGCCCAGCGCCGTGCCCTGGCCCAGTGGCGGCGCGGTTTGAACCTGCGCACTGGCAAGCCGGTACCTGCCGACAACTTCCATGTGACGCTGCTGTTTCTCGGTGATGTAGACACCGCCTTGCTGCCCTCGATCTGCGCTGCGGTCGATGCGCTCAAGCGCCCGGCTGCGGCGCCGCGCCTGTTGCTCGACCGTTTGCAGGTGTGGCCGCGCGCCAGTGCACTGGTGCTTGAGCCGCAGCAAACGCCGCCGGCCTTGCTGCAACTGGTGTATGGCCTGCAGCAGGCGTTGCTGCCATTGGGGGTGGAGGCGGCGAGCCGTGAATACCGCCCGCACCTGACCTTGTCCAGGGACTACCGCGGCCAGCCGCCGGAGGCCGCCACGGCGCCGGAGTTCTTCCTGGCCGCGCGGCACTTCGCCCTGTATGAATCGCGCAAGGGTGTGTACTGGCCGCTTGCGCAATGGCCGTTGACCGAGTGATGCGTGCTGCGTTTTAAAACTCAGGCGTGTACTTGACCGTCAACATGAAGTTGCGGGGCTCGCCGTAGTTGTTGCTGCCATTGAGCTGGTTGAAGCCGGCAACCCAGTACTTCTTGTCGAACAGGTTGTTGGCGTTGACTGCAAGGTTCACTTCCGGCGTCAGCTGATAGGCCAGGCGCCCGCTCCACACGGTGTAGCCAGGCACGGTGTAGGTGCGTTCGTAGCCCAGGGTGTGGCTTTGGCTGGTGAAGCCCAGGCCGGTGCTCCAGCGTTGGCCGTCCAGTGGCAGGGTGTAGTCGGCCCAAGCGCGCAACATGTGCTTGGGCGTCCACTGGCTGAACACGCGGCCTTCTTCGTCCGGGTCGTCGAGGAACTTGGTGGTGTTGTAGGTGTAGCCGGCAAACAGCTGCAGGCCGCTGAGCACTTCGCCGCTGATCTCGGCCTCGATGCCCTGGCTACGCACCTTGCCCGCCGCAGTGGAACAGTACCAGTCATCACAGGCAAAGCCCGAAGCCACGTCGGTCACCGCACGGTTTTCCTGGTCGTAGCGGAACACCGCCAGCGAGGCATTGACCCGGCCGTCCAGCAATTCGCCCTTAAGGCCGGTTTCGTAGTTGCTGCCGATCACAGGCTTGAGTGGCACGTTGTTGACGGCCCGCTCGGTCTGCGGCACGAACACGTCGGTGTAGCTGGCGTACCAGGCCCACTCGCGGGTCAGGTCGTAGACGAAGCCGGCATACGGGGTGACTTCGCCCGACTCGGTCATGCGGCTGGTGGGGGTGCGGCTGCCGGGGTCGGTGCGGCTGTTGAAGTCGATCGAGTCCCAGCTGTAGTCGAACCAGCTGACCCGCGAGCCGAGGATCAGGGTCAGGTCATCGGTCGGCTTGACTCGCCACACGCCGTAAAGGCCTTTTTGGCGGATGTCATAACTGGCCTTGTTGGAGCGCGCGAGCTTGCCGTCGAACACACTGTCACGGCTAGGCTCGGGGCGGTTGTGGTCGATGTCGAAGAGGGTGTCGCCAGACGCGGCGAAGTTGCGCCAATAGGCGTCGTCCGACGTCAGCTTGGAGTAGTTGCCGCCGACGGTGATTTCATGGGCCAGCGGCCCGGTGTTGAAGTGGCCCACCACATTCATGTCCAGGCCCAGCTTGGTGTTGTGGAAGTCGGTGAGCCAGTCGGCATAGGTGATGCCGCTGCCGTCCGGCGCCACGCCCTGGCCGGTGGACTGCACGCGCTGGTGCGTGGAAGTGTTGACTTCGTCCATGCGCACGGCGGCGGCCTTGAACGCCCAGTCGTCGTTGAAGCGGTGTTCGAGGTCCGCGTAGTAGGTGGTCACGTCGGTTTCGGCACGGTTCCAACGGGCGCCGGTGAAGGTCGAGCGGGGCAGGTCGACCGGCTTGCCGTCGGTATAGCGCGGGATGCCACGCAGCATTGGCCGCGACTGCTGGCGGTTGTAGCTGATGCCGGCACCTACGGTGGTGGCGTCGTTCAGGTCAATGTCCAGCGCACCATACAGGGAGTGGGACTTGCTCCATTGGTAGTCGATGAAGCTGTCGCTCTGGTCCTCGTCGGCCACCATCCGGCCGCGCACGCGGCCGTCGGTGGTCAGCGGGCCGCCAGCGTCCAGTTGCAGGCCGTAGTGGTCCCAGGAGCCGGCCTTGCCGGTGACGGTGACGGTCGGTGTGGCCTGACCGCGTTTGCGCACCAGGTTGATCGCGCCGCCGGGGCTGCCGGTGCCTTGCAACAAGCCCGAGGCGCCGCGCAGGACCTCGATGCGGTCGAAGAACACCAGGTCCTGGGTCGCCCAGTTGCCCAGCGAATAGTTGTTACGCGGGATAGGCACGCCGTCGTACTGCCAGTCGTCGATCTGGAACCCGCGCGATGTCACCACCACGCCTGGGCCGATGCCTTGCGCGCCGACGATCCCGGTGGTGTGGTTGAGCGCCTCCTGCAGGTCGGTGATGCCTTGGTCATCCAGCTGTTTACGGGTAATCACCGTCACCGATTGAGGGATTTCCTTGAGGGTGTGCGTGCCTTTGCCAAGGGTTACCGCGCGGGCGGCGTACGAGCCGCTGCCTTCGCTGGTGGCATCCAGGTAATTGTCGGTGATGCTGGTACTGCCAAGCTCCAGCACGTCGCTCTCTGGGGTTGCCGGGGCGATGCTGAAATGGCCGCTGCTGGTCAGCCGCAATTGCAGGCCGCTGCCGACCAGCGCGGTTTGCATGGCTTGCTCGGCACTCATCTGGCCGACGATTGCCGGCGCCTGCTTGCCGCGTACCAGCTGGGGTTCGAGCGCGATGATGTAGCCGCTCTGGCTGGCAATCCGGTTAAGGGTGGTGGCCAGGCTGGCAGGCGGCAGGTCGAACGCCAGGGTCTGCACCTGGGCATGGGCATTGAGGCTGCTCAGGGCAACGACGAGGGGCAAGGCGCGGGGCCAGAGGTTGAGCACAGAATTCTCCCGAATGAAGTGACTTGTCAGGAGATAGGTGGGACGAGAAACGAAAACCGGACACGCCCGCGAATGATTTTCACAAATATTTTCATTAGCCTTGGCTGGGGCCGATCAACGTCACCCAGGGGCCGAACGGTTCGACCTTGATCGGCAGGGCTTCCGCCAGGGCAGCCAGCGCCTCCTGCGGTTGGTCCAGCGGGAACACGCCTTGCACGCGCATCCCGCGCACCGTCGGGGCCAGCCGTATGTAGCCGCGCTGGTAGGGGCGCAGGGCATCGATGACCGCGTGCAGGGGTTCGTCGAGCACTTCCAGGCGCCCATGCAGCCAGGCGCTGCGTTGCTGCTGCTCGCCGCCCAGTTGCTGGATGCCATCGCTGCGCAGCAGGGCTGCCTGCCCCTGTTGCACGTCTTGCCAGCGGCCATCGCGCAGGCTGGCGCGCACGCTGTGCTCCAGCACCACGACGCGGGTAGCGGCTTGCTCTTGGCTTACCAGAAAGCGGGTGCCCAGCGCCTGCACTTGTCCTTGGGGCGTGCGCACGCGCAGGGGCCGCTGAGGGTCGGCCGCAACCTGAATCACCATTTCGCCACGGCGCAGTATCAGCAGGCGTTGGCTGGCATCGAACTGTAGGTCGACGGCACTGGCGCTGTTGAGGCTCAGGCGGCTGCCATCTGCCAGGGTAAAGCTGCGCCGCTCGCCGCTGGCGGTGTGCAGGTCGGCCAGCCAGTTTTGCGCGCTGTCGCTGCGCCAACCGCTCCACAAGGCGCCTGCGACGACACCCATGCCTGCCAGCGCGCCCAGCACTTCGCGGCGAGAGTGGGTGGGCGTGAGCAGCAGTTGGCGGGCTTCGGCGGCTTGCCCTGGGGCACGTTGGTCCAGCGCGTGCAGCGCCGCAAACGGGCTGCCCAGGCGTTGTTGCAAGCGGTCCCAGGCGCGTTGGTGTGCGGGGTCCTGGCGCAGCCAGTGCGCCAGGCGTTGCAGCAGCGCCTGGTCAGGCGTGCCGGCCTTGAGTGCGACCATCCAGTCGATGGCCTGCTCGCTGATCGGGTCCAGGCGTGTTGCGCTCATGCGTGCACCTCGCACAGGTAGCACTGGCGCAGGGCCTGCTTCATGTGGCGGCTGACGGTGCGTTCGCTGATCTGCAAACGGGCGGCGATGTCGACGTAGCTCATGCCGTCGAGCTGGCTGTACAGGAAGGCGGCCTTGACCATGGCGGGCAAGCCGTCCAGCACCTTGTCGATGGTCACCAGTGCCTCGATCAGCAGCAGTTGCTCTTCGGCAGAAGGGGCGATGGGTTCGGGCAGCAGCGCCAAGCGCTCGAGGTACGCCTGCTCGAGTTGGCGACGGCGGTACCGATCGAAGATCAGCCGACGGGCGATGGTCGAGAGGTAGGCACGTGGTTGCTCGATGCTGTCCGGATCGACGCGTGCGCCCAGCATCTGGCAGAACGCCTCGGCTGCCGTGTCCTCGGCATCGGCGCGATTACGCAGGCGTTTGAAGACATGTTGGAGCAGCCAGCGGTGATGGTCGCTGAAGAAGAAGCCCAGCTTGCGGGTCGATGTGCTGTCCAACGCCTGGTATCCAGTTGTGAGTGTGAATCGTTCTCAATATTAGCTGGGTCGGTTGGTGGGTAGCAATGGGGGGTGAGATGCTGGGTGTGTATGGCTGGGGTTTGATGGTGTGGCGGAAACCGAGCGCCGCGCGGGCGGCGCTCGGTTTCTGCCACACCACAACGCCCCAGCCAGACACCTGACGGCCACCACCAATCAAACCGGCAAACTCTGGTACGCCACTTCATCCCCCGGGCTGCGGTCAAACTGGCGTTTGTACTCGCGGCTGAACTGCGAGGTGCTCTGGTAGCCCACCCGGTGCGCCGTCTGCGCCACTCCCAGGCCCTCGCCGATCAGCATCTGCTGCGCCTTGAGCAGCCGCAGGCGCTTGAGGTATTGCATGGGGGCCATGTCGGTGCAGCGTTTGAAATGCTCATGGAAGGTCGACACGCTCATGTTGGCGCGTGCCGCCAGCGCCTCGACGCTCAAGGGTTCGGTGTAGTGTTCACGCAAGTGGGCGAGGGCGGCGCCGATGCGGGCGAAATGCCCCTGCTGTTCGACCAACGCCCGCAACACGCCGGCTTGCGGGCCGCGTAGCGCGGTATAGAGCACTTCGCGCACCCGCGCCGGGCCGAGCACCTTGGCATCCAGCGGGTCTTGCAGGCAGCTCAGCAGCCGTTCGACGCTTTCGCGCATGGGCGCATCCAGCGCTGCAGAGGTCATGGATTGCGGGGTCTGGGCTTGGACGGCGGCATCCGGTGCCAGGTCCATGCTTTGCACCAATTCACCGAGCACGCTGCGGTCAATGTCCACTGCCACGCCCAACAGCGGCGCCTCGCGGGTGGCGAAGGTTTCGCACATGAACGGCACCGACAACGCCTGGACCAAGTAGTGGCCCGCACCGTACTCCAGGGTGCGCGGCCCCAGCCGCGCGAGTTTGCTGCCCTGGGCCAGGATCATCAGGCTTGGCTCGTAAATTTGTGGGCTGCTGGCGACATAGTGGTCCCAGCTCAGCACTTGCACCTGGGGCAGGTGAGTGGGCACGAAACCCGGGCGCGTGGCGAGGCGGCGGATCAGCGCGCAGAGGGGGGCGTTGGCGTCGACATGGCGGGTGAGCTGCATGGTGAACCTGGGCAGAGAATCAGACAGTTGCATCATCGCAGATTGAAGGTCTAGCGTCAGATGCTTGCGGGTAACTCCGGAGAATCAGGCATGCATGCCGGAGAATCTGCGGTGGGCGAGGCGAGGCAGGGCGCGCAAAATGCGCCGCCTGAATCGTTTCACTTCTCTGCGAGGTCCCGCATGTACACCGCCATCGGTTATGCCGCCCAAACCCCGACCAGCCCTCTGGCTCCCATGACCTTCGAACGCCGCAGCCCGCGCCCGGACGATGTTGCCATCGAGATTCTCTACTGCGGCGTGTGCCACTCCGACATCCACCAGGCGCGCAACGAATGGGGCATCGCCGTGTACCCGTTGATGCCGGGCCACGAGATCATCGGCCGGGTCACCGCGGTGGGCGACAAGGTGTCCGCGCACAAGGTCGGCGACCTGGTAGGCGTCGGTTGCATGGTCGATTCCTGCCGCCACTGTGAGGCGTGCGCCAAGGACCTGGAGCAATATTGCCTGGAAGGCCCGACCATGACCTACGCCACCCCTGACCGGGTCGATGGCAGCAACACCATGGGTGGCTATTCCAGCAGCATCGTCGTCAGCGAGCACTTTGTGGTGCGTATCCCTGCCGGCATGGACCTGCCAAGCGCCGCGCCGATCTTGTGCGCCGGTATCACCACCTATTCGCCGCTCAAGCACCACGGCGTTGGCCCTGGCCACAAGGTAGGCATCCTGGGCATGGGCGGCCTCGGCCACATGGGTATCAAACTGGCCAAGGCGCTGGGCGCGGAAGTGACCTTGTTCACCCGTTCGCCAGCCAAGGCCGAGGAAGCGCGCCGCCAGGGTGCCGACCATGTGATCGTGTCCACCGATGATGAGCAGATGCGCGCCGCGGCAGGTCGCTTCGACTTCCTGCTCGACACCATTCCGGTGCAGCACGACCTCAATCCGTACCTGGAAACCCTCACCTTCGATGGTGTGCATATTCTGGTCGGCCTGATCGAACCGATTGAACCGGCGCTGCACGCGGCCAACCTGGTGCTCAAGCGTCGGGTACTGGCCGGCTCGCTGATCGGCGGCATCGCCGAGACTCAGGAAGTGCTGGATTTCTGTGCGGAGCACGACATCCGTTGCGATATCGAGATGCTCGATATTCGTAATATCAACCAGGCTTACGAGCGGATGATTGCTGGGGATGTGAAGTACCGCTTTGTGATCGACATGGCCACGCTTCAGGGCTGATCGAGTAGTCGACTGTGCTGGCCTCTTTGCGGTCCGACTTGCCCGCGAAGAAGCCAGTGCAGATCTACCAGACCAGCGCCTTGTCCCACCCCTTCCAGAACAACCAGCGCCGCACTTCACCATGCTCGCCGGTACCGATCTGCCACTCAGGCCGCCCACTGCCCAGCGCAATCACCGAGATGAACCCGGCATGGCTCGCCGCTACCAGCGTGCGTCCATCGGCGCTGATGTCCATGGCGCTGATGGTCGACCCCAGGAAGTGCTGCCAATGTTCCGTGCCCTCTTCGCCAAAGGCCCGCAGGTAGCCGTAGGCATCGCCGACGATGTACTCGCCATTGCCTGCGACCCCGGCATACACCCGCGCTCCGTCTTGCAGCAGTGGGGTGCGTGGGTCTTCGCTGTAATAGTCGGTGTCCAGGCCCGCAAGGTCTGCCACGCGTACCCCCAGTGTGCCGCCGTTGTAGAAGTGGCAGGCATTGACGATCAACTGGTCGCCGCTGCGGTTGAACAGGGCGAAGTGCGGGTATTCGCCGCCGGGGCCGATCTGCGCCACTTCCTCCAACTGGTCATTCAGCACCAGGTGGCGGCTGCATTGTTCACCCACCACGATCAGGCGCCCGTCCGGCGACACTGCACCGTGCTCCATGGCCAGGCCCAGGGCAATATCATCCGGGTCGGTGCCTTCGGCCAGTTCCTCGAGAATCTGCGATTGGCGTGGCATCAGCCGGGTGGCACCTTCGGCGGCCAGCAGGTAAATCCCCTCGGCGCTCACCAGCAGCACCCGCTGGCCATCGGCGAAGGGCACCAGGCTGGTGGGTGTGGGTGGCAGGTCGAGCGGCTCGAACGGGTAACCCGCTGGCAGGCCTTCGAGCCCGCTAGGCCAGGCCAGGCGAGCGACCTGTGGGCCGCCCCAGCCATCGGTCACGCGCACGCCCTCGGCGTTGGCCAGGGCAAAGTAGCGGCGCTGCGGGCAGCGCCCGAAGTGCTCGATACCGATGACGGGCGTCACGCCTTGTTGATCGATGCGCACCACCTGGCCCTTTTCATAGGGCATGCCAATGCGCGCGAGCAGGCTGCCGTCGTCCAGCAGCAGGACGCTGCAGATGCCTTGCCCATGCGCATCGAGCAGCGGCACCAGCGGCAGGTGGGCGGGCGGCCAGGCGGCGCGGAAGGCTTGGCGTTGCTGTTCGTCCACCCCCGGCCGGTTGATCGCTTCCAAGGCGGCCTGCCAGGCGTCGAGCAGGTGCTCGGTGGCCGCAGGCTGTGGTTCTTCGAGGTTGTCCCAGCCCTGTGCGCAGCCTTGCGCGACGTAGCGGTTGATGGCTTGGGCGTAGGTGGTGACCGCCTGCTGCCACTGCTGCTGGGGTTGTTGCTTGTCCATGGGCGGATCGGGCTCCTTGTTCCGCTTGCAATTCACATTAAGCGGGCATGTTACTCGCAATGTGCCGCTGGTTGTGAGGCCCGGTATTGACGCGTACCATGCCGGCATTCCTTCCAATAACAAACCCGTGCCCCAGCGCGGCCGATACTTGGCCCCTGACGCGCGTCTTTTCGCCATGCCTGCGGAGAATAGAACCCCACCCATGAACGGACCCCTACCCACCGATGTGCCGCCGACCACCGGTAACGGCAGCTGGCTGAGCGTGATCGCCCTGGCCCTCGCGGCCTTCATCTTCAACACCACCGAGTTTGTCCCGGTAGCGTTGCTCAGCGACATTGGCCGCAGCTTCGACATGAGCACTGCCCAAGTCGGCCTGATGCTGACCATCTATGCCTGGGTCGTGGCCCTGGCTTCGCTGCCGATGATGCTGCTGACCCGCAACATCGAGCGCCGGCGCCTGCTGCTGTTCGTGTTTCTCGTGTTCATCGTCAGCCACCTGTTGTCGTGGCTGTCGCAGAGCTTTGCCATGTTGCTGGTGAGCCGCATCGGCATCGCCTTGGCCCACGCCGTGTTCTGGGCGATTACCGCGTCGCTGGCCGTGCGTGTGGCCCCGCCTGGCCAGCAGGCCAAGGCGCTGGGCCTGCTGGCCACCGGCACGACCTTGGCGATGGTGTTGGGTATCCCGCTGGGCCGTGTGGTGGGTGAAGCCCTGGGCTGGCGCGTGACGTTCCTCAGCATTGCCGGGGTGGCATTGGCCACCATGCTGTGCTTGATGAAGTCGTTGCCGCTGCTGCCCAGCCAGAACTCCGGTTCGCTGCGCAGTTTGCCGATCCTGTTCAAGCGCCCGGCCCTGGTGATCACCTACCTGTTGGTGACGCTGGTGATCACTGCGCAGTTCACCGCCTACAGCTACATCGAACCGTTTGCCCTGCATGTGGCGCAGATCAGCGGTGAGCGCACCACGTTGCTGCTGCTGTTGTTTGGTGGCGCCGGCGTGTTCGGCTCTGTGCTGTTCAGCCGTTACAGCGACCGCTTCCCCCAGGGTTTTCTGGTGGGCTCGATTGGCCTGCTGGCGGCCTGCCTGCTGTTGATGTTGCCGTTGTCGGGCAACTTCTATGCGTTTGCTGTGTTGAGCATGTTCTGGGGCGTGGCGATTTTGAGCTTCAGCCTGTCGCTGCAGTCCAAGACACTGAAGTTGGCGTCCGATGCCACGGACGTGGCCATGGCGTTGTTCTCGGGCATTTACAACATCGGTATTGGTGGCGGGGCATTGCTGGGCAGTATCGTCAGCAGCCAGATGGACGTGGCCGATATCGGCCTGGTCGGAGGCTGTGTCGCGGTTGTCGGGTTGCTGCTGGCGGCGGCCAGTACCCGGCGGTTCCGTGATGCCTTAGGTGGCTGATTTGCCTGTACTGGCCTCTTCGCGGGCAAGTCGGACCGCCGCACCGCCGCTCCCACAGGATCTTCACCGGCCTTGAAAGCAGTGGAATACCGGTGGGAGCGGGCTTGCCCGCGAAGAGGCCGGCAAAGCCAACATCACAATCAACCCAGCAGCGTCGCCCAAGCCGACACCAGCAACACCACCGCCAACCCCCGGTTGAACCACAGCAACCGCGCAGGCACCTGCAACCAGCGTGCACTTCCTACCCCCAGCAGTGCCCAGGCCGTCATGCACGGCAGGGCAATCAGCAGAAACACCAGCGCCAACTGCCACACCGGCAGTGCTGGCGCGGCAAATACCCCGATCACGGCCACGGCCATCATCCATACTTTCGGGTTCACCACTTGCAGCGACGCCGCACTGAGCGCATCCAAAGGCTTGTCTGCGTTGATGTCCAAGGGCTGCCCAGCGCTGCGCAGAATGCGCCACGCCAGCCAACTCAACCACAGCACGCCGGCCCAGCTCATCAACTGCTGGGCCAGTGGATGGCGCAGTAACAGCTCGCCCAGCCCCAGCCCGACCAGCAGCACCACGGCCGCCGCCGCGCCACAGCCGGCCAGGATGGGCGCTACGCTCGCCCGCAAGCCCTGCCGTGCGCCATGTGCCAGGATCAACAGATTGGTCGGCCCGGGGCTGATGCTGGCCACCAGGGCGAAGAGGATGAAAGGCAACAACGTCTGCGACATGGCACAAGGCTCCGAGGGTTCGAAGCGCCATGTTCGCTGCCTGGCTGCAGTCAGTCTGGAAGGTTTGAGCAGCGCCTGCGGTAGTCGGCCGGGGTCAACCGATACGCCCGGCGGAACCAGCGCCCCAAGTGGCTCTGGTCGGCAAAGCCCAGCGCCATGGCCACTTCAGCAGGTGTCTGGCCTTGGCTGAGCAGGCGCCGCGCGCGGGCCAGGCGCAACTGGATCAGGTAGGCGTGCGGGGCCAGGCCGAAGGCGGCTTTGAACGCCCGGGTCAGGCGAAAACGGTCGACGCCGCAGGCCTGGGCCAGGTCTTCCAGGCCGATGTCGCGGTCCAGGTGAGCATGCAGGTAGTCACGCGCCCGCTGCGCGGTCAACGGCAGGCGCGGGTCGGGGTTGACGCGTTTGCGCCAGTGCAGGTGGCGGGTCAGGCAGGCCAGCAGGTCGTCCATGGCGGTCTGGCGGACAATGCGCAGGTCCTGATAGTGCACGCTGTTAAAGGCCAGCGCGGTGGCGCGGGCCAGGCGCTCATCGTGGCACAAGGTATCGGCAAAGCTGGGCAGGCCGGCGCTGTGTGCGTGTTCGAACAAGGACCGCAATTGATCGTCCAGCCAGGCAGGCTCCAGGTACAGCGTCGAGTAGGTGAAGCCTTCCTCGGTCGGTGCAAGGCCGTCGTGGATGTCGCCGGGCTCGAGCAGAAACACCTGGCCCGGCGTGCTGCGATGGCGTACCCGCCGGCAGTTGAACTGCTGGACACCTTGCTCGGTGACGCCGACCAGGAAACTGTCGTGCCAGTGCGGGTCGTAGGCATGCCCGACAAAATGCGCGCGGACCGACTCGATGCCGGTGTCGGCGTCTTGTTTGAGGTCGATCCAGTTGCTCATGGGGGCAGGCCGTGGGGGTAAAACGCTACCTTAGCGCACGCGTGCGGTTCAGTCTGGAACGATTGTGCAGCCCTTGTTCAGCAGCCGCGGCCGCAGGGCCTCGAAGCGTTCGCGCAGCCACAGGTGCAGCTGTGTCACCGCCGGCGTCAGCTGTTTGCGGTGCGGGCAGACCAAGGTGACCGGCGTTGGCTCGCCCAGGTATTCGGGCAGCAGAATCTCCAGTGCGCCCGCCTCGATGTCGGCGCTGACATCCAGCCACGATTTGTAGACGATACCTTCACCGAGCAGCGCCAGGCGGCGGATCACGTCGGCGTCGTCGCTGACCAGCGGCCCACGCACCTGCACGGTGCGGTTACCCACCCGCCATTTGTCATAGACCCGGTTCTGTTGCATGTACAACAGGCAGGCATGTTGCTGCAGGGCCTCCGGCGTCAGTGGCCGGCCGTGGCGCGCGAGGTAGTCGGGGGAGGCGACCAGTACCCGGCGGTTCCAGCTGGCCAGGGGCAGGGCGATGTAGTTGGCATCCTGGTTGAGGCCGTAGCGGATGGCGATGTCCACCGGGTCACGATTGAGGTCGGCCATCTGGTCGGACAGAAAGAAGCGCAGGTGCAGCGCCGGGTGCTCGCGGCGAAAGGCACTCAACCAGGGCAGCAGCATGTTGCGGCCCATGTCCGAAGGGGCTGAAACCTGCAGGGTGCCGCGCAAGGTACTGGCATTACCGTGCAGGTCCTCGCGGCCCTGGCGCAGGCTTTCCAGCACGTTCTGCGCGGTCGGCAAGTACAACTCGCCCGCAGCGGTCAGGCGCAGGCTGCGGGTGGTCCGCGCAAACAGGCGCACGTCCAGCTCGCGTTCCAGGCGTTTGATGGCGGCGGCCACCTGGCCCGGCAGCAGTTCGGCCTCATGGGCGGCGGCGGTGAAGCTGCCCAGCACGCTGCTGCGTACGAACAGTTCAAGGTCAGTGATGCGCAGCATTTTCACTCACAGGATGAAAGTGTTGCTGTAGTTTGCCGGTTTTTCTTATCTGCAGGAAAGATAAGATGCGCGACAAATCCCGTTTCACTGCAGGAGTTGTTGCATGGATACCGTTTCCCTGGCCAAGCGCCGCTACACCACCAAGGCTTACGACGCCTCGCGTCGCATTCCCCAGGCCACCCTCGATGCGTTGCTCGAGCAACTGCGCCATAGCCCATCGTCGGTCAACTCACAGCCTTGGCACTTCATCGTCGCTGACAGCGCCGAAGGCAAGGCCCGGTTGGCCAAGAGTACCCAAGAGCGCTTCGCCTACAACACGCCGAAGATTCTCGATGCGTCCCATGTGATCGTGTTCTGCACCCGTACTGAGATGACCGAGGCCCATTTGGATGCGGTGCTCGCGCAGGAAGCCGCTGATGGCCGTTTTCGCGACGAACAGGCCCGCGCCGGGCAGAACCAGAGCCGTCGTCACTACGTCGACCTGCACCGCTTCGACCAGAAAGACGTGCAGCACTGGATGGAAAAGCAGACCTACCTGGCCTTGGGCACCGCACTGCTTGGCGCTGCGGCACATGGCCTGGATGCGACGCCGATCGAGGGCTTCGACAGCAAGGTGCTGGATGCCGAGCTGGGGCTGCGCGAGCAGGGCTACACCAGTGTGGTGATCATGAGCCTAGGCTATCGGAGCGAGGCTGACTTCAATGCGGGGCTGAGCAAGTCGCGGTTGCCGGCTTCGAAGGTCTTCACTTTCCTGTGATATCGCTGGGGGCCGCTTCGCGCCCCATCGCGGGCAAGCCAGCTCCCACCGGAATTGCGCCGTCTTCAGGACAGTGATGGCCCTGTAGGAGCTGGCTTGCCGGCGATGGGGCGCGAAGCGGCCCCTGACAAGCTCGGCCTCACCACAATGCCATTGAAGCCTGCGCTGTCACCTTGGCAAACACCTCGATGGCCTTGTCCACTTCAGCCTCGGTGCTGAACCGCCCAATGCTCAACCGCACGCTGTTACGTGCCTGGCTTTCATTCAGTCCCAGCGCCAGCAGCACATGCGATGGCGCATTGCTCGCCGAATTACACGCTGACGTGGTCGACAATGCCAGCTCACTGGCCAACGCCGCACTGTTGAAGCCTCGGCTCTCAATACACAGGTTCAAGGTATGCGCAATGCGCTGTGTGTCGCAGCCGTTGAGGCTGACCGCTGGCAAGGCCAGCAACCCATCGCGCAGTCGCCGGGACAGGTGCTCGATGCGCTGGTGCTCGCTGTCCCCCGGCTGGCCGGCGAGGGCAAAAGCGCTGCCCATGCCGACAATCTGGTGGGTCGCCAAGGTGCCGGAACGCAGCCCGTGTTCATGCCCGCCACCGTGCATCTGCGCACGCATCAGTTCGCGCGCGCGCGGCCCGACGTAGAGCGCGCCGATGCCTTTGGGGCCGTAGGCTTTGTGGGCCGAGAACGACATCAGGTCTACCGCCATTGCTGCCAGGTCGATGGCCAGTTTGCCCACCGCCTGCGCGGCGTCCACATGCAACAGCGCACCGTGGGCACGCACACGCTCGCCAATCGCCGCAAAATCGGTCACGGTGCCCAGTTCGTTATTGACCGCCATCAGCGAGACCAGGCGGGTATCGGCCTGCAGTGCCGCCTGCACGGCTTCAGGCTGAATGAGGCCCGAAGCATCCACAGCCAGGCGGGTAACGGCCCAACCTTGGCGCTCCAGTTCAGCGACCGTGTCAAGCACGGCTTTGTGTTCCAGCTGGCTGGTGATCAGGTGGCCGGGCTCGCCAATGCCTTGGGCGATACCCTTCAGCGCAAGGTTGTTGGACTCGGTAGCGCCTGATGTCCACACCAGCTCATCGGCGCGGGCGCCGACGCGTTCGGCGACCTGCTGGCGCGCCTGCTCCACAGCATTGCGGGCTGCTTGGCCATAGGCGTGGCCACTGGATGCGGGGTTACCGAAGTTGGCTTGGCGGCCAAGGCAGGCGAGCATCGTTTCGATGACGCGGTCGTCAACGGGCGTGGTAGCGGCGTAGTCGAAGTAGAGCGGGGCGCTGGGCATGGGGCAGGTCCGTGTCTGTCACGTTGAATTCAGTGATCGTTGCAGTAAGCGTACCCGGCCCTTGGCCAAACATTTTTGCCTTCTGTTTGGCTGATTCGCACCTTTTTGGTAAAAAAATCTATGTATGAAGGCTGGTAGAGAAAATAATTCTCCACCAGGCTGGCATCTGTACCATGGTAGGAACGTCAGGCAGGTTCAAGCGTGCGTTCTTCCTCCGCCACCACCCGTTCGCACAACTCGATGATCTGCTCGCGCATCCAGCGGTTGGCGGGGTCCTGATCCGTGCTTTCATGCCAGTACAGGTGGGTTTCCAGCGCTGGTACATCCACTGGCAATGCCTGGTAGCGCAGTTGATGGCGGCGGGCGAAACGCTCGGGGACGGTCATCACCATGTCGGTCTGCTGCAGCACCTGCGAAGCCATCAGGTAGTGCTGGGAGCGCAAGGCCACCTTGCGTTGCACGCCCATCTTGCCCAGGGCCAGGTCGACATAGCCGAGGCCATTGCGGCGGCTGGAAATATGGATATGGGTCATGCCCAGGTAGCTGTCGAGGGTCAGTTTGCTGTCGGCCAGCGGGTGGCCCTGGCGCAGGGCGCAGACATAGCGGTCTTGCATCAGTTTGACGTGGCGTACCTGTGGGTCGGTGTTCAGCGGGGCGTCGACGGCAAAGTCCAGCCGCCCGGCTGCCAGCTCCTTGGTGGTTTCGCGACGTTTGCACAGGAAGCTCTCGATCAGCACCGAAGGCGCCAGGCGGCGCAGGCGCTGGAACAGCGGCGGCAGGATCACCGCCTCGGTCAGGTCGGTCATGCTGATGCGGAAGGTCTTGTTGGCCTGTTGCGGGTTGAAGATGCGGCTTTCTTGCACCGAGGTGCGCAGCAGGGCAAGGGCGTTGCGCACTGGGCCGATGATGTTCTGCGCCATCGGCGTGGGCACCATGCCTTGTGCGGTGCGCACGAACAGCGGGTCGTTGAAGGTTTCTCGCAGCCGCGACAGGGCATTGGACACCGCCGGTTGGGTGATGCCGACAATTTGCCCGGCGCGGGTCAGGTTGGCTTCGGTGTAGATCGCGTCGAAGACGATGAACAGGTTGAGGTCGACCTTGCTGAGGTTCATGTGCGCCGCTCGTTGTTGGAATTATTGCCCGATCATATATCGGTTATGAATGTTTATACACGCGGAAAATAGACTAGGTGGATGGACGCGTGCTGCTCTAGGCTCTGGCCCATGTCCTACGAACCGTGAAGGTAGCCCCGATGGATTTCGCCTATTCGCCCAAGGTCCAGGCATTGCGTGAGCGCGTCACCGCGTTCATGGATGCCTATGTCTATCCCGCCGAGGCGGTGTTCGAGCGCCAGGTCGCCGAGGGGGATCGCTGGCAGCCCACCGCGATCATGGAAGAGCTCAAGGCCAAGGCCCGCGCCGAGGGGCTGTGGAACCTGTTCTTGCCTGAGTCGGAGTACGGCGCCGGGCTGAGCAACCTGGAATATGCCCCGCTGGCCGAAATCATGGGCCGCTCGCTGCTCGGGCCAGAGCCGTTCAACTGCTCGGCACCGGACACCGGCAACATGGAAGTGCTGGTGCGTTATGGCAGCGAGGCGCAGAAACGCCAGTGGCTTGAGCCCCTGCTGCGCGGGGAGATCCGCTCGGCGTTCGCCATGACCGAGCCGGACGTGGCCTCCTCGGACGCCACCAACATGGCCGCCACCGCTGTGCGTGATGGCGATGAGTGGGTGATCAATGGCCGCAAGTGGTGGACCTCCGGGGCCTGTGACCCACGCTGCAAGGTCATGATCTTCATGGGCCTGTCCGACCCCGAAGGGCCGCGCCATCAGCAGCACTCGATGGTGCTGGTGCCAACCGACGCGCCTGGCGTGAAGATCGTCCGGCCGCTGCCGGTGTTCGGTTACGACGACGCGCCGCATGGCCATGCCGAGGTGTTGTTCGAGAACGTGCGGGTGCCTTACGAGAACGTGATTCTGGGTGAGGGCCGTGGCTTCGAAATCGCCCAGGGTCGCCTCGGCCCAGGCCGCATCCACCACTGCATGCGCTCGGTCGGCATGGCCGAACGGGCCCTGGAATTGATGTGCAAACGCTCCGTGGAGCGCACTGCCTTCGGCCGCCCGCTGGCCCGCCTGGGCGGCAACGTCGACAAGATCGCCGACTCGCGCATGGAAATCGACATGGCCCGCCTGTTGACGCTGAAAGCGGCCTACATGATGGACACGGTCGGCAACAAAGTGGCCCGCAGCGAAATTGCGCAGATAAAAGTAGTGGCGCCGAATGTGGCCTTGAAGGTGATTGACCGGGCGATCCAGATGCATGGTGGCGCCGGGGTGAGCGGTGATTTCCCGCTCGCGTATATGTACGCCATGCAGCGCACCTTGCGCCTGGCCGACGGGCCGGATGAAGTGCATCGGGCGGCGATTGGCAAGTATGAGATTGGCAAGTATGTGCCGGTGGAGATGCTGCGTAGTTCCAAGTGATTTGTAAGCAGATTTCGTAAGTGCTGTAGGAAGTGTCTGGTTTTGACGTTCAGGCACTAAAAGCGCTGTTGCAGCTGTTAGGTTTCGACACCTCACCTATGCACAGAGAGCGTGTCGATGCGTGTCAACCTGGGAGGAAAAGGTCAGGCGGTAGACGGTGATGTCACCACGACGGGCGCTGTTTGCATCGCGACTGATCCCTGCTATTTGAGCGATGGGCGTAGGGTGCTCAGGGAGGGCGACAGGACAACACCCTGTCCCCTCTGCGGCAATGAAGGGACCGTCGCTGAAGGCGTTTTGCATTTCTTCTCTGATGGCCATGCCGTGGCCATGGATGGGGCGCTGGTGAACTGTGGTTGCCCGCCCGGTAGTAACCGAGTCGTAGCACCGCTGGATGTGGCACCGCCACCTCTGCGGACTTTGGCGTCTAACCGCGTAATGTCTATTGTGCCAACCGCGGGTGCTCAAGCAGGCAACTGCTCGCGAGGGTCAGTTACAGCATTGTCGGGGACAATGGAGCCGGGCTTTTATGTGGTTCCCAGAAGCATGTCGTTCTCTCAGGTTCTGCTGCGGTTGGCCGAGCAGGACGCCACGTTACCCATTTCCCGTTTGCAGCGGCTTAATCCTACCTACGATCAAGGATTCAAGGCTGGGGAAATTTTCGTCATTGGTGACCCAGATAATGGCGATGCCTGTACCCGTGAGGAAGCCAAGCTGATGGCTGCCGCTCAGGACGCCCGGCACGCGTTGGCGGCGCTGGATTTTGCCGAATCGGATTTCATGATGAAGCACCAGGCTGATATTGCCGGCTTGCTCAGCAATGCCAGCCAATCGATGGGCGTGGGCAAGGACATGCTGGATCAAGGGTTGAAACAGGTCCGCAACACCTTGAACCAGATCGAGCAATTGCATCAGCGGGAGTTTTTGCGGCATGGGCATTTGAACAGTCGCGAATTCTTCGTCTCGCGGCGTCAGCTGTTGCAGCAGCTGGATGGACAGTTGAAGGCGGCATTGCTTAACAAACAGCTGAACTTGGGGAGTTATGAGCGGCTGAAGAAGAGTCTTAATATTTCGACCAAGAGCCTGGTGCACCATTGGTCGAAAGCGGGTGGGGCGGGGCAGATACCGGGGTATGCGACGCATCTCGATAAAGTGGCGAAACTCTCCAATTACCTCAAACACGGCGGGAATGCTGCAATTGGACTGAGCGGGGCTTCGTCGTACCTCAATGTGAGAGAGGTTTGTCAGGCAGGGAGTACAGAGGCTTGCAGGAAAGCCCGTTTCGTAGAAACAGGAAAATTTAGCGGGGGCGTGGGTGGTGCAATGGTAGGGTCGATACTGGCCACTGCAGCGATTGGCACATTGTGTGTTGGTTTTACCGTAAGCACAGCGGGAGTAGGGGCCCCACTGTGCGGCATTATAGTGGCAGGGGGTAGTGGCCTAGTTGGCAGTAAGCTTGGCGAACTAGCCGGTGAACACACGGGAGAGTTCATATATGAGGTGTCAGGTGACTGATATTCATGCCTGGCCCGCGATGGTAAAGCTGCTGTTAATAGCTGTGCCATGCTTTGTCTGTATGGTGGGTGTTGCTATTAATGTGTACACCACCTTAAGCCGCGATTACCACGTTGTATGCGACTCGATCACTACCAGTCCTTATATGGAAATGCTGAAGGTTACTTGGGGTGCATCCACCTTCAAATGGCGCGTGCTTTTAATGTGTGCGATAGGAGGGCTTGTTATTTTTCCAGGACGAGCCTTGCGTCTTGGACAGTTGAGTCCGGATGAGCTAAAAGCATTTCCACCTAATCTGAGGCTAAGATTTTTAGTGGCTTTATGGCTAACTGCTGTAGGTTTCATCGGGGCCGCAGCCGTCACCTTGGTGCTTGAACTGTCCAAGAGTAATTAACTGACTCCTAAGTTCCATAACCTTTTCGCGGCGTTCTGCCGCGAAGAGGCTCGTCAACTGACAGAGTTCTGCTTCGTGTCAGCAGCCTTGACCGCAGTCTTTTGTTCAGCAGAAGCTCGCTCCAACCGATCCCCCTCTGTTGCCACCTTATCCCCCCGCGTCTTGACCAACGACACCACCACCCCACCCAGCAACAACCCAAACGTCACCCCCAGCGACAGCAACGCCGGTACCTTGCCGACCATCCCGTGGTAGAAGATCTTGCAACCAATGAAGATCAACACTAACGCCAGCGCGTACTTGAGGTAGATAAACCGGTGCATCAACGCCGACAAGGCGAAGTACAGCGAGCGCAAGCCAAGGATGGCGAAGATGTTCGAGGTGTAGACAATGAACGGGTCCTGGGTAATGGCGAAGATCGCCGGCACGCTGTCGACCGCGAACACCAGGTCGGCCAGTTCGATCAGTACCAGGGCCAGAAACAGCGGGGTGGCATACCGCAGCGCCTTGCTTTGCCCTGGCGGGGTCTGGCGCACGAAGAAGTGCGAGCCGTGGATCTGGTCGGTAACCCGCATGTGCCGGCGCACGAATTTCAAGATTGGGTTGTTGGCCAGGTCCGGATGGCTGTCCTCCTTCGACAGTGCCATCTTCACCCCGGTAAACAGCAGGAAGGCGCCAAAGATGTACAGTACCCATTCGAAGTTCTGCACCAGTGTCGCACCCACGCCGATCATGATCGCCCGCAGGAACACCACGCCCAGGATGCCCCAGAACAGCACGCGGTGCTGATAGCGGCGGGGGATGGCGAAGAAGCCGAAGATCATCGCCATGACGAACACGTTGTCCATCGACAGCGACTGCTCGACCAAGAACCCGGTGTAGAACTCCAGCGCCGACTGCGCGCCCAGCTCATACCAGACCCAGGCGCCGAACAGCACGCCGACACTGAAATAGCCTGAGTACAGCAGCAGGCTTTCGCGCATTTCGATCTCGCGGTCCTGGCGGTGCAGCACGCCCAGGTCGAGTACCAGCAAACCGATGACGATGGCCATGAACACCAGCCACAACCACGTGCTGGTACCGAGAAACGGAGTGGTGAGGAATGTCTGCAGAGCCGTCATGAGCCCCTCCTTGATTGTCGACGTTGCAAGGCAACAGTGATCCGACATGGCGGCTTGGCAGCCGTCAGAGGGGCCCGGTATCACATGGGCTTGAGCCTAGTCCCGTTTGCGCGGGATGCCGAATGCAGACCTGTTACATTTCTTTGCCTGGCACCCGGCGGGTGACGCCTTAATACACCCACACTTCTACCCGCCGATTGCGCAAGCGGCCTTGCTCCTGGTCGTTTCCTGCCACGGGCAGTTCGTCGCCCATGCCGGTCACTTCCAGCACGTCCACGCCGTCGCGTGCCAGCTCGCGACGAACCGCCAACGCCCGTAAGCGCGAAAGCAGCGCCGCGCGCCCCGGTGTCTCCTTGGGGTCACCAAAGCCCACCAGCACCGCCTTGCTCTGCAACTTGCCGGCCTGGCGCAGGTACTCGGCTACCCGCTGCACATCGCGCAACGCTTTGTTGTCGAGGCTGGCGCTGCCCTCCTGAAAGCGAAAATTCACGCTCAACCGCTGGGCTTGCTGGGCCAGCGTGCGGTAGCGTGGCGGCATGTCGGCCTGAGGGGGGACCGGTTGGGCCTTGACCTGCTGCGAAACGAAACCCAGTTGCGCGACGATGGCCTGGCCGGCTGGGCTCTGGGCGAAGTCGGCCAGGGCCTTGGCCTGAGGCTTGGGGTTGGCTGGCAGGTAGAAATACAGGCGCCGCGACAGCGGGTAGTCCTCGCTGGCCACGAGCGAGCGCTGCGGCAGCATGGCCGGTGCATCGCCCTGGGCGACGGCCAGCACCTTGGCCCCGTGTACTGCCGCCAGGCTGCTGAAACCGATGGCCTGGCGGTCGGCAGTGACGCGCTCAGCCAGCGTGTCGCTGGATTCAAAGCGCTGAGCATTGGCAGACAGCTCGCCTTGATTAGGGTCGAGCACCAGTGCCTTGAAGGTTTCGAAGGTGCCGGAACGGTCGTCGCGGGCATAAAGGTGAATCTTCCCACCCGCAATGCCCACCTGGTCCCAGCGCTGTATCTGCCCGGAGAAGATCTGCGCCAGTTGCAGCGTGGTCAGTTGCGGCAGTGGGTTGTCGGGGTGGACGATCACCGCCACGCCATCGAGACCGATGACCTGTTCGGCGCTGGCCGCACGCAGGTCACCCAGGGCATGCAGTTGCTGAACTTCTGTATCGTTGATCGGCCGCGAGGCGGCAGCCAGGTCGGCCTCGCCCCGGCCCAACGCTGCAAAGCCGGTGCTGGAACCATGCGCGGCGATGTCGATACGCAGCGGTTGCCCGCGAACGTCGCGGGCGGTGATGACGGTTTCGTTGGTGTGTGTGCCGGGGGCCTGTTCAATCGCCGTTGCACCTTGAGCCCGCAATTGCCCTTGCACCAAAGCCGGCAGCAAGGCCGCGCCGATGGTGTTGGAGCCCTGCACGCGCAAATGCGCAAAATCGGCCAGGGCCGACAGCGGAAGCAGGGCAAGAAGAATGAGCAGCAGGCGGGGCATGCCGGGCAACCTATGGCACAGAGTTGCCCGGCAGATTACGACGGTGGCGTGATAGAAATATGACAGGCAGTCGGGAGGGCGTTAATCCTGTGGGAGCTGGCTTGCCCGCGAAGAGGCCGGCAAGCACCACAAGACAGTTGCTCCCACAGGTTGCTGTTAAATCAGTGCGCGCCTGCCGACTTGCTCAGGTCACTCTCCGCCCACTCGGTATAGATGCAGGCATCGGCCACGGCCCAACGCACGTTCACGGTATCCCCTGGCTGCATCGGCATGCCTGCCGCAGACAGCGCCTTCACGGTCATTTCGGTACCGCCGGCAGTGACTACATGGCACGTTTGGCTTTCACCCAGGAACAACACTTCGGCGACCTTGGCCCGCACCTCGTTCCAGCCCGCTGGCAGGGGTTGCGCGGCGGCTTGGGCTGCGGTCAGTGCCAGGGCTTTTTCCGGGCGTACCATGATCAATGCCTGCTGCTCGGCAGCCAACCCGGCGGTCAGGCGAATGGCCACCGGCTGGCCCTCGAAACTGCCCGCGCCATTGCTGCTGGCCTTGATCCGCAGGAAGTTGGAATTGCCCAGGAACGAGGCGACGAACGCGTTCGGCGGGTTCTGGTAAAGGTCATAACCACTGCCCAACCCAACGATCTTGCCATGGCTGAAGATGGCGATGCGCTGGGACAGGCGCATGGCCTCTTCCTGGTCGTGGGTGACGTAGACGATGGTGATGCCTAAGCGGCGGTGCAACTGGCGCAGTTCGTCCTGCAGGTCTTCACGCAGCTTTTTATCCAATGCGCCGAGCGGCTCGTCCATCAGCAGGATGCGGGGCTCATAAACCAGCGCGCGGGCGATCGCCACCCGTTGCTGTTGGCCGCCCGACATTTGCGAGGGCTTGCGGTGAGCGAACTTTTCCAGCTGCACCAGCTTGAGCATGGCATCGACCCGCTTGTTGATCTCGGCGGCGCCGAGCTTGCGGATGGCCAGGGGGAAGGCGATGTTGTCGCGCACGTTCAGGTGCGGGAACAGCGAATAACGCTGGAACACCATGCCGATATCACGCTTGTGCGGCGGCACGTTCACCAGCGACTGGCCTTCGACCAGAATCTCGCCGCTGCTGGGGGTTTCGAAACCGGCCAGCATTGACAGGGTGGTGGACTTGCCCGAACCGCTGGAGCCGAGGAAGGTGAGGAACTCGCCGTCCTGGATTTCGAGGTCCAGGTTGTCCACGGCGGTGAAGTCGCCGTAGTGCTTGTTCAGGCCGCGCAGGCTGACCAGGGTCTTGTTGTGCGCGTTGTCTTTGATCACTGCACTCATTGTTGTTTTCTCCGGGCGCTCAGGCGTTGACTTCGGTGCGCCGGCGCAAAGCGGCGGCAATGACCATCACAAGCAGGGACAGGCCGATCAGCAGCGTCGAGGCGACGGCGATCACCGGGCTCAGGTCCTGGCGCAGGGTGGTCCACATCTTCACGGGCAGGGTCTGCAGGTCGGGGCTGGCCATCATCACGCTGAGCACCACTTCATCCCACGAGACGAGGAAGGCGAACAGGCCGCCGGCGATCATGCCCGGGCGAATGGCTGGGAAGGTCACCTTGAAGATCGCCTGCAGGCGCGAGGCGCCGCAGATGACCGCGGCATCTTCGATCGACTGGTCGAACAGCTTCAGCGAGTTGATGATCGAGATAATGGTGAAGGGCAGGGCGACGATCACGTGGCTGACCACGAACGCGAACAGCGTGCCGGTGTAGCCCAGTTTGAGAAACAGCGCATACACCGCGACGGCGATGATCACCAGCGGCACGATCATCGGCATGGTGAACAGGCCGTAGAGCATCTCACGGCCGGGGAAGCGGCCGCGCACCAAGGCAAACGCCGTCGGTAGGCCCAGCAGCACTGCGGCAACAGTGGTCAGCACGGCGACCTTGAGGCTGGCCAGGGCGGCATCCATCCACTCTGGGTTGGAGAAGAACTGGCCGTACCACTTGAAGGTCCAGCCCGGCGGTGGGAACACCAGCCACTGCGAAGAGCCGAACGACAGCAGCACGATGAACACCACCGGCAGCAGCAGGAAGGCCGCGATGACCCCGGTGGTCAGGTACAGGCCCGTACGCAGCGGGCGGCCCATGGCATTGGGTGACAGGAGCATGGCGGATTACCTCGCGTTGCCGACCGGGGATTCCGGCTGCAGCTTCAGGTACAGGTAGAAGAGCACCAGGGTGATCACCACCAGCAGTGCGGCGGCGGCGCTGGCCAGGCCCCAGTTGAGGAACGACTGCACCTGTTGAATGATGAATTCGGGCAGCATCATGTTCTGCGCACCACCGAGCAGGGCCGGCGTGACGTAGTAACCGAGCGACATGACGAACACCATCAACGCCCCCGAAAACAGCCCCGAGCGGCACAGCGGCAGGAACACCTTCCAGAAGTTGGTCCACGGGCTGGCCCCGCAAATCGACCCGGCTTGCAGCACCATCGGATCGATGGCGTGCATGGTCGCCTGCAGCGGCAGCACGATGAACGGGATCATGATGTAGCTCATGCCGATCACCACGCCGGTGAGGTTGTGCACCATCTCCAGCGGGGTATCGATGATGCCCATGGCCATCAACGCCTTGTTGATCACACCCGAGCTTTGCAGCAGCACCAGCCACGAGTAGGTGCGCGCCAGCAGGCTGGTCCACATCGACAGCAGCACGATGTTCAGCAACCAGCGGCCCCAGCCGTTAGGCACCAGGGTGATCGCCCAGGCCAGCGGGAAGCCCAGCAGCACGCTGATCAGGGTCACCACACCGGCCACCGAGAAGGTGTTGAACAGCACCCGCGCATAAGCCGAGTTGGCGAACAACTGCTCGTAGTTGCCAAGGCCTGGCACTGGCTCCAGCACGCCGCGCAGCAACAGGCCGATCAGCGGGGCGAAGAAGAACAGACCGAGGAACAGCAGGGCAGGCAGCAGGTTGCGGCTGCCTTTCCAGCGCTGGCCCAGGCTCACACGGCGGGGGGCCGTTCCCGGAGCGCCGGCGCCCGTGGGGGCACCTTGCGCGTTGTGCAGGGCGTTGATGGCGACTTTCATTTGACCAACCACTCATTCCAGCGTGCGGCGATGGCCTGGCCGTTTTTCGCCCAGTAGGCAAAGTCCAGTGTCACCTGGTCCTGGGCGTAGGCGGTCGGCAGATTAGGTGCCAGGTCGGCTTTGAGCTTGGGCACGCTGTCCAGGTTGACCGGCGCGTAAGCGGTCAGGTTGGCGAACTCGGCCTGGCCTTCGGGGCTGCTGGCGTTGGCCAGGAACTTCATGGCCGCGTCCTTATTCTTGGCACCCTTGGGGATGACCAGAAAGTCGGCCATGACCAGGTTCTGCTTCCAGCTCACGCCCACCGGTGCACCGTCTTGCTGCAAGGCATACACGCGGCCGTTCCAGAACTGGCCGAGCGAGGCTTCACCAGAGGCCAGCAGTTGCTGCGACTGCGCGCCGCCACCCCACCAGACGATGTCTTTCTTGATGGTGTCGAGCTTTTTGAAAGCGCGGTCCAGGTCCAGCGGGTAGAGCTTGTCGGCGGGCACGCCGTCGGCCAGCAGCGCCAGTTCCAGCACGCCAGGGCTCGGCCATTTGTACAGGGCGCGCTTGCCGGGGTAGGTCTTGGTGTCGAACAACGAGGTCCAGTCAACCGGCTTGTTGGCACCCAGCTTGCCTTCGTTGTAACCGAGCACGAACGAGAAGAAGAACGAGCCGACGCCATGGTCGGACACGAAGCGCGGGTCGATGCGGTCTTTTTTGACGGTGTTGAAATCCAGCGGCTCGAGCAGGCCTTCACTGGCGGCGCGCAGGGCGAAGTCGGCTTCGACGTCGACCACGTCCCACTGCACGTTGCCGCTTTCGACCATGGCCTTGAGCTTGCCGTAGTCGGTAGGGCCGTCTTGGACGACTTTGATGTTGGTCGCTTTGGAGAAGGGTACGGCCCATGCTTCTTTCTGGGCGTCCTGGGTGGTACCGCCCCAACTGACGAAGTTCAGGCTGTCAGCGGCCTGCGAGGCCTGACACGCCAGGGTCAGCAGGCTGGCGGACAGCACTGCGGTTACACGTTTGCTCAACAGCATGGTTACGCCCTCGTTGCTTTTGTTATTCGAGGCGGGGCTTTTTGGTGCGCCCGCCAACAGTATTCGGGGAGCAGCTAAAACAAAGTGTCGGTGGCCGATTGTGAGTGTAGGTGCCGGCCTGCACATTCAAGGTCTACGGGATATCATATTATGGTATTCCAAACTTTTGGCAAGAGGCGGAGGCGACCGGCCATCACTCCAACCTTTCCAACCATCGCCTCCACGTGCTGTAGGCGCAGCCTTGTGCTGCGAAGAGGCCGGTGCAAACAGGACCCTTCTCTGGGTAAGTACCGGCCTCTTCGCAGCACAAGGCTGCTCCTACACGGCGTGGGCGCTATGGCAGCGGTGTCAGCTAGCCAACACTGGCTCGAACGGAATGCTCTGCACCACCTCCAGCTCATACCCTGCCAACCCCGCATACTTGAGCGGCGGCCCAAGGTGGCGCAGCTTGCCTACGCCCAGGTCCTGCAAAATCTGTGCACCGGTGCCGACTTCCGAATACACCTTCGACTGCCCGCGCTGGTAAGGCCGCACCGGCTGGGTCAGCTGCGGAACGCGTTCGAGCAACGCCTGCGAAGATTCATGGTTGGCCAGGATCACCACCACGCCGGTGCCTTCTTCGGCGACCTTCTGCAGCGCCGCCCACAGTGTCCAGTTGGCCGGGCCGGCGTATTCGGCGCCGACCAGGTCGCGCAGCGGGTCGATCACATGCACGCGCACCAGCGTCGGTTGCTCGCGGCGGATGTCGCCCATGACCATGGCCATGTGCACGCCACCTTCGATGCGGTCTTCGTAGGTGACCAGGCGGAAGGTGCCGTGCACGGTGGGCAATTCGCGCTCGCCGATGCGCTTGATGGTCTGCTCGGTGCTCAGGCGGTAGTGGATCAAATCGGCAATGGTGCCGATCTTGATGCCGTGCCTGGCGGCGAACACTTCCAGGTCCGGGCGGCGCGCCATGGTGCCGTCGTCATTGAGCACTTCGACGATCACCGAGGCGGCTGTGAAACCGGCCAGGCGCGCCAAATCGCAGCCCGCTTCGGTGTGGCCGGCGCGGGTCAGCACGCCGCCTTCGCGGGCGCGCAGGGGGAAGATATGCCCAGGCTGCACCAGGTCTTCCGGGCGCGCGTTCGGCGCCATGGCCGCTGCCACGGTGCGCGCACGATCGGCAGCGGAAATACCGGTAGTGACGCCAGTGGCGGCCTCGATCGACACGGTGAAGGCGGTGCTGAACACGCTGCCGTTGGCCGGTACCATCTGCTCCAGGCCCAGGCGCTGGCAATGATCGTCGGTCAGCGTCAGGCAGATCAGGCCACGCGCTTCGCGGGCCATGAAGTTGATGGCCTGGGCGTCACAGCGTTCGGCGGCGATCAGCAGGTCGCCTTCGTTTTCCCGGTCCTCATCGTCCACCAGCAGGACCATCTTGCCTTGCCGGTAGTCCTCGAGAAGTTCTTCGATGCTGTTGAAAGCCATGCTGCACGCTCGCTGTGGTGGGGTGATTTTTATGGTATACCATCATACACAAATACTTTTGCAACAGGAGAGCAGCGGATGAAAGCGTATTGGATCGCCCACGTGGATGTGACCGACCCCGAGCAATACCAGCAATACACCCAGCGCGCGCCCGCTGCCTTCGCCGCATTCGGTGGGCGGTTTCTGGCGCGGGGCGGGCGTAGCGAGGCGATGGAAGGGCGACCGACGCCGCAGCGCAGCGTGGTGATCGAGTTCGACTCATACGAGCAGGCGGTGGCCTGTTATCAGTCGGCGCTTTATCAGGAGGCCTGCAGCCACCGCCAAGGTGTGGCGAAGGCTGAAGTGATCATCGTCGAAGGGTTCGAGCCCTGAGGTGATCAGGGCCGGCATCGTTTTACGGCATGCCTGGCAACTCATGGGGGCGCAAGTCGAACACCAGGACCTCTGCATCCTGGCCATTGCCAAGTTGCAGCAGCTGCTCCTGGCGCACCCGAACGCCATCGCCCTCATTCAGCACCTGCCCATTGAGCTCGATGCTGCCGCGCGCCACATGCACGTAGCCGTGCCGATCCTGCGGCAAGTTCAGGCTCGCCCGTTCTGCACCGTCGAACAACCCGGCGTACACCCGCGCGTTCTGGCGCACCTGCAATGAACCTTCGGCACCATCCGGGGAGATGATCAGCCGCAATTTGCCGCGTTTTTCCTCGGCACTGAAGTGCTGCTGCTGGTAACGCGGCGTTGCGCCCTGGACGTTAGGCACGATCCAGATCTGCAGGAAGTGCACTGGCTGCGCCTGGCTGTGGTTGAACTCGCTGTGAGCCACACCGTGCCCGGCACTCATCAGTTGCACGTCGCCAGGGCGGATCACCGAGCCGGTGCCCAAGGTGTCCTTGTGCTCCAGCGCACCTTCGAGCACATAAGAAAAGATTTCCATGTCCCGGTGCGGGTGCTCGCCAAAGCCCTTGCCAGCGATGACGCGGTCGTCGTTGATCACCAGCAGGTCCGAGAAGCCTTGTTCGTCGGGGTTGCGGTAGTGGCCGAAAGAGAAGGTGTGAAAGGATTTCAGCCAGCCATGAAAGGCCAGGCCGCGGTCTTGGGCGTTACGGACGGTGAGCATGGGGAGTTCTCCTTGAATGCCGGGGCCGAGAGGGCTGCCGCGCAGTTGATGGAGACACTTTACTGTCACTTCAAAATAGGAAAAATAGAGATGTGCAAGTATCATTGTCACTTTTTATTTGACAAATAAATGGATCTTTCTACGAGTTTGCCGTGAATGTCGTAGGAGTATTCTGATTCTTTCTCGGCCAGGATTCTGCGCGCTATGCCGGTGTTAGCTTCCCGTTTTCTACCGAGGAAACGGTACATGACGCGCATATCGATACACGGCAAAGGACAGGCATTTGACGGGGATTTCACCACCACAGGTGCAGTATGTGTCGCCAGCAATACAAATTATCGAGGGAACAACCAGATCGCGCTACGCCTGGGAGATGTCACGACTGAGTGTCCGAAGTGTAAAAAGCCAGGCGTCATTGTCGAGGGCGTCCCTTTCTTCATCATCAAAGGTAGCCCTGCAGTCGTGGATGGTGCGCTGGTCCAGTGCGACTGCCCCAGCGGCAGCAACCGGGTCCTGGCACAGTCTGCCCTGAACGGGGTTGGCATCCGCTCCAGCCACACTTCCTCGCCCGTTCCGGCCGCCCGGTCTTCAACTTCCTCATCGGGGCAAACACCTGCCCAGTCATACAACACATCGGTAGTCGATTCTGCCACTGTACTGGAGCCGGGCTTTCATATTGTTCAAGGCAGTATGTCATTCGAACAAGTGCTCAAGAGCCTGGGCGAAACGAACAAGCCATTACCTGTTTCATTACTCCAGCGCTTGAACCCCACGTTTACACAAGGCTTTAAAGCCGGTGAGATTTTCGTACTCGGCAGTACGAGCAGCGGCGTTTCCTGCAGTCCCATGGAAGCAGAGCTGATGATGGTGGCAGAGAAGGCGAGGGAATCGCTGGCCGTTCTTTCCGATGAGGAAGCCAACTTCATGATGAGCCATATCGGCGAGATCGCTGGAGTACTCAGTGGGGCGAGTCTGTCGATGGGGGTGGGCAAGGACATGCTTGAGCGTGGCTTGGGGCAGGTCAAAGATACGCTGAAAGGGATTGAGGTTTTGCATCAGCAGCAGTTTGCTTTGCATGGCCATTTGAAAAGTGCGGATTTTTTTGCGAAACGCAAAGAGCTTTACCAGCATCTGGGCGCTCAGTTACGCACAAGTTTCTTGAATAAAACATTGAATCTCGGTAGCTACGATACGCTTCGGCGTGATCTGGGGATCTCCACGAAAAGCCTGGTGCACCATTGGAAAAAAGCTGGCGTCCCGGGGCAAATTCCAGGGTATGCGACGCACCTTGATGAGGTGGTGAAGATGTCAAACTACTTGAAGTATGGTGGGTACGCAGCGATTGGGCTTGGGGCGGGTTCTTCCTTGTTGAAAGTCCAAGCGGCCTGCCGAGCAGGCGAAACCGAAGCGTGCAAGAAAATTCGTTTTACTGAGACCGGGAGCTTTACCGGTGGATTAGTCGGTGGTGTTGCGGGCGGTAAGGTCGGATCTATTGCCGCAGCAGCTGTCTGTTCATTTGGTGTATACGGTAAGGCTATCTGCGGCATTGTGACGATTGGAGGTAGTTCCTACTTAGGCAGTAAGACCGGAGAGACATTTGGAGAGGGGATGATGGAATGGTCCTATGAGGTACTTCATGATTGACTTTTCATACCTGCCCACTGGCGTAAAAATTGCGTTAGGAGTAGTGCCTTTCACCCTTAGCATGGTGGGTATCGGCATGGGCTTTTACATCGCAGGTTCTCGTCACTTTAACGTGCTCTGCCGCACATTCAAGAATAGCAACGGGTTGGTCGATGATCTTAAGTACTGGAGCACAATCTCCATCAGAACAAGATCAATGGTGGTAAATCGTTTCACCTTAGCGGCTGTATGGCCGAATCTGGGTATTCGCCAAGGCTGGTTGAATGCCGAAGACTTTAGGAATTGCCCAGTCTATTTGAAGCGGCGCTTACAGGTATCGTTTTGGTGTTCCATTACCGGTTGTACTGGAATCGTCGCCGGTGGTACTTTGATTGAACTCGGCAGATTCTGATGCCCAGAAGACCCGCTCACGCGGGTCTTGTTCTATCTCACTATTGCAAATGCACCTTCAGCTCCCCAGCCGCCTGGCGCATCGCCGCTTTCACTTCAGGCACCTGGCTCAGTGGGTTCAGCAACCCATAGTCATGAATCATCCCGTTGTACCGCACCGCAGTCACCGTCACTCCCGCCGCATCCAGCTTGCGTGCATAGGCCTCGCCCTCATCACGCAACACATCGAACTCTGCGGTCTGCACCAGCGCTGGCGGCAGGCCTTTGAGCTGCTCGCTGCTGGCGCGCAGCGGCGAGGCGTAGATTTGCTCACGTGCCTTGGCGTCAGTGGTGTAGCTATTCCAGAACCACTTCATCATGCCAGTCGTGAGGAAGTGCCCTTCAGCGAACTGCTTGTACGAGCCGGTTTCGAAGCTGGCATCGGTCACCGGCCACAGCAGCAACTGGAAGCGCAGCTTAGGCGTACCGGCCTCCTTGGCCTTGAGCGCGACCACTGCGGCCATGTTGCCGCCGACGCTGTTGCCGGCCACGGCCAGGCGCTTGCCATCCACGCCGATCGCTTTGCCATGCTCGGCCACCCAGCGGGTGGCGGCATACGCCTGGTTGATGGCAGTGGGGTAGTGCGCTTCAGGCGAAGGCGTGTAGTCCACGTACACCGCTACCGCGCCGGAACCGACCACCAGGTCGCGAATCAGCCGCTGGTGAGTCGGGAAATCGCCCAGTACCCAGCCGCCGCCGTGGAAGAACATGAACACCGGCAACTCACCCTTCACATTGGCCGGGCGGACAACTTGCAGCGTGATCGCCTCGCCGTTGGCCTGGATCGTGTGTGCTTTGACTTCGATGCCGGACAGGTCAACCTTGACCGACGATTGAGCACCGGTCAGCACTGCACGGGCGTCCTTCGGCGCGAGCTGTTCCAGGGGCTTGCCACCACCCTTTTCCAGGGCTTCGAGGAAGGCTTGGGTGTGCTGCTCAACGCCTGGGCTGCCTGCTGCGAACGCAGTGGAAACGGAGAGGGCAAGGAGGCTGGTGGTGAGTACCTTGTGGACAGTGTTCATGTGCGAATCCTTTTCTATGCAAGTGTTTGAGAGGGGCGCATTGCCTGGCCTTAAAGGCCATCGCTGTGACTTGCGAGTAGATTAAGGAGATGCCTTCGTGGGAAAAAGCGGCTATAAAGCGTTTGACTGTCACCAGGAGCGAGACAATGAACCCTTACGAAGACATGCGGATCTTCGCCCAGGTCATGGAAGCCGGTAGTTTCACCGCTGCGGCGGACCGTCTGGGCATGTCCAAGCAATCGGTCAGCCGGCGCCTGATGCAACTTGAAGAACGCCTGGGCGTGCGCCTGCTCAACCGCTCGACACGGCGCCTGGACGCCACTCCGCTGGGGCAGCACTATTACCAGTCGGCGTTGCGCTTGCTGGGCGAAGTGCAGCAGGTGGAGCACGACATCAGCGGCCAGGCCCAGGCCTTGCGCGGCACCTTGCGCCTGAGTGCGCCGCTGTCGTTCGCCATGGCCCACCTGGGGTGCCTGCTGACCGAATTTCTGCAGTTGCACCCGCAGGTGGATGTAGAAGTGGACCTCAGCGACCGGGCCGTGGACCTGATCGGCGAAGGCTATGACCTGGCCTTGCGCATTGGCGCGCTGGAGGACTCCAGCCTCATCGCGCGGCGTATTGCCGGTGTTGAACGGGTGTACTGCGCAAGCCCGGCCTATCTTGAGGCGCATGGGGTGCCCGCATTCCCCGAGCAGTTGGCCGGGCATGACTGCCTGCCTTATGGGCATTCACGGCAGGTGCAGTGGCAGTTCAAACAGGGCGGCAAGACGCAGGCGATTGCGGTGGCGGGGCGGATGCGCGCCAACAATGGCGAAATGCTTAGGGATGCGGCGATAGCGGGGATGGGCGTGACGTACCTGCCCACGTTCATCGTTGGCCAGGCACTGACGGATGGCCGTTTGGTGACGTTACTGGAAGACTGGACGCCGCCGGCGTTGCAGTTGTCGGCGGTATATCCGCAGCATCGCCAGGTGGCGCGGGCGGTGCAAACCTTTGTCGGGTTCTTGCGGGAGCGGCTGGCGCAGTTGTGACGGGGCCGGCGCGTTCGCCGCTGGTGGGCAGAAGTGCAATTCGGCTAGCATGAGGCTCTGCCAAGCAACCCGCGCGCGACTGCGCAAGGCTTGATCCCTCCCTTCTGACCCGAACCTCTGCATGACTGCCTTCTACCTCAAACTACTCATGACACCCACCCTCATGCTGGCCATCTCGCTGGCGGGCAAACGTTGGGGTACGCAAATTGGCGGGCTGCTCTCGGGGCTGCCTGTCACCTCGGCGCTGGTGATGCTGTTTCTCAGCCTTGAACAGGGTGAGGTGTTCGCGTCGCAGGCCGTACCTGGGGCATTGGCGGGGGTGGCCGCCGTGCAAGCGACCTGTTTGTTCTACTACTGGGTGACCCAGCGCGTCAGTGTGTTTGTCGGCTGCATCGTAGCGCTGCTGTTCTTTGCTGTGGCCGCCTTGGCGACCAGCCACCTGGGCTGGGTGGCGCTGTCTGTCGTTGCCACGCTGTTACTGGTCGTCGCCATCGTCGTCGCTACCTCGCAACCGGCCCAGGCCTGTTCAGCGCGTTACGTGCCGATGCCGCGCTGGGTCATCCCGATGCGCATGATGACCGCCACCTTGTTGCTGTTGGTGATCACGGCCAGTGCAACGATGCTCGGGCCGGTGGTCAGTGGGATGCTGGCGCCGGTCCCGGTAATCGCCTGGCCGCTTGCAGTATTTGCCCACGTCCAGGGCGGGCGCCATGAGTTGGGCGCGATCGTGCGTGGCAATGCCATTGGCGCGGTGGGCGTGGTGGGCTTCTACCTGGCCCTGCAAAGTACGCTGTTGCAGTGGGGCGCAGTCCTGTCGATTTCGCTTGCGGTGTTGCTGGCCGTGGTTGTGACGTTCGTCTTGGCGAAGCTCTTGCAGTCACGCTAGCGCGCGCTGCAAGGCTCCTGTGCATCAAGCGCTCAGGGGGTGCCGTTCCTGCCATGCAGGCAAAACGCCCGGCGCTTGCTCAAGCGTTCGTAATACGCCCTGACGGCTGGCAAATGAGGATGCTCGAAAGGCGTCTCGAACCACCGGTTGACCGAAAGGCCGATGGGGATGTCAGCCAGGGTGAACATGTCGCCGGCCACATACGCACCGGTTGCGGCGAGCTGGCGGTCGAGGATCTGCATGTAGCGAGACCATTCGGCACGGCCGGCGGCCAGCGCCTGCGGGTCCTGATGGGCGGGTGAATGCCTGACCAGCGACATGAAGGTGTAGCTCCAGGACCTGTTGAGGTCCGAAGCCTGCCAGTCGATCCATTGATCGATACCTGCCCGTGCTTTTGCCTCGGTCGGGTACACCGAGGCGTGGCCATAGCGCGTCGCCAGGTAACGGATGATGGTGTTGGATTCCCACAGGGTGAAGTCGCCATCCTGGATGACCGGGATCATGGCGTTGGGGTTAAGTGCCAAGAATTCGGGGGTGTCGGTGGCGGTGAAGCCCGCGCCCCAGTCTTCCCGTTCGAAGGGAATATCAAACTCGGCACAGGCCCAGAGGACTTTACGCACGTTGATCGAAGACGCTCTGCCCAATATCCGTAACATGGTATTCGTCCTTGCTTGTGGAAGGCTGATCGTCCTTCACGGCATGACCTCGGTCAAGGATTAACCGTGGACGGTGGGCAGGGTTTTTCGTTCGTTAAAAATAATGCTGCAAGGCTGTCCCTTTTTTTCAGGCCGCCTGTCATTAGCGGTAGTAGAGAATAAAGGGAGCCTGTTTCAATGCCTGCCGTATTGCCTTGCCGCCCGCGTGCGGCGTCACTTCGTTCGCGTCCGTTGATGTACCTGGGTTTTGCCATCAGCCTGAGTGCCAACCTGTTGTCTTCGTCAGCCTGGGCCGACGACCTCGCGCGGCGTACCTACACCGTGCCCGCCGGCACCTTGGGCGCCGCACTGACCCGTTTCGCCCACCTCGCCGGGGTCAGCCTTTCACTCGACCCGGCGCTGGTCACTGGCCGGCAAAGCAGGGGGTTGTCAGGCAGTTACAGCGTTGACGAGGGCTTCATGCAGCTGCTTCAAGGCAGCGGCCTGCAGCTGCAACCAGTGGGTAACGGGGCGTTTACCCTGGTGCCTGTGGCGCAAGCGTCGGATGCGCTGGAGATCGCCCCGACCAGCATTGTCGGTGGCCATGTGGGTGGCAGCGACGCGCCACCTTATGCCGGTGGCCAGGTCGCCCGCCAAGGGTCGCAAGGCCTGCTTGGCTCGCGCGACTTCATGGACACCCCGTTCAGCATGACCACCTACACCAGCGACCTGGTGAAGAACCAGCAGGCACGTACCCTGGGTGACCTGATCGCCAGCGACCCCTCGGTGCGTGCGACCAACCCGGCAGGTGGGCGCTTCGAGCAGTTCACCATCCGCGGGTTCAGCTTGTTCAACAGCGATGTATCCTACAATGGCCTGTTCGGCATCTTGCCGACCTACTCGATCGACATGGAGATGGCCGACCGGGTCGACATCATCAAGGGGCCGAGCCAGTTGCTCAATGGTATTTCGCCGCGTGGCAGCGTGGGCGGCGGTATCAATGTGGTGCCAAAGCGGGCAGGCGATACGCCCATTACTGAGTTCACCGGCAGTTTTGCCTCGGGCAGCCAGGCCGGCGGTGCGGTGGATGTCGGCCGCCGCTTTGGCGAGGGTGGGCAGTTTGGTATCCGCTTCAACGGCGTCAAGCAGGCCGGCGACACCGAGTGGGATCACCAGCGTGTCGAGCGGGACATGGCGGTGCTGGGCCTGGATTTTCGCGGCGAGCGGCTGCGCTTATCGACCGACATCGGCCACACCGAGCGTGATACCGATGCCCCCCAGGAGCGTGTGCTGATTGGTGCCAATGCCAAGGTGCCGAGCGCCAATGACGTACACCACAACTACGCACAGGCCTGGAGCAAGGCGCGCACTAATGACACCTTCGGTGCCGTCAATGCCGAGTACGACATCAGCGACTCGCTGATGGCTTATGGCGCAGTCGGTGCGCGCAAGAGCAACCATGACTTCTTGCGCCACAACGTTTCGATCATCAACGATGCCGGGGACTTTACTGTTCAGCCGCGCGATTTCACCCGCGATGAAAGCGTGCGTACCGCCACGGCCGGTGTGCGCAACTGGTTCCATACCGGGCCGGTCAGCCACGAAGTGAACCTGGCCGCCACGTACTTCTACATGGACTTCACCAACGGCGGCGCGCGCTATGCCTCCGCGCCCAGCAACCTCTACAACCCGGTGGCCACGCCGACACCCGGCACCCCGACCCGGCTCGACCCCAAGGTTTACACCGAGAACCGGTTCAGCGGCGTCGCCCTGGCCGATACCCTTGGCTTTTTCGATGACCGCCTGCTGCTGACCTTGGGCGCCCGCTGGCAGCGGGTGCAGGTCGATGACTGGAGCGACGGCGTCAAAGGCGACACGGCCTACGATGAAGAAAAGGTTTCGCCATCGGCGGGCGTTCTGCTGAAGGTCAGCGAGCAGCTGTCGCTGTACGCCAACTACATGGAAGGCTTGAGCCAAGGCAAGATCGCGCCGTCGACGTCGGTCAACGAAGACCAGATCTTCCCGCCCTTCACCAGCCGGCAGGTGGAAGTCGGGGCGAAGTATGACTTGGGTAAGGTCGGCTTCACCGCCAGCGTGTTTCGCATACGCCAGCCCGCCTACGAAACCAATGCCACCACGCGGGTGTTCGGGCCCAATGGCAAGCGCGACAACCGAGGTGTGGAGCTCAGTGTGTTTGGCGAGCCGCTGGAGGGCGTCCGCCTGCTGGGCGGGGTGATGTACATCGACAGCGAACTGACCGATACCGTCGGCGGCGCCTTCGACGGCAACCGCGCACCGGCAACGCCCGAGTACAACGTCAATGTGGGGGCTGAATGGGATGTGCCGAAGGTAAACGGGCTGACCTTGACCGCGCGGGGTATTCACTCGAGTTCGCAGTACCTGGACCAGAACAACAGCAAGCAGATCGACGGCTGGGAGCGTTTCGACTTGGGCGCCCGCTATGCCTTCAAGGTTGACGCTACCCAGGTCACGCTGCGGGCCAGTGTCGAGAACGTGTTGGACGACCGCTACTGGGCGTCGGCAGGGGCTTCGGACGACAGTGAGCCAGGGCTGACGCTGTCTACCCCTAGGACCTACCTGCTGTCGGCGACGCTGGGCTTCTGAGCCCAGGGTCAGAACTTCAACCTGTCGATGCTGAGGGTGGCTATGCTCTGCTATCAGGGTACCGGTGTGGTCGCTTTCGGCTCCCAGGGCGTTGAACGCTTGCCTGGGTGCCACGAAATTGGCACCCTTGGGCGCCTTGAACCGTCAGTATCACGACAGAAGGAAGTTTGCGTTGAGCTGGGACAAAGTCGGCAAAGTCCTCGTAGCCCTGCTGATTGGCCTGATGGTCATGGTAGTGGCCTATGTGGTGATCAAAGGCAGCCCTCGCCTGGAGGCCTCCCTGACCTACGCCTACCTCACTTACCCGAGCCAATTCAGCGAACGCATCACCAAGGCCAGCGAGCAACTCAAGTACGAGCAATTGCAGGGCCGTATCAACACCATCAGCGAAGGGCAGTTGCATCAGGATCAGGTCGACAGGTTGATCGAACTGGCCCAGGCGCCTTACGCCCAGTTGTTCGCCAAACCGTTCGAGGCGGGGCTGGTCGACCACCGCACCGGTCTGCTCATCGACCTGCGCAACACCGGTAATGCGCCGGTTCGCCTGGTGAAGATTCGCCTGCCTGCCAAGGGCCTGGTGCAAGTGCGCGATGCGGCTGGCAACGACACCATTATCGAAGCAGCCACGCCCTTGGTCGAAATACCCTCCATCGAACCGGGTGGGGTGTGCAAGGTGTGGGTGTACTTCGATGCCGACTACTCGCAGATCCGCCAGGGCGGCGTCAGCATCCGTCATGCCGACGGCGTGGCCGATGTGCAGGTGTACCGCGAGTTCACCGGCTTCCCCGCGCAAGTGGCGCGCTACAGCCGCGAATTGATGGTGTTATTGGGGATATTGGGGTTCAGCGTGCTGGGGTTGGCGTACGCCTGCCTGTCACGCCGACGTGAGTCGGTGTTGCCTTCCTGAACCTGTCAATCGGTCACTGTAGGAGCAGCCTTGTGCTGCGAAGAGGCCCGTAGCACCAGCGAAGATTCCCGGTGTTGTCGCGGGCCTCTTCGCAGCACAAGGCTGCTCCTACAGTGAGTTAAGTGGGTCGGTCACGTCCGCAGTGAGCCACACTGCGTCCCAGTGGGGATAGTCACCTATGTGTTCAACCAAACCCGCACGCAATGGGTTGGCAACAATGTATCTGGCTGTCTTGCGCACGTCATCGTCCTTGCGTAAGGCACGGTCGTGATAACCACGTTGCCAGACTTGGCCACGACTTACCCCGGCTTTGCACAATGCAGTGCCAGAACGCGACTTGAACTGCCGCATCAGGCTGCACAGCGTATTGGTGTGAAGTTCTATCAGCCAATGTAAGTGATCAGGCATCACCACCCAGGCAAGTGACTGGCAGGCGTCTTCTCGTTCCGAATGGCGCATTTGCCCAATAACCAAACGCGCAGCAAGCAGGCTTGCAAACAGCGGCTTGCGCTGGTGAGTGACGGTGGTGAGCAGGTATAGCCTGCCGGGTTCCGAGAACCGTCCCCGCCGTAGTAGCTTTGCTTCGGCCCACTCCATGGTGTGTTCCTCGTTTAACGATCCTTGTCGTTAAAACAATAGGAGACGCAGCAATCCAGCACTCGACAGATCGTTACCGAATATCACAACCCCATACTGAACAGGGGTGGTGTAGGAGCAGCCTTGCGCTGCGAAGAGGCCCGTAGCACCACCGAAGATTCCCGGTGTTGTCGTTGGCCTCTTCGCAGCGCAAGGCTGCTCCTACACGCTCGTGCTTAGCTGCATTCTTCGTGCAGCGCCAGGCTCTGGCGCTGCTGCTCCAGCAGGGCGGTGCGCAGTGATGCGGGGGCTAGGACACGTATCGAACCTGCCTGGGACAGTAACCAGCCCATCAGTGCACGGCTGTCGTCGACGGTAGCGGCCAGCGCGGCGCCGCCGTCTTGCTGAGGTGCCAACTGCATGTCTGTGGACAGTGGCTGCTGTTCCAGGCGCCGTGCGAGCGCGTCATCGACCCAGGCGCGTAGCCCGATCTGGCGAACCGGTGCGAGGGCATCCGGTTGCAGTTGCTGCGCCTCGTCCAGGCTCAGCCCAGGTTGCCAGTACCAGCCATAAGGCATGCCTTTACTGTTGCAGTGCAGCGGAAACAACGCCGACAGTTCCACCAGGTCGCGTTCCACGGTGCGCTTGCTGGTGGTGTGGCCCACCTTCGCCAGCGCTGCCTGCAACTGCGTAGAGCTCATGCCTGGGTGGCGCCCCGGCAGCAGCTTGAGCAGCTGCCATTGGCGGGCGATGGTGTGGCGGGTAGGGTGGCTGGGCAAAGGAGGCTCGTCCGTGAATGCCAGGCACTGAGCGCCCGGATGGTGGCATTTGGCTATCCTGCAAGCATACCCTGCCCGGGGATGGGATCCAAACTTTTACGGGGCCGTCCCTAGCCATGTTTCTTGAATTTGACCAAAATATAGGTCTTAATTTAGGGCTGATAGCATGCAGAATATTTTCGCTGACGTAGCGGTAAGCGTTTCAGAGCTAAAAAAGAACCCAACTGCAGTAATGTCTGGCGCCGCAGGCATGCCCATTGCCGTACTGAATCACAATCGTGTGATGGGTTACATGGTGCCGGCCGAACTGTATGAAGCCATGATGGAAAAACTGGAAGACATCGAGCTAAGCGAGCTGGCCAAGTCCCGTCTTGGTGAGCAAGGTATACCGGTGTCTTTGGATGACTTATAAGCTTGAGTTCGTCCCTTCAGCGTTCAAGGAGTGGGGCAAACTGGGCCATACGTTGCGTGAGCAGATCAAGAAGAAGCTTGGCGAACGTTTGCAGGCACCGAGGGTGCAGGCCGATGCTCTGCGGGAGCTGCCTAATCACTACAAAATAAAGTTCAAGGCTTAAGGCTACCGGGTCGAAGATGAGCGGGTCGTTGTTGTGGTAGTTTCAGTGGGCAAGCGTGAACGCAGCGCGGTTTATCAGTCAGCCAAAAAGCGCTAGAGGGGCGTTCACAAGCAGCGTTTTTGCGATGTTGCGATGAACTCCCCCTCACTGTGTCCTACGATTCTTTGTTATCCCCGCACTGTTGCAGGGCCTCGATAAATACTCGCTCGGCCCGGCTCAGCCGTTGCTCCCTGTTCCACAGCAGGTGGATATCCACATCCGCAATCCCCTCCTGCGGTGGCAGCTTCCATAACAACCCCGCCGCCACATCCGCCGCCACCACGTGTTCCGGCAGGCAGCCGATGCCAAAGCCCGCGATCACCAGCCGGCGTACCTCTTCAAGGCTGGGCGAGGACGCCACGATCCGCCCGGAGAACCCTTGCTGGTCCCGGAAGATGGTCAGCGGCGAGAGCATCCCGCCGATCTGGTCGCTGGTGAAACTGACGAAGTTCTCACGTTGCAGGTCGCCCTCCAATTGGCCGAACAAGGCATGGTGCTTGCCGCAGAAAAACCCATAGCGCTGGCGCAGGAACAGCCGCTGCTCCAAACGCGGTTGCGGCCGTCGATTGAGGCTCAAGCCCGCCGTGGCAGTCTTCTCCTGCAAGGCGGCGACGATGTCGGAGCTGCGCATCACCTCGATTTCCAGCTCTACCCGTGGGTGCTGGCGGTGGAAGTCGGCGAGAAAATCGTCGAACTGCTCGCTTTCGATGCGGCTGATCATCAGCAAGCGCACCTTGCCCACCAGCTCGTCCGCCGGTTGCTCCAGCAGGCCGCCGATCAGCGACATTTGCCCATACACCTCGCCGGCCAGCACAAACAGCTGCTCGCCCATTTCAGTCAGCACAAAGCGTGGCCCACGGCGGGCGATGAGTTGCCGGCCGAGCTGATCTTCGAGGCGTTTGAGCGCCTGGCTCACCGCCGGCTGGGTAAGGTGCAGGCGGGCGGCCGCGCGGCTGATGGACAGCTCTTGGCCGATGACCCGGAAGGTACGCAGCAGGTTCCAGTCGAGGCGGTCGTTGAGCAGGCGGTCGGACATGGTCGGGCTCGATAATAAGCTGGGCTAATAGTGCAAATAATAAATAGAAAATTGACTAATCATAGCCCGGGGACGATAAATCGCAGCGATGCACCGACCAAGCGCCACCAGAGCGCAACTGTGATGACCCACAACTCCTGCCAGAACAACAAGCAAAGGCGCCCTCCATGAAGCCCACCGCTTCGCCCCAGCCACCGCGCAGCGATAGAGGCTCTACAGTGGATTTAAATGACTGCAGCAAAGGTTAGGGGGCTCTGCCCTGGGAAATACCCAAAGGTCCTGCAGGGTGGTGGATCGTGTTCAAAGGCGAGTACCACTGTTCGGTTCCATCGGCTGTGTAGTGAGCTGTCTCAATTCACGCGCGGTGAGTGATAACAGCGCCGCATTGAAGTGAGTTCGGTTGGCTCTAGACTCATTAGGTGTGTTCTGTTTGAGTGGATCTACCTTGATACCCGTGGGTGTTTGATAGAGAGAACCCTCATCGTACGTATTGACAGGTTGCAGGTTGAACCCGGCGGCTACAAGTGTATCGTGGTGTGAGAGCATTAAACTAGCGTCTGGATCACCTAGACGTTGGCCAAAGCCAAGTATCACCACGCTGTTTTCCTCGTTGGTGTAGTAATGGCCGGTAGGTATTTGTCGTTGGTTTTGCAAGAGTTTAGAAGTCGATTTAATTCTCGGGCGTTTTTCTGCGGCATCATATTTTAAGTATGTACGGTTATAACCTTTTGGGGCGGTTGGAGTTTTACCGTCGCCGAAGCCAATTGCGTGTAAGCGCTGTTCCGGATTATCAACCAAATACTGGAGCACTGAGCTACCTTTGGTGGTAAGTTTTTGGTAGAGCTCGAAAGTCCATCGCCCGGTGGGATCAGCGCTGTTTATTGGATCCCCCGCGCAGTAGGCGTACGCGTTAAAGCCCCCTTTGCCAAACGGGCTCAGCGCATCGGGGCTGCTGAAGCGCCGTAATTGTGGATGATAGAAACGGTGCCCATTTCCCAGCGGGTAGGTGCCAGATATAGGATCTATCCATTGTCCTGTGAAGCCCAATAGTGGCGCGCTCTCAGCAGCGAAACGATGGCCATAAGGCGTATAGACTGTCCCCTGATACTCATCGTTGAAACTGCCCAAAGCCGAGCCTTGCTGGTCTGTCTGTAGCATCTGATTGTGCCACGTTCCACTTACTTGCGTGCCCTGCGCCACTCCGATATTGAGTGCCCAGATTACGCGCTGACAACCCTGGGTGTTCAGCCGTGTTGCCAGGCGGTTACCGTTGTAAAAGTGATAAGTGTGAGGGCTGTTTAGCTGGGAAGCCGGCGGCGTTGAGCGTTGTGGCGTCAGCTGTTGAGCATGAAGGCTGCGTATTGAATCATTCATTATCGCGACCTGCTGGAGGGAGATGTCCCAGTTTGGATCACTCCGGCCGCCCCTCACAACTGGCAGTTTTACTAGGCTCTGTCCCTACACCCCACCCCGCCGCACATGCTTCACCAGCACCTTCTCCAACAACTCCCACATCGCCGGGTCCGTACTGAACGCCACATTGAAGCGCATCCACCCGGTCGGCTTGGCATCGACCATGAACAGCTGCCCAGGCCCAAGCATGATGCCTTTCTCCAACGCATCATCCAGCAGCTCCGCGCTGTCGGGGATGGCGGGGTGGCGGGTCCAGATGTACATGCCTTCGTCCGACTCGGTGAACAGCTCGAAGCCCAGCCGGTGCAGGTGCCGGCCCACTTCCTGGTGCGCCTCGGCCAGGCGCTGGCGCAGGCGTTTGAGGTGTTTGCGCCAGCGGCCGTCGATGATCGCGGCATACACCACGCGTTCCATCACCTGCGAGGTGGTGAGGCCTGAGCGCATTTTCAGGTGCACCAGTTTCTGCATCAGCTCCGGGTTGGCCATCATGTAGCCAACCCGTACGTTGGGCGAGATGCTCTTCGAATAGCTGCCGACGTACACCACCTGCTGCAGGTGGTCGAGGCTGGCCAGGCACGGTTGCGGTTCGGCGACCATGTCGGCGTACAGGTTGTTCTCGACCAGGCGGAAGCCATGCTGGCTGGCCAGTTGCAACAGCCGATGCAACTGCGGCAGCGGGGTGCGCGAGCAGGTCGGGCTGTGCAGGTGCGGCTGGGTGAAGAACGCGGTCGGGCGGTGATGCGCCAGCAACTGCTCCAGCTGGTTCAGGTCGTAACCGGCAGGGGTGCGGGGTACGCCCACCAACGTCGCGCCCTGGGTGCGCAGGATGCTCATCAGGTTGGGGTAGCCGGGGTCGTCGACCAGCACCACGTCCCCTGGGCGCACCAGGGTGCGCGCGGCCAGGTCCAGGGCCTGGCTGGCGCCGTGGGTGAGCATCAGCTGCGCCGGGTTGGCGACGATCGACAGCTCCTGCTGCAGGTTTTGTGCGGTCAGCGTGCGCAGTTCGGCCAGGCCCATGGGGTCGCCGTAGCCGGACAGTTCCAGCGGGCTGCCAGCGACCTGGCGCAGGCCGCGGCGCAGGCCTTCCTCGTACATCCAGTCATTGGGCAGCCAGCCGCAGCCGGGCTTGAAGGGCAGCTGGCGGATCTCGAAGATCTGCTGCAGGTACCACTCGGAGTTGAACGTTGGTCGACTGGTGTCGGCCTCGACATTGTGTTTGTCCAGCAACTCGCCAGCCGCGCGGTTGATGAAAAACCCGGCATTGCCGCGGCTGACCAGCAGGCCCTGGGCGACCAGGCGGTCGTAGGCCTCGACCACGGTGAAGGTACTCACCGAGTAGGTCGCGGCAAAGGCGCGGATAGACGGGACCTTGGCCCCAGGCTTGAGCGTCTGGTTGTCGATCAGCTCGCGCAAGCCGTCGATGATCTGGTTGACCAACGGGGTGGGGGCGTCTGGGTGTAATTCGAACATTCGAGGGCCTTTCAGGGTGCGTAGCGTCAGGTGCCTGCAGGGTGTACTGCATTGGCGACCTGTACAGTGCAGTGCGAGATTCATGCCACTGTGCATGGCTCTCTGCGTCGGACATTTTTACATTAGGTGTCGGATATCGCCACATAAAGCATGTTCAGTTCGCTCGAAGGGCAAACCTTCGGGCGCGTCAGCAGGCCGCCATGGATGGCCTGCGTGTGTTTGCTCACACCATCCTGCCCGCATTAGCACTGATGTACAGGTGAGGCCGCTAGCCATCGGGGTCTCACAGTTTTCCTTGGATAAAAAGAAGCACGGGGTACACAACTGATGGACGCAACATCCACAACCACCACCGCGAAAGGCGGGCACGACAGCAAGCTCAGTGCCTCGCTCAAGTCGCGCCACCTGACGATGATGTCAATCGCCGGGGTTATCGGCGGCGCCTTGTTCGTCGGTTCCGGCAGCGTGATTCACAGCGCCGGCCCGGCCGCTGTCCTGGCCTACCTGGCAGGCGGCATCCTGGTGGTGCTGATCATGCGCATGCTTGGCGAAATGGCGACGTCCTCGCCTGACACCGGCTCGTTCTCCACCTACGCCGACCGCGCCATTGGCCGTTGGGCAGGTTTCACCATCGGCTGGCTGTACTGGTGGTACTGGGTCATCCTCATGGCGTGGGAAGCCTATGTGGCGGGCAAGATCCTGCATGGCTTCTTCCCTGACGTCAGTGTCAACGTGTTCGTGCTGGCCACGACCCTGCTGCTGATCACCGTCAACTTCTTCAACGTCAAGCATTACGGCGAGTTCGAGTTCTGGTTTGCCTTGATCAAGGTGATCGCCATCGTCTGCTTCCTGGTGGTGTGCACCGCAGCGGTGATGAACGTCTGGCAGTTCGGTGAAGTGCGTGGCATCAGCCACCTGACCGCAGAAGGCTTCATGCCCAACGGCATCACTACGGTGATTGGTGCGTTGCTCGGGGTGATGTTCGCCTTCCTCGGCGCAGAGATCGTGACCATCGCCGCGTCCGAAGCCAAAGATCCGGCCGCGCAGATCGTCAAGGCCACCAACTCGGTGGTGTGGCGTGTGTGCTTGTTCTACGTTGGCTCGATCTTCCTGATCGTCTGCCTGGTGCCGTGGAACGACCCGCACCTGGGCGTCTCGGGCTATGGCGCCTACCGCCGTACCCTGGAGCTGCTGGGCGTGCCGTATGCCGAGTTGCTGATGAACTTCGTGGTCCTGACCTCGGTGAGCAGCTGCCTGATCTCCGGTCACTACACCGCTTCGCGCATGCTGTTCTCGCTGTCCCAGCGTGGCGACGCGCCGTCGTTCTTCAAGATCACCCGTGCCGGCACCGGCGTACCGGTGTACGCGATCATGGGCTCGTGCGCCGTGGCGGTGGTGTGTGCGCTGATCAACTTCAGCGAAACCCTGCGCCCGAAAGACGTGCTGGACACCCTGATGAACACCACCGGCATGATCGCGCTGCTGGTGTACTTGGTGATCGCCTTCTCGCAGCTGCGCATGCGCCGCAAGCTGATTGCCGAAGGCAAGGAAGTGCGCCTGAAGATGTGGCTGTTCCCGTGGCTGACCTACCTGGTAATCGCGTTCATCGTGGCTGCCCTGGTGACCATGGCGTTCATGCCTGACTACCAGATCCTGGTGATCTCCACCGGTATTGCTGCCGCAGTCGTGGTAGCCATGGGTGTGGTGCATCAGATCCGTAGCGCCAAACGCCACTAAGCTTCAGTTGTGGTTCAAGACGGCCGGCTCCCTTGAGGACCCGGCCGTTTCGCGTTGTTGGGCCGGGTATTTGTCCGGCGGCATGTGAAAACGCTGGTTCATCCACGGCGAGCCGAGGAGGGCGGCAGCGGCGATCAGGGCCAGTATGGCGAGGGCCAGGAATGTTTTCATGGGCAGGCGCATATAAGGACTGACTTCAAGGATAGACGCTCGGTTCCGGCCCGCGAATAGACCCTAAGTGCCACTACTTGGCTTATGCTGGGCACATTGCCCGCCCAAAGGAGCCGCACATGGCCTGGTCCGCCACCCAGTATTCCCTGTTCGAAAACGAGCGCACCCGCGCCGTACGCGACCTGCTGACCGCCGTGCCGCCGCGCCCGGTCCGCCATGCCACCGACCTGGGCTGCGGCCCGGGCAACTCGACCGAGGTGCTGCTGCAGCGCTACCCCGATGCCCAGGTGACGGCGTTGGACAGCGACCCGGACATGGTCGAAAAGGCCCGGGAGCGCAAAAGGCTGTGTGTACCACGCGTGCGCTGCGCCATTGCCGACATCGCCCAGTGGTCCGCGCCAGAGCCGCAAGACCTGATCCTGGCCAATGCCTCGCTGCAATGGGTGCCGGACCACGCTTCGCTGTATCCGCACCTGGTCAGCCAGCTGAGCGAGGGCGGCAGCCTGGCGGTGCAAACCCCTGACAACCTTGACGAGCCAGCGCACCGGCAACTGCGCGAAATCGCCAGCAAAGGCCCCTGGGCCACCAAATTCGCCGATTTCCAGCTACCGCCCAGGCACAACGCCGCGTTCTATTACGACCTGCTCAGCCCGCGGAGCGCGCGGGTGGATGTGTGGCGTACTACGTACCATCATCCGTTGGAGGGTGGCGCCGAAGCGGTGGTGGAGTGGTTCAAGGGCTCGGCTTTGCGGCCTTACCTGGCCAGGCTGGACGAACAAGAGCAAGCCGCCTTCCTGCAGATGTACCTGCAGGCGATGCAGCACGACTACCCACCGGCCACCGACGGCAAGGTGCTGTTGCCGTTCCCGCGCTTGTTCGTGATCGCTACGCGGTAGGGCGGCGCCAGCGCCCGAGCACGTAGCCATAGATGCCGAGGTTGACCAGCAGGACGATGGCGCCCAGCAGCCATTGGATCTGCGGCGTCAGCCCGGCCGGATAGATCAGCGGCCAGATGTAATGTTCGACGAAACCGCCGTGGTAGCCCGCGTCGCCGGCGGCGAAGCGCATGCGGTTTTCCCAGTCGGTCAGCGGGCATTCCAGGTGCAGCCCTTCCACCGCCAAGCCCCAGGCCAGGGCAGGCAGGTGGACGAGCAGGGCGGGGCGCCACTTGAGTACCAGCAGGCCACCGAACAGCACCCACAAGATGAAGGCCAGGTGCAAAAGCACCAGAGCGTCGGCGGCAAATCGAAAGAGCATGGGGCGTGATCCTCGTGATCCTCGTGATCCTCGCGATCCTTGTAGGAGCAGCCTTGTGCTGCGAAGAGGCCGGTACAGGCACCATACATCAATGCTGCCTGCACCGGCCTCTTCGCAGCACAAGGCTGCTCCTACCAAGCAAACATTGGGAATGCAGCTTTACAGCCCTTCCTCAACCATTTGCAAGAACGTCGCTACTACCCGTCGCGTACGTTGCTCGCTGAGGCACACCAGCGTCTCGGTCAAATGCCGCTGACAGTCGACAATCGGCAACGCACACACCCGCGCATCCGCGCCAAACTCCGCCGCCGACACAACCCCCACGCCAATCCCCACCACCACCGCTTCGCGCGCCGCCTCCCGGCCTTCCACCTGGATCGCCGGCCGAATCCGCAGCCCGGCGCGCTGCATTTCTTCTTCCAGCGTCTGCCGCGTCACCGACCCAGGCTCCCTCAGCACCAACGGGGTGTCATCCAGGTCCGCCAGGCTGATCGAGCCCCGGCTGGCCCAAGGGTGATGGTGGCTGACGAAGGCAACCATCGGGTCGCGGCGCAGCGGCAGGCAGTGCAGGCGCTCATCGTCGACGTCCCGTCCCAGCAGTGCCAGGTCCGCCTGGTAGCTGAACAGCCGGGCCAACGATTCATCAGTGTTGCCGGTTTCGATCTTCACCTGGATGCCCGGGTAGCGCTGGCAGAACCGCGCAATCTGCGGCAGCACGTGCACCGGCGCGTCCACCGCCAACACCAGGCTGCCGGTGTGCAGGGCGCGTGAGTCCTGCAGCAGCTCGTGGGCTTCGGCTTCGCAGGCGAACAGGCGTTGGCTGATGCCCAGCAGGCGCTCGCCCAGGTCGGTCAGTTGCACCGAACGCTTGTTGCGGTGGAACAGCAGCACGCCGAAGCGCTCTTCCAACTTGCGCACCTGGTCGGAGACAGCCGGCTGGGTCAGAAACAGTTTTTGCGCGGCACGGGTGAAGCTGCCGTGCACCGCCACCGCGTGGAAGGCCTTGAGTTGAGCGTGGGACACCGACATGACGACTCCAGTAACAAGCTGGGCTTATGAGTGAAATACGATAAATCGATTTTATTTATCAGTCACCAGCTGTTTCCATACCTCCCAGCCCCGCCGCAGCCACAAGCGCCGGTCGGGGCCATGGCGCTGATACAGCGCCATCTGACCCGATGACGGGCCCCCGCCATCGCTGTGCGTAACACAAGAACAAGACAGGCGTTTCTTCACATTCTGCCGGCACACTTGAGCAAGAGGTCAGACTCACATGAACCATTCCCTAGCCACGTTCAAACGCTGGCGTATGCAGATTTTCGCAATCACCTGGCTGGCCTACGCCGCCTTCTACTTCACCCGCAAGGCATTCTCGGTCGCCAAGCTAGGCATCGCCGAAGACCCAGGCTTCATGCTCGACAAGGCCGCCATGGCCAACCTTGACGCGATCTACCTGGCCGCCTATGCCGTGGGCCAGTTCACCTGGGGCATGCTTGCCGACCGCTTCGGCCCACGTGTGGTGGTGCTTGGCGGCTTGCTGATCTCGGCGGCGGCGGCGGTGGTGATGGGCAGCTACGCCACCTTCCCAATCTTCGCCACCTGCATGTTGATCCAAGGCCTGGCGCAGTCCACCGGCTGGGCCGGTTTGTGCAAGAACATCGGCAGTTTCTTCCCAGCCGCGCAGCGCGGGCGGGTACTGGGGTTGTGGAGCTCGTGCTATGCCTTTGGCGGCCTGGTGGCTTCGCCGTTTGCCGGCTGGTGGGCTTACACCCTGGTCGGCACCTGGCACGCCGCGTTTTTCTCCAGTGCCGTGGTGGTCGCCCTGGTGGCTGTGCTGTTTTTCTTCCTGCAGCGCAACAGGCCAGAAGACGTCGGCTTGCCTGCCGTAGAGCCCGAGCCGCAGAGCATGGCACCGGGCGCGAACCTGTGCAGCGTCTGGGCGCCATTGCGCGAGATCCTGCGTAACCGCACGGTGTTGACCCTGGGCCTGGCCTACTTCCTGCTCAAGCCGGCGCGCTACGCCATTCTGCTGTGGGGGCCAGTGATCGTCTTCGAGCAAATGCCGTCGGTGGGCAAGGTCGGCGCGGCGATCATCCCCACGGCCTTCGAGCTGGCCGGGTTGCTGGGGCCGATCATGATCGGCCTGGCCTCCGACAAACTGTTCGGCGCGCGGCGCATGCCGGCGTGCGTGATCAGCCTGGTGCTGTTGACGGTGACGCTAGCTGCGTTCATGGCGGCCATGCACACCGGCAGCGTGATGCTGGTGGTGGGCCTGCTGTTTGTCATGGGCCTGACTTTGTATGGCCCTGACTCGATGATCAGCGGCGCTGCGGCCATCGACTTCGGCACCGCCAAGGCAGGTGCCACCGCAGCAGGCTTCGTCAACGGCTGTGGCTCGGTGGGGGCCGTGCTTGGCGGGCTGCTGCCGGGTTATTTCGACGGCGTCACGGTGTTCATCGTGTTCGCCGGTTGCGCACTGTTCTCGGCGCTGGTGCTGCTGCCGCACTGGAACAGCCGCCCGGCCACCGCGGTGCAGCGCTACGACGTGGCACCGAACACCAGCATGGCAATCAAGCCACTGCGTACCTAAAGGAAAGCGAGCTAATGAGACCCTTCTGGCTGCAACAGGCCCTGGATTCGGCGCAGGAAGCGGCGTGCCCGCCGCTGCAAGGCGACAGCCGTTGCGATGTGTGCATTGTCGGCGGCGGCTACACCGGCCTGTGGACTGCGTTGATGCTCAAGGAGGCGGTGCCGGCGCTGGATGTCATGCTGATCGAGGCCGACATCTGCGGCGCTGGGGCCAGTGGTCGCAATGGCGGTTGTGCGCTGTCGTGGTCGGCCAAGTACTTCACCCTCGAGCGCCTGTTCGGGGCGGCCGAAGCGGTGCGCCTGGTGCACGAATCGGAACGCAGCATCGGTGCCATCGGCGCGTTTTGCGCGGCCAATGGCATTGACTGTGACTACCGGCTGGACGGCACGCTGTACACCGCCACCAACTCGGCCCAGGTCGGTGCCACCGATGCGGTGATCGCCGCGCTGAAGCAGCAGGGGGTGAATTCGTTCCAGCGGCTGCCGCTGGACCAGGTGCAACGCCTGGCGGGGTCGGCGCGGCACCTGGAAGGCTGGTTTTCGCCGGCCGCCGCCACCGTGCAGCCCGGGCAGTTGGTGCGCGGCCTGCGGCGGGTGGCGTTGCAGCGTGGCGTGCGCATTCACGAAGGCACGGCCATGACGAGCCTGGCGCACGGTGCGCCGGTACAGGTGCGCACGGCCCACGGCACGGTGCACGCCGACCGTGTGGTGTTGGGCCTCAATGCCTGGATGGCGCGGGCGTTCCCGCAGTTCGAGCGCAGTGTAGCGATTGTGTCCAGCGACATGATTATCACCGAGCCGTGCCCTGAGCTGTTGCGCGAAATCGGCCTGGACAGCGGCGTCAGCGTGCTCGATTCGCGCATTTTCGTGCATTACTACCACAACACCTCCGATGGCCGGCTGATGCTCGGCAAGGGCGGCAATACCTTCGCCTATGGCGGGCGCATGCTGCCGGTATTCGACCAGCCCTCACCCTACCGGCCGCTGCTGCGTGAAAGCCTGGGCGAGTTTTTCCCGGCGTTGGCGGACGTGCCCTTGGCGGCCAGCTGGAATGGGCCGTCGGACCGCTCCGTCACGGGCTTGCCGTTCTTTGGCCGGTTAGACGGGCAGGGCAATGTGTTCTATGGCTTTGGCTATTCCGGCAGCGGCGTCGGGCCGTGCCACATGGGGGGGCAAATCCTGTCGTCGCTGGCGCTGGGGCTGGACAACCCCTGGACCCGCTCGCCATTGGTCCAGGGGCCGCTGGGGCTGTTTCCGCCAGAGCCGATTCGCTACCTGGGGTCGCTGATGGTGCGCAATGCCATTCGCCGCAAGGAGCGCGCCGAGGACCGCGGGCTGCGGCCACGGCACCTCGATGTACGCCTGGCACGTTTTGCGGCGGCGGCGGGGAAGGCCGACAAAGCATGAGATTTCTTGTCGATCACATGCCCGAGGGCGTATAAACTGCACCCACTTTTGGCCGGTCGCTTCCTGAACTGGCCGTTGAAACAAGAGAGTCGACATGGGCGCACAGTGGAAAGCCAAACATAGAGAAACAGCGGCCAATGCCAAAGGCAAGATCATGGGCAAGCTGTCCAAAGAGATCCAGATCGCTGCCAAATCGGGCGCCGATCCCGACATGAACCCGCGCCTGCGCCTGGCGATCGTGCAGGCCAAAAAGGCCTCGATGACCCGCGAGACCCTGGACCGGGCAATCCGCAAGGGTGCCGGCCTGGACGGTGATGCCGTGCAGTATCACGCGGTCAGCTACGAAGGTTTTGCGCCGCACCAGGTGCCGCTGATCGTCGAGTGCCTGACGGACAACATCAACCGTACCGTCGCGCAGATCCGCGTGCTGTTCCGCAAGGGCCAGCTGGGTGCGAGCGGTTCGGTGGCCTGGGACTTCAACCACGTCGGCCTGATCGAAGCCACCCCGAGCGAAGGCGCAGACCCAGAAATGGCCGCCATCGAAGCCGGTGCCCAGGACTTCGAGGAAGGGGAAGAAGAGGGTTCGACCCTGTTCATCACCGACACCACCGACCTGGACGCGGTACAAAAGGCCCTGCCGGAGCATGGCTTCACCGTGACCTCGGCAAAGATCGGCTACACCCCGAAGAACCCGGTAAGTGCTGCCAGCTTGAGTGCTGAGGCATTGGCCGAGGTCGAGGCGTTCCTCGAGGCGATCGATGAGAACGATGACGTGCAGAACGTCTATGTCGGCCTGACCGACTAAAAGCCGGGGCCGCTTTGCGGCCCATTCGCGGGGCAAGCCCGCTCCCACAGGCCCCACGATGCTGAAGATTGTGGTACCCCTGTGGGAGCCGGCTTGCCGGCGATTGGGCCAGTAGTCTTAATGAAGGGAAGCCTGCATGACCCCCACCTTCGCCTCCCTCAGCCTCGCCCACCTGCGTACCCTCGACCACCTGTTGCAGCTGAAAAACCTCAGCCACGCCGCCGAGCGCCTGGGTGTCAGCCAATCTGCCCTGAGCCGTCAACTGGCCCACCTGCGCGAAGCATTCGACGACCCGCTGCTGGTGCGCCAAGGCCGTGGTTACGTGCTCAGCGAGCATGCCGAAGCCCTGGTCGAGCCACTGCGCCAGGTCCTAGAAGAGCTACACGCCCTGCGCCAACCGGCCGTGTTCGACCCCGCCCGCTGCGAGCGCCGTTTCTGCCTGGCGGCCTCGGACTACGTCGCCGAGCATATGCTGCCGCTGCTGGTGGCGGCGCTGGAGCACGAAGCGCCCGGCGTGTCCCTCGAATACCGCACCTGGCAGGCTGGCCAGTACGCGTTGCTGGCCAGTGGCGAGATCGACCTGGCCACCACCTTGTTCGATGAGTCGCCGCCCAACCTGCATGGTCGTCTGCTCGGCGAGGACCGCGCGGTGTGCCTGATGCGCCGCGACCACCCGTTGACCGCCCATGAAACGCTCAGCCAGGCAGCCTATCTGGCGCACAAGCATGTGCGCATTTCCGGGGGTGGCGACAAGGACAGCTTCATCGATCGCCACCTGCGCGCCCAAGGCCTGCAGCGGCGGGTCAGCCTGGAAGTGCCGTTTTTTTCGGCCACCGTGCAGGTGATCGGCAACAGCCAGGCGGTGGCCACGGTCCCGGAGCACATCGCCCGGCAACTGTGCCGTTTGCATGACCTGGCCTGGCGACCGTTGGGCTTCATCGATCACAGCCAGCGTTACTGGGTGGTCTGGCACCAGCGCCTGCAGGCCTCGGCCGAGCACCGCTGGTTGCGCAACCGGGTGTTCGAGCTGTGGCGCCAGTCCCAGTTCGGCGTGCAAGGGGGGCATGCGCCAACGCCATAGGAGGTATGCACGAAGCGGGGTTCTTTGCAGGGCGGGTGGCACCTAGACTGGTGGGCCTGTATTGCCAGTGCCCAATGGAGACCGCCCGTGACCCCAGAACAATTCCGCCAGTACGGCCACCAATTGATCGACCTGATCGCCGACTACCGCCAAACCGTGGGCGAACGCCCGGTCATGGCCCAAGTCGAACCGGGCTACCTGAAAGCGGCCCTGCCTGAGTGCGCCCCGCAGCAAGGCGAACCCTTCGAAGCGATTCTCGACGACGTCAACAACCTGGTCATGCCGGGCCTGTCGCACTGGCAGCACCCGGATTTCTACGGTTACTTCCCGTCCAACGGCACGTTGTCATCGGTGCTGGGCGACTTTCTCAGTACCGGCCTGGGTGTGCTTGGCCTGTCCTGGCAGTCCAGCCCAGCCTTGAGCGAGCTGGAAGAAACCACCCTCGACTGGCTGCGCCAGTTGCTCGGCCTTTCAGGGCAATGGAGCGGGGTGATCCAGGACACCGCCTCAACCAGCACCCTGGTGGCGCTGATCTGCGCCCGCGAGCGGGCCAGCGATTACGCGTTGGTCCGCGGTGGCCTGCAGGCCCAGGCCAAGCCGCTGATCGTCTACGTCAGCGCCCACGCCCACAGCTCGGTGGACAAGGCCGCACTGCTGGCCGGTTTTGGCCGTGACAACATTCGCCTGATCCCCACCGACGCGCAGTTCGCCCTGCAGCCAGACGCGCTGCGGGCTGCGATAGAGCAGGACCTGGCGGCAGGTAATCAGCCCTGTGCGGTAGTCGCGACCACCGGCACCACCGCCACCACGGCACTCGACCCACTGCGCCCGATTGGTGAAATCACCCAGGCCCATGGCCTGTGGCTGCACGTTGACTCGGCCATGGCGGGGTCGGCGATGATTCTGCCCGAGTGCCGCTGGATGTGGGACGGCATCGAGCTGGCCGACTCGGTGGTGGTCAACGCGCACAAATGGCTGGGTGTGGCCTTTGATTGTTCGATCTACTACGTGCGCGACCCGCAGCACCTGATCCGGGTGATGAGCACCAACCCCAGCTACCTGCAGTCGGCGGTGGATGGTGAGGTCAAGAACCTGCGTGATTGGGGTATTCCACTGGGCCGGCGGTTCCGCGCTTTGAAACTGTGGTTCATGTTGCGCAGCGAAGGCGTCGAAGCGCTGCAGGCGCGCTTGCGCCGTGATTTGGATAACGCTCAGTGGCTTGCTGGGCAGGTCGAGGCGACGCCGGGTTGGACGCTATTGGCACCCGTGCAGTTGCAGACGCTGTGCATCCAGCAGCGGCCGGCGGGGCTGGAAGGGGAGGCGCTGGATGCGCATACCAAGGCCTGGGCCGAGCGGCTCAATGGTTCTGGGGAGGCGTATGTAACGCCGGCTACCCTTGATGGGCGGTGGATGGTGCGGGTGTCGATTGGCGCATTGCCGACCGAGCGGGAGCATGTTGAACAACTGTGGCAACGGCTGCAGGAAGTGATCAAGGGCTGAAAACGCTGGGGCCGCTTTGCGGCCCATTCGCCGGCAAGCCGGCTCCTACAGGGATTTGCGCACACTTGTAGGAGCCGGCTTGCCGGCGAAAGGGCTGCGCAGCAGCCCCCTGCGATCTATCAGTGGCTTGCAGTCTGCAAGCTGCCTTTACGGCTGGCTTCGTACGCGGCCTTTTCCATCGGCTTGGCTTGCGGGTTGCCGAGGTCTTCCATCGACAGGCGATGGGTTTCTGGTGCGATGTACGCCGCCAGGGCGCAGATGCAGGTGATGAAGAACGCCATGCCACCCACGACCAGTGGAATGTTGTCCGAGCCCGGTGGTGCCACCAGGGCGAACAGCGCCGGCAGCATGGCCGTCAGCATGGTGCCGATGTTCTGCGCAATGGCCATGGCCGAAACACGGTAGCGGGTCTGGAACAGCTCAGGGTAGAAGCTTGGGAACACCGCGTTGTAGCCCTGGTAGACCATGCCCCACATCACGATCGAGGCGGCGAAGGCCAGCGGTACGTTCTGGATGCTGATCGCATACAGGTAGACGAAGGCCAGCAGGCCCGAACCCAGGCACCCGGCGATCATGGTCGGGCGACGGCCGATCTTGTCGGAAAGGTTGCCGACGAATGGAATCACCAACACCGCGACGATGTTGCCGACCACCGGAATCCACAGGTACACGCTCTTGTCGAAGCCGATGCCATAGGCCGGCTGCACCGCGTAGGCCGCGCCGAAAATGGTCGCGACGACCGGGATCACGTTCATCAGGGCCATGAACATCACCAGCACCATGTGTTTCCAGCTGTGGCGGAAGGCCTCGCTGACCGGCGATTTGGCGACTTTATCCTGCTTCTCTTCCTTCACGAAGGCAGGTGTTTCGTGCACTTCTTTACGGATGATGAAACCGGCGATCAGCACCACGGCGCTCATCAGGAACGGAATCCTCCAGCCCCAATCGTTGAAGGCTTCACTCGGCATGAAGTAGGCCAGTGGCAGGAACACCGCCGCCGCCAAGACCTGGCCGGCTTGTACGCCCTGCAGGGTAAAGCTCGCGTAGTAGCCTCGTCGGCCGAACGGCGCGTGCTCCATGATCATCGAACTGGCACCGGAGATCTCGCCGGCTACCGCGAAGCCCTGGACCAGGCGCAGCAGCACCAGCAAGGCGGGGGCGAGGATACCGATGTCGTGGTACGTCGGCAGCAGGCCGACGGCCATGGTCGACACACCCATCAGGAACATGCACAGCAGCAGTACGTTCTTGCGTCCGCGGGTATCACCCCAGTGGCCGAGCACGATGGCGCCGACCGGGCGGGCCAGGTAGCCGACACCGTAAGTGGCCAGCGAGGCGATGATCGCCATTTTCGGGTCGGTGTTAGGGAAGAAGATTTGCGGGAAAATCAGGGCCGCAGCCTGTGCATAGATGAAAAAGTCGTAGTACTCGAGTGCCGAGCCTATCCATCCACTGGCGGTCGCTTTCTTGGCTTGAGAGCTGGAGTGAGCCATCGGTGTCTCCGTTGTTCTTGTTGGTTCCCGCACGGCGCAAGGCGAGCGTGGGGTTATCTCGGGAGTGGGGTCAAACGTGAAGTGCGGGCGTATTCCGCGCCAAGGCCGTGACAGGCAGCCAGGAGACAGGTGCGGATCGCAAGGCGAGAGCAGTGTTCATAGGTCGGTACCCGGTTTTATTGAACTTATTATGTTGTGGCGTTGGGCTTGTTAGCGCAGGTTCTGCCGAATGACCGTCTGGCAAGAAGGCGGTGGTCGGTGTGCCTGCGTCTGGTTTCATGTTGACCACGGGGTGGCGGTCTAGCAATTCGCGAAATCCGGTTTTGTTCGGTAATCGAACACAAAACTAACCATTCCGTACAAAGAGATTGATGAGGCGACTTTACCTGCGAATAATCCATCATGCCAGGCACCGTTACCGTGGTTTTCCTGCGCCGTCGTCCCCTAACAACAAGGAACTCCCGCCATGCAGCGTTCGATTGCCACCGTGTCCTTGAGCGGCACTCTGCCGGAAAAGCTCGAAGCTATCGCCGCCGCCGGTTTCGACGGCGTCGAGATTTTCGAAAACGACTTGCTCTATTATGCCGGCAGCCCGCGTCAGGTTCGCCAGATGTGCGCGGACCTGGGTATCGCCATCACCCTGTTCCAGCCGTTCCGCGACTTTGAAGGCTGCCGCCGCGACCGGCTGCAGCGCAACGTCGACCGCGCCGAGCGCAAGTTCGACTTGATGCAAGAGCTGGGCACTGACCTGGTGCTGGTGTGCAGCAACGTCCAGGCCGATGCCCTGGGCGACGAGCAACTGCTGGTGGACGACCTGCGCCTGCTGGCCGAGCATGCCGGCAAGCGTGGCCTGCGCATCGGTTATGAAGCGTTGGCCTGGGGCCGACACGTCAATACCTACCAGCAGGTCTGGAACCTGGTGCGCCAGGCCGACCATCCGTCGCTTGGGGTGATCCTCGACAGTTTCCATACCTTGTCGCTCAAGGGCGACCCGAGCGCGATCCGTGACATCCCGGGCGACAAGATTTTCTTCGTGCAGATGGCCGACGCACCGATCCTGGCCATGGACGTGCTGGAGTGGAGCCGCCATTTCCGCTGCTTCCCGGGGCAGGGCGAAATGGACCTGGCCGGCTTCCTCGCGCCGATCCTCGCCACCGGCTACCGCGGCCCGCTGTCCCTGGAAATCTTCAACGACGGCTTCCGCGCCGCGCCACCTCGGCAGAATGCTGCCGACGGCTTGCGCTCGCTGCTGTACCTCGAAGAGCAGACCCGCCTGCGCCTGGAGCAAGAGGCCGTGGCGGTGGAGCCGGGCGTGCTGTTCAACCCGCCGGCGGCGAGTGCCTATGATGGCGTGGAGTTCCTCGAATTCGCCGTCGACGAGGCGGTGGGTGCGCGCTTGAGCAACTGGCTGAAACGCCTGGGCTTCGCCGACGCCGGCAAGCACCGCAGCAAGGACGTGCAACTGTTGCGTCAGGGCGACATCAACATTGTCCTCAATGCCGAACCCTATTCGTTTGGCCACAACTTCTTCGAGGCGCATGGCCCGTCGTTGTGCGCCACGGCGTTGCGCGTTAAGGACCAACAAGCTGCCTTGAAGCGCGCCACGGCTTTCCGTGGCCAGCCGTTCCGTGGCCTGGTCGGCCCCAACGAGTGCGAAGTACCCGCCGTGCGCGCGCCCGATGGCAGCCTGTTGTACCTGGTAGAACAGGGCACTGCTGGCCAGACCCTGTACGACACCGACTTCAGCCTGGACAAAACCGCCACTGCCAGCGGTGGCCTGCGCCGTATCGACCACATGGCCCTGGCGCTGCCGGCCGAGTCGCTGGACAGCTGGGTACTGTTCTACAAGAGCCTGTTCGACTTCGCCGCCGACGACGAAGTGGTGCTGCCCGACCCGTACGGCCTGGTCAAGAGCCGTGCGCTGCGCAGCCAGTGCGGCACCTTGCGCCTGCCGTTGAACATTTCCGAGAACCGCAACACCGCCATTGCCCACGCATTGTCCAGTTACCGCGGCTCGGGTGTGCATCACATCGCCTTCGATTGTGATGACATCTTCCGTGAAGTGGCGCGTGCCAAGTTGGCTGGCGTGCCGCTGCTGGAAATCCCGCTCAACTATTACGACGACCTGGCGGCGCGCTTCGACTTCGACGACGAATTCCTCAGTGAGCTGGCGTATTACAACGTGCTGTATGACCGCGATGCCCAAGGCGGCGAACTGTTCCACGTGTACACCGAGCCGTTCGAGGAGCGCTTCTTCTTCGAGATCATCCAGCGCAAGGGCGGCTATGCCGGGTATGGCGCAGCGAACGTCGCCGTGCGCCTGGCAGCCATGGCCAAGGCCCGCAGCGGGGCAGCGCGCAAGCCGGTGCTGTAAGCGCCGCTACCCTGTTGGATCAAACTGATCCTTTTTGCATCCACAGGGCCCCTGTGGGAGCGGGTTTACCCGCGAACACCGGCGAAGCCGGTGCCATACACCGCGTCGCCTGCTTCGCGGGTGAACCCGCTCCCACAGGGTTCACCGCCCCTCGGCCACCATCAACAACGCCTGCGGCACCGCACTTTGCGGATGCTGCGGCTCCTGCAGGCTGACCAAGCGCAGCCCGGCCATGTCCAATGCATTCAGCCAACTGGCCAAAGTGCGGAAGTACCAAGGCATCGGCCGCCAGTCCCCGGCAAACCCTGCGAACGACTCTTCCCGCCAGCCATCCTGATAGTCGCCCGCAGCCACACTCCAGGGGTGCAACGTCTGGATCACCACTGCACCACCCGGAGCCAGCAGCCCATTCATCGCCGCCAACAAGGGGATGACGTCCTGCTGCAACAACGCAAAATTGGCACAAACCAAATCGTAGTCACGGCCAACGCTGACGTCGCCCTCGGCCAGCTGTGCGTAACTGGCAAGGTGCACCTCGGCGGAGCCTGCCGCACGGGCCGCCTCCACCAGGGTGTGGTCGCCATCCACGCCGACCGCCTCGATGCCGCGATCGGCCAGCGCCCGCAGCAACCAGCCTTCACCACACCCAAGGTCGAGCACGCGCTCGGGTTGTCGGCTGAGAATGGCCAGCAGGATAGCCTGGTCGGTCACCTGCCGACGGCTTTCGATGGCGCCACTGCGCACCGCGTCGATCCAGGCCTGGGCGTTGTGCTGCCAGCTGTGCAGCAGGTTGTCTTCGGGGTTGTGCATGAGGGTTTCCGCCGCCTTGGGTGAGTTGAAGCATAGGCCGCGAGCGCGTGCCTTTGCGGCTGAATGCTGGCCCATATTGAACTTGCTTTGCGCGCCAGCGCTAAATTACCATTGAAAATAGTTCTCACTTGCGTAGACAAGACCGCCCATGAGCGACGTGCTGCCCAGCCCTGACAATCACATACGCAATGTCGAAGCGCTTTACACCGGCCACCAGGGCTGGTTACACGCGAAATTGCGCAGGCGCCTGGGCAACGCGGTGGATGCGGCCGACCTGGTTCAGGACACCTTCACCCGTATCCTCGCCTCCAAAGCCGTCGTATTCGATGAACCCCGCGCTTATCTGAGTTGCGTCGCCGGCGGCATTCTCGCCAACTGGTGCAAACGTAAATCGCTGGAGCGTGCGTACTTGGCGGCGCTTGAGCACCTGCCTGCCCCTGAAGTGCCTTCGCCAGAGACGCGCTTGCTGATTCTGGAAACCTTGCACGAGATCGATGCCATGCTCGATACCTTGCCGCCACTGGTCCGGCGCGCGTTTCTGCTGTCGCAGTTGGCTGGCATGAAGTACGAGGCGATTGCCGAGCAGCTCGGTGTATCGCTGATTACCGTCAAACGCTACATGAAGCAGGCATTCGTTCAGTGCTTGAGGCTGCTCGACTAGATGGCCGATGCACAGCGCGCCGAGCCGGTAGACGCCGAAGCGCTCGAAGAAGCCGCCGAGTGGTTGATGTGCATGAGCGCAGGCGACGTGACCGATGCGCAGCAGGCCGACTGGCTGGCCTGGCGCAACAGCAGCCGGGCCCGAGCAAGCGCTTGGCAGCGCGCGGAGCGGTTGATGGGCAAGTTGGGTAGCCTGCCACCGGCACTGTCGATGCCTGCACTGGACCGCCCGGCCGACCCTGGCCGTCGTGCACTGGTCAGCCGGCTGGCGCTGCTGCTGGCCCTGGCCCCGGCCAGCTGGGCAGGCTGGCGGCTGACCGAGCAACAAGGCTGGGCAGCCGACTACCGCTCCGGCATTGGCGAACGCCGTGACCTTACCCTGGCCGATGGCACGCAGGTTGTGCTCAATACCGACTCCGCCATCGATGTGCGTTTCAATGCCGGCGAGCGGTTCATCCGTTTGCTCCGTGGTGAAATCCTGGTGCAGACGGCCCCCGACATCGTGGTCCCTGCTCGCCCCCTGTGGGTAGGGACGCGGGAGGGGCGCATGCAAGCCTTGGGCACCCGGTTCACCGTGCGGGAGGTCGGCGGGCGCACCTACCTGGCGGTCATCGAAGGTGCAATTCGCATCGAACCTGGCAATGCCGATCACCTTGCCCGCCGCGTCGTGCAAGCCGGCCAACGCGCTGACTTCGACGCCCGAACGATCGCTGCACCAAGGCCGGTAGACGAGGCTGTCACGGCCTGGACCCAGGGCATGCTGCTGGCGGACAAGATGAGGCTGGACGCTTTCGTTGCCGAGCTCGCACGTTACCAACGGGGGTTCATTCGTTGTGACCAAGGCATTGCCGACCTTCGCGTATCGGGGGCATTTCCCATCAGCGACCCGCGTCGAACGTTGAGCATGCTGGAGTCGACTTATGCCCTGCGGGTGGAGGCGCACATGGGGGGCTACTGGACGATGCTTGCGCCGCGCTGACCGCACTGCAAAAAAAGTCGTGCCCCAGGTGATACTTTTTTCCGCCTCGGCTGGCAGTAGGAGTGAACACCTCCATTCCTGGTCAGAAGGACCCTCCTGTCATGCCTGTTGCAAGTCGTCCCCAGCTCGCCATTGCAATCCGTCGCGCCCTGTTCAGCTGTGTGCTGGTGGCAGGTGCCAGCCATTCATGGGCGGCGCTCGCACAACCACTGGAGGCGACGGCTACCAGGCCGTACGAGATCGCCCCAGGGCCGCTCGGCCGGGTCATGGCCAGCTTCGCGCTGGCCTCCGGTGTGGCCCTGTCGTTCGAGCCTGCATTGACGGAAGGCCTGTACAGCCCAGGCCTCAACGGTCGCTATTCCCCGCGTGACGGCATGGCGCAACTGCTCGCCGGCAGTGGGCTCGAACTGGTCGAGCTGGGCGACGGCAGCTTCAAACTGATCAGGCAAGTGGCCAGTGGCGACGGCCTAACCCTGGCCGCGACCACCATCGACGCCAACAGCATGCGCCACGAAACCCTGCCAGAGGCTTATGCCGGCGGGCAAGTTGCCCGTGGCGGGCGGCTGGGCATGCTGGGCAACAAGGACGTGATGGACACGCCCTTCAACGTCACCAGCTATACCGCCAAAACCCTGTCGGATTTGCAGACGGTCACCGTCGCCGATGCCCTGGAGCGTGACCCTTCGGTGCGCTCCACGGGGCAGACCGGTGGCATCGTCGATTCGTTTTTCATTCGTGGCTTCCCTGTCGGTGAGGGCAACCTAGGGGAGCTTGCTTTCGACGGCGTGTATGGCGTGGCGCCCAACTACCGCGTGTTTACCGAATATGCCGAGCGCGTCGAGGTGCTCAAAGGGCCAGGCGCGCTGATGTATGGGATTTCGCCTAACAGCGGGGTCGGCGGCGTGATCAACATCGTCCCCAAGCGCGCCCTGGCCGAGGACCTGAGCCGTTTCACCGCCAGCTACAGCTCTGACACACAGACCGGTGGCCACCTCGACATCAGCCGCCGCTTTGGTGATCAGCGGCAATGGGGCGTGCGTTTCAACGGCAGCCTCGCCCAGGGCGACACGGCCATCGATGACCAGCAACGGGCGTTGGATATCGGTGCCATCGCCCTGGATTACCAAGGTGAGCGCCTGCGCCTGAACCTGGACTTCATCAGCCAGCGGGAGCGCTGGGATGCCGCGTCTCGGCCCTTCACCGTGGCGCCGGGTGTCGACGTGCCTTCGGCCGCCAATGGCCGCACCAACCTGCCACAGGACTGGGGCTGGTCGGACACCCGCGAGCAATCCGCGCTGCTGGGTGGGGAATACGACTTGAGCGATTCGTTGACTGTGTTTGCCCATGCGGGTGGCGGCAGGGCGGATGTCGCGCGGATGTCCGACCAGGTGCCGAAAATTCTCAATGACGCGGGCGACACCAGCAATACTCCGGGCTACTACAAGTTCAATGTCGACCGCTCCACCGCCGACGTGGGCGTACGCGGGCTGTTCGAAACCGGGCCGATCAACCATACCGTCACGCTCATGGCGACCCGTTACCAGGATGAGCTGTCGCGGGGCATCAACAATGGCACGGAAATAATCTCGAACATCTATCACCCCGTAGCGGTGCCCAAGCAGTACATCAGTGCGCCAAACGTGAATCGGGTGTCTGAAGCCGAGTTGTCCGGCGTAGCCATGACCGACACCTTGGCGGTGCTCGATGACCGCGTGCAACTGACCCTGGGCGTGCGCAGGCAAGCGATCGAGTCGCGTAACTACAGCACCGCAGGCGCTATGACTACCCGCTACAAAGACAGTGCGACGACGCCCGTTGTCGGGGTGGTGGTGAAACCCTGGGAGAATGTCTCGCTGTACTACAACTACGTCGAAGGCTTGAGCAAAGGCGATGTGGCACCGGCCACGGCGGACAATGCCGGTGAAGCCTTTGCCCCCTATGAAACCAAGCAGCACGAACTCGGGGTGAAGTTTGAACGGGACACCTTCATGACCACCTTGGCGCTGTTCCAGATCGAAAAACCCAGTGGCGAACTGGGCGCTGGCAACCTGTTTTCGGTGCAGGCGCAGCAGCGCAACCGTGGCATCGAGTTGAGCATGTTCGGTGAAGTCGCGCCCGGTACCCGATTGCTGGGCGGCGTGACCCTGCTGGACGGCGAACTGACCGATTCGGCCACGGCGGCCAACAAGGGCAATGAGCCTGTGGGCGTGCCCGATGTGCAGGCCAACCTCTGGGCCGAGTGGGACACGCCTTGGGTCGAAGGTGTCACCTTGACCGGTGGCGCGATCTACACCGGCAGCCAGTACATCAACCAGGCCAACACCCAGGAGCTCGATGCTTGGACACGTTTCGATGTGGGCGCGCGCTACACCACCCACATCGAAGGCCGTCCTACCACCTTCCGGGCCACGGTGCAGAACGTCTTCGACCGTGAGTACTGGTCGGGGGTCGCTTCGTATGGCGCGATATCGCCTGGCTACCCACGCGCCCTGCAGCTGTCGGCCACGGTCGATTTCTGAGGCCGGTTCGGCCTGGGCGCGTTCAGGGTTTTGCGGTCACTTGTTCATACGCCAGGGTCATGGTGTGCCAGGTATGCGTGTCTGCAGGTATCAGGTGTTCTATGCGCAGCGAGGCCACGGTCACGTCCAGCGGCATGCCAAAGGTGGTGAAGGTGGACAGGAACTTCAGCTCACCGTGGGCCGAGCGCAGGCGCGTCAACACGACCGGCGAAGGCGATGGGGCAATCGCCAGCGCGGCGGGGCAGGGCAGGTCTTGCAGTAGCTGCGCCAACTGAGGGTTGCCCGCCGCTTCCCGCGAGGCCCTGTGCCACGCGGTGGCGCGGATTTCATCGGCATTGATCAACTGGTCGCCCAGGCCCTCGGGGCACAGCAGCGTTTCCAGCAGGTTGAGCGGCGCATCATCACGGGGCTGTACCCCCGCCATCTGCAACAGCAGCCCGGCGCTGGTGTTGGCGGCGGTGATGTACCACCTGCTATCCAGGACGATCGCAGGGGCAGGGTTGTTGGCCTGCAAAATATGCGCAATCGCCTCGTGCACCATTGCCATGGCGGGCGCATTCAGCGGCGACGCGGTGTAGCGGGGCGCATAACCTGCCGCGAGGAAAACCTCGTTGCACTCCTCCAACGGTACGTCCAACGCAGAAAGCAGGGCATGCAACGTGCCTGGGCTTGGTTTGGCGCGACCGGTCTCCACGCAGCTCAGGTGACGCTGGGATACGTTGGCGCGTAGCGCCAGCTCAAGCTGACTCAAACCTGCCTGTTGACGGTGCCGGCGCAAGTGGTTGCCTGCCGGGTTACCGGCTGAGGCGGTCGGGTGGAAAGGGTGGTTACTCATGGGGCAACTCTGACGGGGCGTGAGCGGGGGCGTCGATGACCTGTGAGGTCATTGAGCAGGCTGCAACCATAGCACTACCTTGGCGCGGTATTGGTTAAGGAGCGTTGCAGATGAAAAGCACGTGGATCGCGCTGGCTACCCTGATGTCATTTTCGCTATACACCGGCTGGACGATGCTCATTGCAGAGCAATCATTGCTCGCATTTGGCCTTGAACTGATGGCCCGGCCTGACACCGCGCAGGTTGTAATCGACTTGTACGTGATGGCTGGGCTTGCGTGCGCCTGGATGATCTCGGATGCCCGTTCGAAAGGGCGATCGTGGTTACGGGTTGCCCCTTTTTTGCTGCTCACGGCTGTGTTTGTGTCGGCGGGGCCGCTTCTGTACATCGTGTTTGAAGGCTTTGGCAGGCGCTCGGCACATCCTGCTCAGGAGGGGGCGTGATGCACGGTGCCCTGTCTGTCTATGCGGTCTGTGTGGTCGCGCTGTTCCTGAAGATGCTGGCGATTTCTTGCTACCAAGGCTATTACCGCCTGCGTTACCAGGCCTTAAGCGCCCCCAACAATCTCAAGCTTAAACAAAGCCAGAGCAGGTCAGTTACTCACCATCAACTCCGGCCCAAGGTAATTATTGACCAGCTCGATATCGTCATCCCCCAGGCTGCCCACCGATGACGCCAGGCGCAGGCGCGACATCAGGTAGTTCAACTTGGCCTCGAACAGGTCATGCCGTGCGTCGAACAGCAATTCCTCCGCATTAAGCACATCCGAGTTGGTACTGGTACCGCCCTCCTTGAAGCCTTTGCGTGTCGAGGTCAGCGAGCGTTCGTTGGACGCGACGGCCTTTTCCAGCGCATGGATACGCATGGCGCCACTCTGCACACCTCGGTACTCACGGGTGGTGCCGGAGATGACTTCCTGGCGGGTGGCGTCGAGCTCGTCCAGCGCTTTCGAACTGTTGGCGCTGGCCTGGCGGGTCAGCGCGCTGGTGCTGCCGCCGCTGTACAACGGGATGTTCAGTTCCAGGCCGATCGAGCTGTACTGGTTGCGCTGGTTCAGCTCCGAAATCGATTGGCTGCTGCCCGCGGTGTAACCCGCAACGAAGTCCAGGGTCGGCCAGTGCCCGGCCTTGGCCCGGTTCACCTCTTCTTCTGCCAGTTCGTAGCTGTGCCGGCGGGCGTGAATCAGCGGGCTGTCGGTTTGTGCTTTGACCAGCCAGTCCTGCAGGTTGCCCGGTAGCAGCGGCGGGGTGGTGAAGCCTGGCTGCAAGGTGGTCAGCGATGCCGGGGTTTCACCGATGTACTCCTCGAGCTTGCGACGGGCGTTGACCAGGTTGTCCTGCGCCTCGATCAGGTCGGCTTCTGCCAGGTCGCGGCGAGCGACCGATTCGTCGATGTCGGTCACCGTGCCGGCGCCCAGCTCCATGCGCCGTTTCGCTGACGCAAGCTGCTCCTCGAAAGCGTTCAGCTTGGCCCTGGCCAGGGTGATGGTTTCGCTGGCCAACAGCACATCGAAATAACTGTCTGCCAGGCGCACCGCGGCATCCTGGCTCTTGGCATCGAACACCGCGACGCTGTAGTCGGCACGCTGCTGGCCCTGGCGGTATTCGGCCATCTTCTGCTTGTTGAACAGCGGTTGGCGCAGGCGCACGCTGGCGCCTTTGGAGTCGTAGTCCAGGTCGTTGTCCTGGCCGCTCTGGCGCTGCGAGCCATTGACCTTGTTGTAATAGGCCGTGGCATTGATCTGCGGCAGCAGGCCGGCTTGGCCGATGGCCCGGTTTTCCAGGCCGGCTTGTTTCTCATGCTCGGCGGCATGGTAGATGGGCCCTTGGTACTGCAGCAGGTCCCAGGCTTGCTTCAGGTCCATGGCACTGGCTGGCAAGGACAACCCCAACAGGCACAACATCAGGCAGTGACGGTTCATCTCATTGCTCCTTGAAAGCGCTGTCGACGCGTTCGAGCATGGGTTTGAGCAGGTAGCTGAGCAGGTTGCGCTCGCCGGTCTTGATGGTGACGGTGGCCGGCATGCCGGGGCGTATGTGGTTGCTGCCCAGCAAGCTCATACCGGCGGGTGAAACGTCCACCTGCGCCAGGTAGAACGGCTGCTTGCTCTCTTCATCGAGCAGGCGGTCGGCAGAGATGGTTTTCACACGGCCGGGGATGTTTGGGGTCTGAGCGTGGTTGAAGGCCGGGAAGGCGATGTCCACGGCAAGCCCTGGGACCATTTTGTCGATGGCCTGCACTGGGATCATCGCGTCGACCTGCAACGGCTCGTCGAGCGGGACGATTTCCATCAGCTTGGCGCCAGGCTGGATAACCCCGCCGACCGTGGCGATGCCCAGCGCCTGGACCATGCCATCGATGGGTGAGCGGATCACCGTGTGGGTCACTTCGTAGTCCAATGCACGCAAGCGGTCGGCCAGGGTGGTGTTTTCCTTGGCGGTGTCGGTCAGTTGCGACTCGACCTCTTTCAAGTAATCGTGCTGGCGCTGAAGCATGCGCAGCTTGATCTCGGTGGCCTGGCTGCGCACCCGGGCGATGTTGTTGAGGTTCTCGGCCTGGCCGGCGGAGAGGTCGGCGTTGCTGCGCTCCAGTTCCAGCAGGCGGTTGCGCGGCACATAACCTTCGGCGGCCAGCACGCGGGTCCCTTGCAGCTCCTGGCCGAGGAAGTTGATCTGCGAGGCGCGGGCGCCGTACACCTGCTGCAGGCCTTTGAGCTGCACGGCCGATGCCGCCAGGTTCTCTTCGAGGATGCTGAGCTCGCCCGCCAGGCCGGCGCGGCGGGTGTCCAGCAAGCGCTGCTGCAAGTCCATGGCAGCCAGCAGGCGTGGGTCTGCGCTGAAGCGCTTGAGCAGCGCGGGGTCGAAGGTTACCGAGTCGCGGTTGTCGCGCTCGGCTTCGAGGCGGTTTTCCACGGTCTTGCTGACAATGTACTGGGCGCTGACTGCGCCCTGTTCGGCCACGGCTCGCAGGGCATCGAGGCGAACCAGTTCCTGGTCCTTTTTCACCACGTCGCCTTCGCGCACCAGGATCGCCTCCACGGTGCCGCCGCTCAAGTGCTGCACGGCCTTGCGATTGCTGGTGACCTTGACCGTGCCGGTGGCCACCACGCCGGCATCCAGCGGCGCCAGCCAGGCCCACAGCAAAAAGCCGCCGAAGCCGGCCAGCACCAGCCACAGGCCCCAGCGCACCGGCTTGCCGGCATCCAGGTCGATCAGGCGCTTGGCCTCGGCAGGGATCAACTCGGTCGGTTGGCTCATGTGCATGATCGGTTACTCCCGTACTTTTACCGAAGCCAGCGGCGCTGCTGCGGCCGCCGGTATCACGCTTGCCTTGCGCAGGGCGGCAAAGACTTCGTCGCGCGTGCCCAGCATCTGCACGCCGCCGTCACGCAGCATCAGCACCTTGTCGACGGCGCACAGCACGTTGGGCCGGTGAGAAACCAGCACCACCGTGGCGCCACGGCCTTTGAGTTCGCCCAGGGCATCGACCAGGGCCTTTTCCCCAACATCGTCAAGGTTGGCGTTGGGCTCATCCAGCACCACCAGGTTAGGTTCGCCATACAGCGCACGGGCCAGGGCAATGCGCTGTTTCTGGCCACCGGAAAGCGGGCTGCCATCGGTGCCCAGGCGGGTGTCGTAGCCCTGCGGGAAGCGCAGGATCATCTCGTGCACGCCGGTGCTCTTGGCTGCGCGGATGACCGCATCGCTGTCCACCTCGGCAAACCGCGCGATGTTGTCGGCGATGGTCCCTTCGAACAGTTCGACGTCTTGCGGCAGGTAGCCGAGCCACGGGCCCAGTTCGCCTTTGTTCCAGGTGAAGATGTCGGCGCCGTCCAGGCGCACCTTGCCGGCCTGGGTCGGCCAGACGCCAACCAGCAGGCGGGCGAGGGTGGACTTGCCCGAGGCGGAGGGGCCGATGATGCCGAGGCTTTCGCCCGGCGCCAGGCTGAAGCTCACCCCGCGCAGAATGGTGGTGTTGGTGCCGGGGGCGCCAGCAAACACGTTCTCCACGGCGAGCATGCCCAGGGGCCGTTGCAGCGACATGCTCGGTGGGCGGCGCGGGTAGTCCTGCAGCAGTTCGGTCAGCCGCCCCCAGGCTGAGCGGCAGCCAAGCAGTTGCTTCCACGAGGCGATGACTTGTTCCACCGGCCCCAGTGCGCGACCGGTGAGGATCGAGCAGGCGATCATCATGCCCGGGGTGATCTTGCCTTCGATCGCCAGCAGCGCACCGGTGCCGAGGATCAGCGATTGCAGGGTGATGCGCACGAAGCGCCCGGTGCTGCTGATCAAGGCCGCACGGTCGGACGCCAGCGTCTGCATCTGCAGGATGCGCAGATGGCTCTGGTACCAACGCTTGCTGATCGACGGCAGCATGCCCATGGCCTCGATGACTTCGGCATTGCGCAGGTTGTTGTTGGCGTAGTTGGCAGACGACAGCGCCGCGTGGTTGGCCTCGGCCAACGGCTTGTGCGTGGCCTTCTCGGTGAGGTACGCCAGGCCGGCGAGGATCATCGAGCCGATCATCGTGACCAGCCCCAGCAGCGGGTGGATCAGGTAGCACACCAGCAGGTAGATGGGCGTCCACGGTGCGTCGAAGAAGGCGAACAAGCCATTACCGGTCAAGAACTGGCGGACCTGTGCCAGGTCTTGCAGGGCCTGGGCCGGGTTGCCACCGGCGCGGTTCAGGTTGCGCTCGAAGGCGGCGCTGAAGATGCGCCGGTTGAGGTCCATGTCCAGGCAGTTGCCGACCCGGATCAACACGCGGGTGCGGATCATTTCCAAGGCGGACATCAGCAGGAACAGCCCGACCACCAGCACGGTGAGCATCGTCAATGTGGTGACGTTACGGCTGACCAGGGCGCGGTCGTAGACCTGGAGCATGTAGACAGCTGGCGTCAACATCATGACGTTTATCACGCCACTGAAGCCTGCCAGTGAGTAGAAGCTGCGGCGCAGGCGAAAGAGCGCCTCTGCCAGCTCGGAACGGGTGCGCGGCTGCTTGTGCATCTGGGGCCTCCCTCTGTACCAAACCGGAGGCCGTTGCGGCGCTCTGGACTGCTCTAGATGTGGCTTCTGGACGGCACGCAGGCGGGTCGCTCTGTAGGCGAATCATCCGAAAACGCTGCGGTGCCCCACAAGCACGAGCGTAGGTTGCAACGAAATATCTTGTAATATCATTTCGCTCTATAAATTCTTTGAACTTTTTATAAGTCACGTAAAAACAGCGAGTTGCAACGCATTATCATCGAGAGTCATTTTTTCGACGGCTTATTGACAAGGCTTGAACCTACGACTTTAGTCTTGATTATTCGGGCCGCTCCAACGGGCCGCGCTTGACCAGAAGTCATCGCACCACCGATCCCGGAAAACCGAACCACGAACTGCGCACGTCAGTACTGACTGGGCGCGGGATGGACCCTGTTGCCCTGTGTCTTTCTCCCGATAGATCGAGGGCAATCTAAATGGCCAATTTCAGCAAGTCGGACCTGGAGTTCATCCTCAAGCAGATCTTCATCGCCGAAGCCCACGCCAAGGGCGCCAATCTCATCGATCTGCTGCCCAACAGCCAGGTGCCGTTTGGCTTGCGCACCGTGGACGGCAGCTACAACAACCTGGTGGCCGGGCAAAGTGAGTTCGGTGCCGCCGACAATTCCTTCCTGCGTTTGCTTGATGCGTCGTACCGCGCGGCCTATGCCGGCACCGGCACGGTGGTCGACGGGCAGCCGCGTACCATCAGCAACCTGATCGTCGACCAGACGCCGAACAACCCCGCCGCCGTCGAAGCCAATGGCGGCGCGGCGCCGGTGATGAGCCCTGGCCTCGATGGGGTGTTCGGCACGGCTGACGACAAGCCCGTGTTCTTCATCCCCAACCAGTCTGCAGACGCGGGCCTGACGGCCGGTTTCAACGCCTGGATGACTTTCTTCGGCCAGTTCTTCGATCACGGCCTGGACCTGGTGACAAAGAGCACCACCGACATCGTGTTCATCCCGTTGCAGCCGGACGACCCGTTGTACGTGCCCAACAGCCCGACCAACTTCATGGTGCTGCCACGCGCCGTGCGCACGGCCGGCGCGGACGGTGTGCTGGGCACGGCCGACGATGGCCAGCCCAACACCACCTCGCCGTTCGTGGACCAGAGCCAGACCTACAGCTCGCACCCTTCGCACCAGGTGTTCCTGCGCGAGTACATGCTCAACGCCGCGGGCGACCCGATTGCCACCGGGCGGCTGATCACCAACCGCGATCTTGGCGACGACGGCAAGTTCGGCACGGCCGACGATGGCAATAGCGAAAATGGCGGCATGGCCACCTGGGCCGTGGTCAAGGCCCAGGCCCGCGACCTGCTCGGTATCAACCTGACCGATGCCGACGTGCACAGCGTGCCGCTGCTGGCGACCGATGCCTATGGCAATTTCCTGCGCGGGCCCAATGGCATGCCGCAGGTGGTAATGCGCGTCAGCAATGGCGCCGATGGGGTTGCCGGCACGGCCGATGACGTGACTCAACTGGTCGAGGGCAATCGCGCCGCGCCGATCAGCTTGGCCAATGCTGTCAGCACTGGGCACGGCTTCCTCGACGATATCGCCCACAACGCCGCGCCCGTGGTGGTCGGCGGCGTGCTGCAGGCCGACGGCGACACCGCGGTGGGCAATGCGCAGCTGGTGGGCCCAGGTGGCAACAACCTGACCTACGACAACGAACTGCTCGACGCCCACTACATCGCCGGCGACGGCCGGGTGAACGAGAACATCGGCCTGACCGCCGTGCACCACGTGTTCCACTCCGAGCACAACCGCTTGGTCCAGCAATCCAAGGACACCATCCTCGCCGCAGGCGACCTGGCCTTCCTCAACGAATGGCTGGTGGATGACGTTGCCGTGCTGCCGACCACACCTGCCGCCATCGCCGCGCTGGTGTGGGATGGCGAACGCCTGTTCCAGGCCGCCAAGTTCGGCACCGAGATGCAATACCAGCACCTGGTGTTCGAGGAGTTCGCCCGCACCATCCAGCCGCAGATCGACGAGTTTCTGGCGCCTAACGGTTATGACACCTCGATCAACCCGGCCATCCTCGCCGAGTTCGCCCACGTGGTGTACCGCTTCGGCCACTCGATGCTGACCGAGACCGTCGATCGCTTCGACCCCGAGTTCAACCCCGTCCTTACCGACCCCAACAACCCCGACCAGCAGCTTGGCCTGATCGCTGCCTTCCTCAACCCGCTGGCATTCGCTGGTAGCGGGGCGACGGCCGATGAAGCGGCAGGGGCAATCATTCGCGGCGTGACGCGCCAGGTCGGCAACGAGATCGATGAGTTCGTCACTGAAGCCCTGCGCAACAACCTGCTGGGCCTGCCGCTCGACCTGCCGGCGCTGAACCTTGCCCGTGGGCGCGACACCGGCATCCCCTCGCTGAACGAAGCGCGCCGTGAGTTCTATGCCGCGACCGGCGACAGCCAGCTCAAGGCCTACATCAGTTGGGTCGACTTTGCCGACCACCTCAAGCACCCGGCATCGCTGGTCAACTTCATCGCCGCCTACGGCACCCATGCGACGATCACCGGGGCGACCACGTTGGCTGACAAACGTGCCGCCGCCATGGCCTTGGTGTTCGGGGGCGATGGCGCGCCGCTCGACCGCCTGGACTTCCTCAACGGCACCGGCGCCTGGGCCAACGTGACCCGGGCCGGCAAAGACGGCGTGCTGGGCACTGCGGACGACGTGAGCGGGGTGACCATCACCGGCGTCGACACCATCGACTTCTGGGTCGGTGGCCTGGCCGAGCAGAAGATGCCGTTCGGCGGCATGCTGGGTTCGAGCTTCAACTTCGTCTTCGAAACCCAGCTGGAGGCGCTGCAGAACGGCGACCGCTTCTACTACTTGTCGCGTACAGCGGGCCTGAACTTCGGCACGGAGCTTGAAAACAACTCCTTCGCCAAGCTGATCATGCTCAACTCCGACGTCACCCACCTGTCCAACACGGTGTTCCTGACGCCGACGTTCACCCTCGAAGTGAACCAGGCCAACCAGTTCACCGGGCTGGGTGCCGACGGCAAGGCCGACCCTACCGGCGGCATCATGATCTACGGCCAGGAAATCGTCCCGCTGGTGATCCGCGACAACCCGGATACCGTGGGCCCCGACAGCAACTACCTGCATTACACCGGCCTGGACCATGTGGTTCTGGGGGGCACTGCGGGCAATGACATCATCATCTCCAGCGAGGGTGACGACACGCTCTACGGCGACGGCGGCGATGACCGCCTCGAAGGAGGCGCCGGCAATGATGCGGTGCTGGGTGGCGCGGGCGATGACATCATCACCGATTCGTTCGGCGACAACCGCCTGGAAGGCAACGCCGGCAACGATGTAATCGTCGCCGGCAGCATGGGCGTTGCCGGCAACCTGATCCTGGGCGGCGATGGCCAAGACTTCATCATCACCACCGAAGACATCAGCACCACGTTCGGCGGCCAGGGCGACGACTTCATCCTCGGCGCCAAGACCAACCTGCCGCCCACCGGCAACGAGGGCGATGACTGGATCGAGAAGGGCACCCAGGACGGTGCGCCCGGCGACAACTTCGCGCCGCTGCTGGGTGACGAAGTGATCGGCAACGACATCTTCGTCGGCGGTGGTGGCTTCGACGAGATGATCGGCGAAGGTGGCGATGACATCTTTGTCGGCAGCGATGCCCAGGACAAGATGGACGGCATGTCCGGTTTCGACTGGGTCACCTACAAGAATGACCAGGTCGGCGTCACTGTCGACCTGAGCCTGGCCGCGCTGGCGCAGCCCCATGGCAACGCGCCTAACCAGAACGCCGGCGTGTTCAACCCGGTCGGCGCCTCGCCGGCCTCGATCCTCGACCGCTTTGCCGAAGTCGAAGGGTTGTCTGGTTCCAAGTTTGGCGATGTGCTCAAGGGTGACGACGTCGATGCAGTCACCATCCTCAACCACGGCGGTGCCACTGGCAGTGCGCTGACCAACGTGGCGCTGATCCACGGGCTGCAGCAGTTCCTGGCTGACGCGGGTTTGCCCACCACCGGCTTTGCCACCGGCAACATCATCCTCGGTGGCAATGGCAGCGACCTGATCGAGGGCCGAGGCGGCGATGACCTGATCGACGGCGACAAGTGGATCAACGTGCGCATCGCGGTGTATGCCGCCGGCGACGTCAACCATACCGGGCCGGAAATCGCCAGCTTCGACAGCATGGTCGACATGATCCCGTTCATGCTCGACCGCACCTATAACCCAGGCCAGCTCAAGGCCGTGCGGGAAATCCTGCCGGGCACTTCGACGGGCGGCGCGGCGTTCGATACCGCTGTATTCTCCGGTGTTCAGGCCGACTATGTGGTTACCCAGAACAACCGTGGCACGGCCGATGTGTCGGACGATGTATGGACGGTGACCGACACCGTTGCCGGCCGTGACGGCGTCGACACCCTGCTGCATATCGAGCGCCTGCAATTTGCCGATGGCCAGCGCGTACTGGTGACCGGCGTGAATGCGCAGCCAACCGGCAGCCCGACTGTCACCGACAACAACGCTGGCGCGATCACCGTGGGCGACATGCTGACCGTGAGCATGGCCGGGGTGCGCGATGGCGACAATGTGTCGCTGACCAATCCGCAAGGCGTGCTCAACAACACCTCGGTGTCGTACTACTGGCAGTTCGAGGCGGACCCGGGCAGCGGTGTGTTCGAGGACATCATCCTGCTGCCGGCCGGCGACCTGGCGTTCCAGAGCGCCGATGGCACGGCGTTCAAGGTCTCGCCAGACCTTGCCGGGCTGTCACTGCGGGTGAAGGCGATCTACCAGGATGCGCACGGCACCACTGAAGTGCTGTTCTCGCAACCCACGGCCGTGGTCGAGGCGGGCGCCCCCGTGGTCCCGACCGCGCCGACGCCGGTGGTTGACGCCAGCGAAGGTGGCGCGGGCCTGCACATGGTCCGTTCCGACCTCAACTTCATCCTCGCGCAAATCAAGATCGCCGAGGCTGATGCCGCCGGGCAGGACATCCTCTCGCTGATACCGAACATCCGTGCACCCCTGGGGCTGCGAGCAGTCGACGGTTCGAACAACAACCTGATGAACCTCAACGGCATCAACAACACCCAGTTCGGGGCGGCCGATAATGTCTTCCCACGCCTCACCGACCCGGTGTTCAACCCCGCTGAAGGCGCGCCTGCCGGCTTCTTCGGCCCAGGCTCGCCGGCCATTCCAGGGTCGTCCTACCAGCAAACCAGCGGCGCAGTATTCGATTCGCAGCCGCGCACCATCAGCAACCTGATCGTCGACCAGACCTCGAACAACCCGGCCGCCTACGCCACAGCCTATGACCCTGGCGCCGACGGCGTGCTCAACTTCGGCACACCGGGTAACGACGATGTGCTCAAGGATGGCGTGCGGGTCGTCGCCAGCCCCGGCCTGGACGGGCAGTTCGGCACCAATGACGACCACGACGTGTACCTGTTTGAAAACACCACGGCGGATGCCGGGCTGTCTGCGCCGTTCAACGCCTGGATGACCTTCTTTGGCCAGTTCTTCGACCATGGCCTGGACCTGGTCACCAAGGGCGGTTCGGGTACCGTGTACATTCCGCTGCAACCGGATGACCCGCTGTATGTGCCGGGTGGCAACACCAACTTCATGGTGCTGACCCGGGCCACCAACCAGCCAGGGCCGGATGGCATTCTCGGCAACGCCGACGATATCCATGAGCACAGCAACACCACCACGCCATTCGTGGACCAGAACCAGACCTACAGCTCGCACCCGTCGCACCAGGTGTTCCTGCGCGGCTATCAGATGACGGACCATGGCCCCGTCGCCACGGGCCGGTTGATCACCAACCGCGACCTGGGCGCCGATGGCAAGTTCGGCAGTGCCGACGACAGCGAAATCGGTGGCATGGCGACCTGGAAAGTGGTCAAGGCGCAGGCCAATGACCTGCTCGGCATTCACCTCACCGATGCCGACGTCAACAACGTTCCGCTGCTGGCGACCGATGCCTATGGCAACTTCATCAAAGGGCCCAATGGTTACCCGATGGTGGTCATGAAGGGCGCCGATGGCCTGGGCGGCACGGCGGATGACGTGCTGGTCGAAGGCAACCCGTTGGCGCCGATCGACCTGACCAACGCCGTGCGCACAGGGCACGAGTTCCTCGCCGACATCGCCCACAATGCCGTGCCAGTGTTCAACGGTGGTGTGTTGGCACCCGATGCCGGTACCCAGGTCGGCAACGCCGTCCCGGTCAACCCGCAGACCGGCGCCAACCTGGCCTACGACAACGAGTTGCTGGATGCGCACTACATCGCGGGCGACGGCCGGGTTAACGAAAACATCGGCCTGACCGCCGTGCACGCGATCTTCCACGCCGAGCACAACCGGCTGGTGGCGCAGACCAAGGACACCGTGCTCGACTCGGGCGACGTGGCCTTCCTCAACGAGTGGCTGCTCAACCCGGTCAACGCACTGCCGGCCAGCCAGGCCGAGATCGATGCACTGGTGTGGAATGGCGAGCGGTTGTTCCAGGCAGCCAAGTTCGGTACCGAGATGCAGTACCAGCACTTGGTGTTCGAGGAGTTCGCCCGCACCATCCAACCGCGTGTCGACCTGTTCTTCGCCCCGACCCAGGTGTACGACGTCGACCTCGACGCCTCGATCGTCGCCGAGTTCGCGCACACCGTGTACCGCTTCGGCCACTCGATGCTGACCGAGACCGTCGACCGTTTCGACATCGACTTCAACGTGGTCAAAGACCCCTCCAGCGCCGACCCCGACCAGCAGTTGGGCCTGATCGCCGCGTTCCTCAACCCGCTGGCGTACGCCGCCAGTGGCGTCACCCCCGAGGATGCGACCAGTGCCATCGTGCGCGGGGTTACCCGCCAGGCCGGTAACGAAATCGACGAGTTCGTCACCGAGGCGCTGCGCAACAACCTGCTCGGGCTGCCGCTCGACCTGCCGGCGATCAACATCGCCCGTGGCCGCGATGTCGGTATCCCTTCGCTCAACGCCGTACGCCGCGACATCTATGGGCAAACCGGCGATACCCAACTCAAGCCGTACACCAGTTGGGTCGACCTGGTGCAACACCTCAAGCATCCGGAGTCGTTGATCAACTTCATCGCCGCCTATGGCACGCACAGCACCATCACCGGGGCAACCACCCTGGTGGACAAGCGTGCGGCGGCGATGGCGCTGGTGTTCGGCGGCGATGGTTCGCCGCTTGATCGGCTCGACTTCCTCAACGGCACCGGGGCCTGGGCCAACGTGACACGGCCGGGCAAGGACGGCGTGCTGGGCACGGCCGATGACCTGAAGGGCGTCACGGTGACCGGTGTCGATGCCATCGACCTGTGGATCGGCGGCCTGGCCGAGGCGAAAACCCCGTTCGGCGGCATGCTCGGTTCAACGTTCAACTTCGTGTTCGAGAACCAGCTGGAAAAACTCCAGGACGGCGACCGCTTCTACTACCTGGAGCGCACCGCTGGCCTGTCGATGAACGCGGAACTGGAAAGCAACTCGTTCGCCAAGCTGATCATGGCCAACACCTCGGCCACCCACTTGCCGGGGCTGGTGTTCTCGGACCCGGCGTTCTACCTCGAAGTGGACCGCAGCAAGCAGTACAACGATGGCCTGGGCAATGCCGACCCGCTGGGCGAGAACGGCCAGCAGGTGGTGTTCCGCGACAGCCCGCTGACCGCAGGGCCGGACAGCAACTACATCCGCTATGCCGGTGACGAGCACATTGTGCTGGGTGGCACCAACGGCGCCGATGTGCTCGTCTCCGGCGGGGGGGACGACACGGTCTGGGGCGATGCCGGCAATGACCGCATCGAAGGCGGCAACGGCAACGACCAACTGCGCGGCGGTGCCGGCGACGACATCATCAGCGACATGGGCGGTGACGATAATATCCAGGGCGGCGACGGCAACGACGTGCTGCACGGCGGTAATGGCATCAACCTGATCATTGGCGGTTTCGGCAACGACTTCATCGTCACCGGTGAAGACGCCTCCGAGGCCATCGGTGGCCAAGGCAATGACTTTATCCTGGGCAGCAAGGCCAACGAACAGGACATGGGCAACGAAGGGGACGACTGGATCGAGAAGGGCACCTCGGACGGTGCCCCTGGCGACAACTTCGACCCGCTCGGCAACGACCCGATCATCGGCAACGATGTGTTTATCGGTGGTAACGAGAACGACAAGTTCAACGGCGAAGGGGGCGACGACATCATGGTCGGCAGCCTCGGCTTCGGTGACCGCTATATCGGTGGCTCGGGCTACGACTGGGCGACCTTCAAAGGGCTGGCCCAAGGCGTAACCATCGACTACAGCGACCGCTTCTTCGATGTGCCGCCGGTACCGGGTTCGGGGGCGTCGGCGCTGGTGCGTTTCGACATCATGGAGGGCCTGTCAGGCTCGGCGCACGGTGACTTCCTGCGCGGCGACAACGAAGATGCCGCCTCGCTGCCCACCGCCGGTGCCAATGGCAGCGTGCTGACCAACATCAACCTGATCAACGGCCTGGCCGATCTGCTGGCGGCTGGCGCGACGTTCTACGACGGCGGCAACATCATCCTCGGCGGCAGCGGCAGCGACCTGATCGAAGGCCGCGGCGGTGACGATATCCTCGACGGTGACAAGTGGCTCAACGTGCGCATCAGCGTACGCGCCAACAGCGATGGCACCGGCCCGGAAATCGCCTCGTTCGACAGCATGGAGCCGATGGTGCCGTTCATGCTCAACGGCACCTACAACCCCGGGCAACTGGTGATCGTGCGGGAGATCCTGAAAGGCACTGACAACTTCGACACTGCGCTGTTCTCAGGCGTGGCGACGGACTACAACGTCGTGGTCGATGGCAATACCGTGATTGTCACCGACCTGGTAGCGGGGCGTGACGGGGTCGATCGGCTGACCGGCATCGAGCGGCTGCAGTTCTCCGACCGGGCCATCGCCTCCGGTGTCGGCACGGCCGCCAACGCAGGCCCGTCGGGCCACCTGGTGATCCTCGACGATGCCACCGGCGTACGCGATGACACACCGGTGGCTGGCCAGCTGCTGCGGGTCACTGACCTGGCCGTGCATGATGCGGACAACGCCAGTGCAAGCAACCCGACCGGTGCGGTCAACGGGCCGGTGGCTTACTACTGGCAGGTCGAGCAATTGCCGGGTTCGGGGGTGTATGAGGACATCACCTTCGTCGCGGCCGGCGAAGTGTCGCGGGCCATCGGCAGCACCTACCGGGTGACCGACGATGTGGCGGGGCTGAGCATTCGGGTGCGGGCGGTGTATCAGGATGCCAAGGGCACCCTGGAAATTGTCGACTCGGCGCCCAACAGCGCGCCGAGCGCCGGGCCGGCCGTGACCGGCTTGCTGATACAGAACCAGACGCTGACGGCCAACCCGGCCACCATTGTCGATGCCGACGGCCTGAGCAACCCGCAGTTCACCTTCCAGTGGCAGTCGAACCGGGGCGTTGGCTGGGTCAACATTGCCGGTGCCATCAACAGCACCTTCGTCCTGACCCAGGCGCAGGTGGGGCAGAACATGCGGGTGGTGGTCAGCTACGTGGATGACTTCGGCGTGCACGAAAGTGTTGCCTCCGACATCCTCGACCCGGTGGCCAACGTCAATGATGCACCGACAGGCGCGGTGCTGATCAGCGACACCACACCCGACCGCGGCCAGGTGCTGACCGCGCTCACCGCTGGCATTGCCGACCTCGACGGGCTGGGTGCGTTCAGCTTCCAGTGGCAGCAAGGCAGCGGCAGCAGCTTCAGCAACATCGTCGGCGCAACGGCGGCCACCTTCACCCCGGGCTTTGCCCAGGGTAACCAGCAACTGCGGGTGATCGTGCGCTACACCGACGGCTTCGGCACGCTGGAGACGCTGACGTCGGCAGCAACCGCGCCCGTGGTGGTGCCGCCCGGTGTGACCCTGGTCGGTACCAACGCGGCCAACACCCTGACCGGTTCGGCGGGTAACGACGTGATCTCGGGCCTGGGCGGTAACGATACCCTCAACGGATTGGGCGGCGCGGACCAGCTGTTCGGCGGCCTGGGTAACGACGTGCTCAACGGCGGTGACGACCCCGACATCCTCAACGGCGACGATGGCAACGACACCCTCAACGGCGGGCTTGGCGCGGACGCCATGAACGGTGGTGCCGGCAACGACACGTTCGTGGTCGACAACGCCGGTGACACGGTGACCGAGGCGCTGAACGGCGGGACCGACCTGGTGCAGACCAGCCTGGCAAGCTACACGCTGACGGCGAATGTCGAGAACCTGACCTACACCGGCAGCAGCAGCTTCACCGGCACCGGCAACGCTTTGGCCAACACCCTCACTGGGGGGGCCGCCAACGATGTGCTCAATGGCGGTGCGGGGGCTGACCGCCTTGTGGGTGGCGTCGGCAATGACACCTACGTGGTCGACAATGCCAACGATGTGGTGGTCGAAGCGTCGGGTGCCGGTACCGACACCGTGCAGACCTCGCTGGGTACCTACACCCTGGCCGGCAACGTCGAGAACCTGACCTTCACCGGGGTGGGCAACTTCACTGCCACGGGCAATGGGCTGGCCAACCTCATCAACGGCGGGGCAGGTAATGACACGCTCAATGGTGACGGCGGCAACGACATCCTCAATGGCAACGCGGGCAACGACACGCTCAACGGTGACGCCGGCAACGACCAGCTGTTTGGTGGGCTGGGCATCGATACCTTGAACGGCGGCGGTGGCGATGACAGCCTCGATGGCGGTGATGGCAATGACTCACTGCTGGGGGGCGCTGGCAACGACACGCTGCTGGGTGGCCTGGGCAACGACACCCTGGACGGTGGCGTCGGCGTCGATTTGCTGCAGGGTGGCGATGGCAACGACACGCTGTTTGGTGACGTCGGCAACGACACCTTGCTGGGCGGTGCCGGCAACGACTTCATCAACGGTGCCGCTGGCAACGATACGGTCACAGGTGGGGCGGGCAACGACACGATGATTGCCACTGACGGCAATGATGTCTTCCAGTTCGCTGCAGGCTTTGGCAACGACCTGATCATCAACTTCGATGCCATCGCGTCGGGCGGCCAGGACCGGCTGGACATCACCGCGCTCAATATCACGGCTGCCACCTTCGCTGCCAGCGTCACCATCGCCGATGTCGGCGCTGATACGCTGGTCAGCATCGGCGCTGCCGACTCGATCCGCCTGGTGGGGGTGGCCGACGCCACGACGGTGACGGCGGCAGACTTCATTCTGGCGGGGTGAGTGGCTGAGCGTTCGTCGTCCCAGAGTTGACGCGCTCTCGTGTAGGAGCAGCCTTGTGCTGCGAAGAGGCCGGTAACAGCACAGCGTATTTTTGCTGCTGTCACCGGCCTCTTCGCAGCTCAAGGCTGCTCCTACCGGGTTCACGCATGACGAAGGGGTATGGAAGCGACCGCGGTTCACTCACGGCTCAATGCGGCATGCAGTTTCAGCTCTTCATCGATAAAGGCCGCAATCATCGCCCGGTACACCCGTTCCACCACGTCGGGCGACGCCCCGGTATCGCTGGCAATTGCACGCACCTTGGCAATCACCTGCTCGACCCGCGCCGGTGCGCGCACATCGTCGGTGGTCTTCTTGAAGGTGGCTGCCTGGGCGACCAGTTGGCCGCGTTGGGCGAGCAGCGCGACCAGGTTCTGGTCGATGTGGTCGATGCGCGAGCGAACGTCCTCGATCGATGTGCAACGTACGTCCATGTAGGGGGCTCCATGTTGATGGGCAAGCAAGTCGACCGACATTAGCACAGGCGCACCTCAATGCCCCACCAGCTCGCCCAGCAACCGCTGTTTGTACGCGTGCAGCACCGCACTGTCGCGCTCACGCGGGTGCGGCAAGTCGATGCGCAGGTCCTCGCGGATTCTGCCAGGGTGGGCATCCATCACGATCACCCGGTCACCCAGGTACAGCGCCTCCTCGATGTCATGGGTGACCATGATCACGGTGCACCGCTCCTGCACCCAGATGCGCTGCAGCTCTTGCTGCAGCCTCACCCGGGTCAGGGCATCGAGGGCGCCGAGCGGCTCGTCGAGCAGCAGCACCTTGGGTTTGTTCACCAGCGCCCGGGCAATGGCCGCGCGCTGGGCCATGCCGCCTGAGAGCTGGTGCGGGTAGGCGTGTTCGTAACCGCTCAGGCCCACCAGCTCGATGTGCTCAGCCACCAGGCGGTCCTTGTGCGTGGCTGGCATGGTGTGGTTTTTCAGGGCCAGGGCGATGTTCTGCTGCAAGGTCATCCATGGGAACAGGCGGTGGTCCTGGAACACGATGCCGCGTTCCAGGCCCGGCCCGCGCACGGGTTGCTGGTCGAGCAGGATCTGCCCGTGATAGTCCTGGTCGAGGCCGACGATCAGCCGCAGCAGCGTGGACTTGCCACAGCCGCTGGCGCCGACAATGCTGACGAATTCGCCAGGTTGGATGTTCAGCTCGATGTCCTTGAGCACTTGCATCGGCTTGCCCTTGAGGGCGTAGGTCTTGCTCAGGCCACGAAGGGTCAGTGCGCCGTGGGTGGCGGTGGTGGGTAGAGCATGGGCGATGGCGTTCATGGTCGGGCCTTTCAACGGGTCGGGCGCCAGCGCAGCAGGCGGCGGGAGAGGAGGGTGCAGAGCCAGGACATCAGGTAGCCGCACAGGCCGATGCACAGCACGCAGACCACGATGATCTCCATGCGCGCGCTGGCCTCGGCGGTCATCATCAGGCTGCCGAGGCCGGCACCGGACGACAGGAACAGCTCGCTGCCGACCGAGGTCACCCAGGCGAATGCCAGTGCCTGCAGCACGCCAGCGGCGATGCCCGGCAAGGCGGCAGGTAGCAGGATCAGGCGCAGTTGCTGGGCGCGGCTGAGCATCAGCACGCGGGCGGCTTCACGGTGCTGGCCCTCGACCTGGCGCAGGCTTTCGAAGGTGTTGAGCACCATGGGGTACAAAGCCGCAAGGCTGACGATCAGCAGCTTGGCGCTTTCGCCGTTGCCCAGCCACAGGGCGATCAACGGGATCCAGCCCAGCATCGGCACCTGGCGCAGGGCATGGAACAGCGGCGCGATCAGGCGGTTGGCAGGGGCGGACAGGGCCATCAGCGCGCCCAGCCCGATGCCACCGACGATGCCCACCGCCAGGCCGGTGCAGGTGCGCACCAGGCTTGCCCACAGGTTGATCAGCAGCTCGCCGCTGCCCAGCAGTTCGACCCATGCCGACCCCACCTGCGCCAGTGGCACGAAGGCGTAGGCGCCGGCGGCGTCCTGGCGCGAGGCGTATTCCCAGGCGCCGAGCAGCAGCAATGGCAGTACCAGGCCGCGGGTATTGTGTCGTTTCATCACTGCCTCCTCAGCGGCTTTGCCAGCCAGACAAGCGCCGCTCCACGCGGCGCAGGGCAAAATCCAGGGTGAAGCCGATCACACCGGTGATCACCACCCCGACCATCACGACATCGATGCGCAGCATCTGCCGGCCCATTTCAATCATCTGCCCCAGCCCGCTGTCGGCGGCCAGCAGCTCGCAGGCCACCAGCACCACCCAGGCGCGGGTCAACGCTACGCGCACGCCGGTGACGATCGCGGGCACGGCAGCGGGCAGGGCAATACGGCCGACCAACGTGGTCCAGCGCAGGCGGTACACCGCTGCGACCTCGAAGTGACTGCGCGGAATGGCGCGCACCCCTTCACAGGTGGCCAGGGCCACGGGGAAGAACGCGGTCTTGGCGACGATGACGATCTTGAAGGTTTCATCGACGCCAAACAGCAGCACGAACATCGGGATCAAGGCGATGCTGGGCACCTGGCGAAGCGTGTGAAACAGCGGTGCGCAGTAGGCCTCCACGGTGTATGACAAGGCCAGCGCCGTGCCGAATGCCAGGCCGCCGAGCGCGCCGCCGACAAAGCCCAGAGCCAGGCGCGAAAGGCTGCCAGAAAGGTGTTCCTGCAGCTCGCCGGTGGCCAGCAGTTCGGTGAAGCTGTGCCAGACCTCCAGCGGTGGCACCAGCAGGTTGGCAGGGAACAGCCCAGCGTTGGCCAGCACGGCCCAGAGCGCGAGCAGGGCTGCAGGGGAGATCAACCAGGAGAGGGGCGAGAGCAAGCGCATGGCGGGCCTTGGGGGAGCAGACGATACAAAGGGCTATCGCAAGAGCTGTGCCAGGCGCTGAAGGCCCGGAAATACGGGGGATGAGAATGTGGTGGTGCTGGAGCAGCACAGGGCTGCTGCTCCAGCAGCAGGTCGTCAGCACTACGTGTGCTGGCTTCATCGCGGGCAAGCCCGCTTCCACAAGTACGCAGAGTACAAAGATCGCAAGCGAGTTGCTGACCCTGTGAGAGCAACTGTCTTGTGGTGCTTGTTCTGGCCTCATCGCTGGCAAGCCAGCTCCCACAGGTGCGGTGCTAGCTTTGGAGGCTACACAGTTCGGGTGGGAGCGGGCTTGCCCGCGAAGAAGCCAGCGCGGTCGCTGATCAGAAATCGTAACTGACGCTGGTGTAGTAGAACGCCCCCTGCGCCCCCTCGGGGCTGGTGATGGAATACTTCGGCACCCCATACAGCTGCGCGCCTTCGAGCTTGTCTGGGTGGCTGTCGAACAGGTTGATCGCGCCCGCCGACAAGGTCAGGCCAAGGTCGAAGCGGTACGACACATCCAGGTCGGTCACCCACTGCGCAGCAAACGTCTGGTCCAGCGCCGGGTTGGCGGCGTTGCGGCTCTGCCATTCGCCATAACGGCGCTGGGCCACGGTGACGCTCCAGCCGTCATACAGCCAGTTGGCGCTCAAGGTCAGTTTGTCCTTGGGCGTACCGTCCTCGATCAGGCCTTGGGTGTTGCGGCCGATGATCTGGTTGCCGGAGATGCTGCCCACGTCGTCCAGCCCGGTGATACGGGTGTTGTTGCGCGCATAGCCGCCGTTGAAGTCCAGCCGGCCCCAGCCGCCCAGCTCGAGCTGGTAGTGGCCGGCCAGCTCGAAGCCATCGGTGCGGGTGTCGGCGATGTTGGTGTAGAACGCCGCACTCTGGATATTGGCGTAGGGCGTGCCGGCGAAAATCGGCGTGACCACTGACGACGGCAACTGGTCGGACAAGGTGATGCGGTTGTCGATGTCGATGCGGTAGGCATCCAGCGTCACCGAGGCATTAGGCAGCGGGCGCCAGACCAGGCCCACGGAGAAGTTGGTCGACTCTTCGGGCTTGAGCGACTTGCCACCCAGCAGCGCCGCTTCCGGGCTGTCGGCCCGCAGGGTGCGCTGTTGCACCTCGACCCAGTTGCCACTGCCCGGCGGTTGCTCCACCACCTGCACGCTGAACGAGGACAACCCGCTCTGCACCAGTGAAGGCGCGCGGTAGCCGGTGCTGGCGCTGGCCCGGGCGGCGATTTCGGGGGTGAAGTCATAGCGCAGCGACAGTTTGCCGTTGGTAGTGTCGCCAAAGTCCGAGTAGTGCTCGCTACGCACCGCCACGCCGGCCTGGAATTTCTCGGTGAGCTGGGCCTCGACATCCAAGTAGGCGCCGATCACCCGGCGGTCGAGCGACACCGCATCGACCTGGGTGATGCCCGAGTAATAACCGGGAATACGCCGGCCAGAAACCGGGTCGACGGTGTTGAACAGCGGCCCGTTGGACCAGCCGGCGGCGTCACCTTCGGTCAGGTCGAAGTTCTCCTGGCGCCAGGCCAGCCCTGCTGAAACGGTCAGTGGCTTGAACAGCCAGCCGTTGCCGAAGTCGCGTGTCCAGTCCAGGGTCAGGTTGGTCTGGTCGGCTTCGCGCCGGCCGGTGTAAATGGTCGAGGGGCTGGCGGTGCCCCAGCTGGGGTTGATGGCGTCGCGGTCGGTGGAGTCGACGCGATTGTTGCCGTAGTTCAGCGCCAGGTCGAAATTGCCCAGTGCTTCATTCTCCAGGCGCAGGCCACTGGTGACGGCGAAGTCTTCCAGGCCATAGCGGGTAATTGGCAAGCGGCCGTCGGGGTAGCGCGCCAGCGCCACGCTGCCGTAGTTGTTGCGCAGGGTGGTGGGCGGGTCGAAAAAGTTCTCGGCGTCGGTGTTCTTGTGCGCGTAGGTGGCGAAGCCATAAGCGCTCAGGCCCTCGCTCAGGCCCATCTCGGCGTTGGCGGTGAAGTTGTACTGGTCCGAGACGTTGCCCGAGCCCCAGCGCCAGTTGCGGTAGCGGTTGTTCTGTTCACGCGGGGTGTCGATGCTGGTCGAGCCGGGGTAGAACAGGCGGTTGTCGTCGCGCGTGTCGCTGGCCGGGTCCTGGCTGCCAGCGTCGAAGGCCAGGGTAAGGAAGCCGTCGTTGGGCAGGGTAAAGCCTTTCCAGCCGCTGAGCTTGCGTTGCAGGCCATCGCCTTTCTTGTAGCCGCCGAAGCGGTAGCCGGCGTTGCCGCCGTCGTCGCGTTCCTTGAGGACGATGTTGATCACCCCGGCGATGGCGTCCGAACCGTATTGGGCGGCGGCGCCATCGCGCAGGATCTCTACCCGCTCGATGGCCGACAGTGGGATCAGGCTGAGGTCCACTGCCGCCGCGCCGCGGGCGTTGACCAGGCCTTGGCGGGTAACGTTGGCGCTGGTGTGGCGGCGTTTGCCGTTGACCAGCACCAGCACCTGGTCGGAAGCCAGGCCGCGCAGCGAGGCGCCCTGGGCGATGGAGCCGGCAAAGGCGCCTTGTGGCGATTGCGGGAAGCTGAACGACGGTGACAAGGCCGTGAGCGCGGCGGACAGGTCGCTGGCGCCGGTTTCCTGCAGTTTTTCGCCACTCAGGACGTCGACGGGCGCAGCGCTTTGCAGGGCGGTGACGTCGCTGCGGTGGGTGCCGACCACGACCACGGTGTCGAGGTTGGTGGCGGGTTCGGCGGCGAATGCGGGCACGGCAAGGCTGCCGATGGCCAGGGCGATGGCGCTGGCCAAGGGGGTGTGGTGGGGCATAGTGGGTTCCTGCTGGAATAGGTGTTGTCAGTGCTGACGTCTTCGCGGGCAAGCCCGCTCCCACAGGAACCCCATTGTGTTCAGGGGAGGTGTTGAACCTGTGGGAGCCGGCTTGCCGGCGATAGGGCCTTGCACGGTGACTTAGAAGCGGCTGGTGACACTCAGCCCGACCGTGCGTGGGTCGCCATAGGTGATCACGTACTGCCCGGCAGTCCCGTTAGGCCGGCCATGCACTTGGTAGCGGCGGTCGGTCAGGTTGTTGACGAAGCCGGTCACGCTCAGCTTGTCGTCGGGGCTGAACCAGGTCAGGCGGGCGTTGGCCAGGGTGTAGTGGGGCTGGCTGAGGGTTTCGTCAGCGCTGCTCTGGCGGTCAGCAAGAAAGTATTCCTTGTCGCGGAAACTCACGTCGCCGCCGGCCACCAGCTTGCCGCCGACCTGCAACGGAAAGGTGTAGTCGGCACCCAGCGACACCACGTTGCGTGGCGAGCGCACGAAGCTGTTGCCGCTGTAGTCGCCGGTCACCGCGCCAGTGGTGGGGTTGGTGTTCTTGAAGTCGGTGTATTCGGTGTCGAGGAAGGACACCGCCGCACGCACGTGCAGGCGGTCGGTCGGCTGGCCTTCGATCTCCAGCTCCGCCCCTTTTACCTTGCCCTTGGCGCCGTTGGTCAAGGCGGTGGTGAGCACGCCGTTGTTGACCGTCAGCAGGTTCACCTGAATGTCCTTGTAGTCGTAGTAGAAGACGTTGGCGTTAACCGTCAGGCGGCGGTCGAACCACTCGGATTTCAGGCCCAACTCGTAGGCATCCAGCTCTTCCGGGTCCACCGTGGTCAGCTGTGCAAGGCTGGTCGATAGCCCGGTGTTGAAGCCACCAGAGCGGAAGCCATGGGCATAGCGGAAGAACACCCGCAGGTTGTCGTTGATGCGGTACTCGGGGGTCAGGTCGTAGGTCCAGGCTTCCCAAGTCTTGTCTTCCTGACGATTGCCGTTGGTGCCCACGCCTGCCAGCGGGATCAGCGGGCCGTTGGCGGTGGCGCGGGTCAACTGGGTCAGGTCCAGGTCGATGTCTTTTTTCTCCTGGGTCCAGCGCAGGCCACCCGTCACGCTGAAGTCATCGGTGAAGTCGTAGGTGAGGTTGCCAAACAGCGCGTAGCTGTCGGTGCGGTGGTCATAGCCCAGGTCGCGGAACGCGGTGGTGCCGACCTGGTTCGAACCGGTGCCGTTGGGTGTCGGGCCCGGGGTGACGATGCGCTGGGCCGCGCTGTCGAGGTCTTCATGGAAGTAGTGCGCGCCCGCCAGCCAGTGCAGCGGGCGATCTTCCGGCGATGCCAGGCGCAGCTCCTGCGACCACTGGCGGTAGCTGTTGTCGGTGATCGACGCGCCGTTGACCTCGTACGGGGTGTAGTCGGCGTCGCTGGTCGAGCGGTTGCGGATGTAGTCGTAGGCGCTGATCGAGGTCAGGGTGTAATCGCCCAGGTACCAGTTGAAGGTCAGCGACGCGCCGTCGTGGTCGAGGCGGTAGTCCTCGTTGACGTTGAGCGAAATGTCGCGGCCATTGGGGCGCTCGTAACCGACGTTGTAATAGCGGCCCACCGGCAGCGCGCCGTTGCTGCCATCGCCCTTGAACTGGCGGCTGTGCAGCTTCAGCAAGGCGTCCAGGTCGGGGTTGAGCTGGGCGAGGAACTGCAGGCGGATGGCTTTTTTGTTGACGTCGCCATAGGTGTTGCCGTCGAAGTCGTTGTGCTGGAAGCCATCGCGTTCTTCGGAGTACAGCGACACCCGGCCGGCCAGTTTTTCGTCCACCAGTGCGCCGCCGATGGCACCGGTGAGGATCCGTTCGTTCTTGCTGCCGACGCCGACCGTGCCGTAGCCGTCGGTGTCGAAGGTCGGCTTCTTGGAGATCACGTTGACCGCGCCCGCCGTGGTGTTCTTGCCATACAGGGTGCCCTGCGGCCCGCGCAGGATCTCGATGCGTTCGAGGTCGAACAGCGGGCCGCCGCCGGCGATCGGTGCGTTGAGGTAGACGTCGTCGGCGTAGATGCCCACCGGGTAGACCGTCGCGGCGCCGGTGTCACCGGTGCCCAGGCCACGGATGTACCAGCGCGGCCGGCCATCGCCGTCGGGGTTCTTGGCCGAGGCGTTGGGCACGAAGGTGGTGATGTCGCCCATCGAGCGCACGCCGTCGGCAGTGATGCTGGTGCCCTTGATCGCCGACACGGCGACCGGGACTTCCTGCAGGGTCTGCTCGCGGTGCTGGGCCGTGACGGTGACGGTTTCCAGGGCGGGCTCGGTCTTGGCGTCTTCGTTGGCGGCGACGGCCTGGCCGCCGGTGCCGGCCAGCAGCAGCGCGAGGCTGATCTGGCGGGCCAGTGGGTGGAGCTGGTGCATGGTGAATCTCCCCGTATGTAAAGCGTTGTTGGGGAGAGCTAGAGCAGGGACTGTGCCATGTTTTTAAGATATTGAATTATATGAATTTAATTGGATTTTTAGGGGCCTGTTGCCGGTAGGGCAGCAGTGGGGTGCTTGGCGGGTGTTGCTGGGGCAGCAGCGTTTGGATGAGCGTGTTGGGGCCGCGTTGCGGCCCTATCGCCGGCAAGCCGGCTCCCACCCGAACTGTGTGGCCTCCAAGGCTAGCGCCGCACCTGTGGGAGCGGGCTGGTCCCGCGAAGGGGGCGCATAGCGCCCCCAGGGTCACACAGCCAACCGCGAAGTCGAACCGATTACACGCTCCAGCACGCTGAAGTCGATCCACTCCCGCACATCGAACCGGCGCGGTATGAACCCCCACCTGAACAGGAACTCGGTAAAGTCCTGCAACGCATCGATCGAGCGGCTGTCCAGGGTCGTGCGCAAGCGCCGGTGGGCATCGTCGCCATAAGCCGCCGCCACCCAGTACTCGCTGGTGTTCAGCTCACGGGCAAGGAAGCGCCGGGTCTCTTCCGGGTTGGCCCACGCCCACTGCTCGGTGCGCAACACCGTGTCGACCAGTGTACGGCTGGCATCGAAGTGCTCTTCCAGCAAATGCCGGTCCACGGTCAAGGTGCGCGGTGTGCCGTTGTTGCTGCGGATCAGCGGGTCGGGGTGGCTGCCGGTATCGACGACTACACGCAGGCCAAACTCGTGGGCCAGGTGCACCGCATGGGCGCCCTTGAGGAAGATCGCATCGATGTCGCCGCGCAGCAGGCCGATCAGTTCGTTGTTGCGGCGGCTGAAACGGCTGGTGTCCAGGCTCACTTCGGCGCCATACAGGTGCTGCTTGGCGTCGTCGCTGTAGGTACCGCCGTAGGGGTAGTCGACCAGTTCGACATCCGCCACGCTCAAGCCTTCGAGCTTCAGCGCGTTTTCCAGCCCGCGCAGGGCCTGGGCGCGGGTGAAATCGATCTGCACATTGGCCCACTTGGGCAAGCCGAAGCGACGGTTTTTCAGGTCGCGGATACTGCGCACACCGCTTTCTTCGGTGGTCAGGATCAGTTGCACTTCATCGCTCCACGACAACCCCAGCACGCGGGTCTCGACACCACTGGCGTAGGCCCAGATTGCCGGGATGTTGCCGCCGTGGCGCACTGAGTTCTGCAGGTGGTGGTCGTAGTGGGCTTCGCGCACTTCCCGCTCGCTGGATTCGCGCAACGACTGGATGTTGGTGCCGAACGGCGCAAAGGCCTCGGCCAGGCGCCCGGATTGCACGGCGATGCCGAGGCCGGTGGGCACAGGGCTGTGGGTGTACCAGAGCGTTTCCAATGGCTTGGTCATGGGGTAACGGGCTTCCTGTCCAGGGGAGTGGGGGCCAGCAAGTGGTCCAGGGGTTGGCGGGCGATCCAGTCACGTACCTCGAACCGGTTGGGGATGAAGCGCCAGCGTTTGAGAAATTCGACAAAATCCTGCAGGGCGTCGATAGCCTGGTCATCCAGGCGGGTGCTTAGGCGCAGGTGGGCATCGGCGCCGTACGCGACCGTGACCCAGTATTCACTGCTGTTGGTTTCACGGGCCAGGTAGCGGCGGGTTTCGTCCGGGTGCTGATGGGCCCAGCGTTCGGCGCGCAGTACGGACGAGAGCAGGGTGCGCACCACCTGCGGGTGTTGCGCCAACAGGTGGCTGTCCACAGCGAGGGTGCGCGGCGTGCCGTTGTTGCTGCGGATCAACGGGTCGGGGTGGCTGCCGGTGTCTATGACCGTGTGCAGGGCAAAGGCATGGGCCAGTTGCACGGCGCTCGCGCCCTTGAGAAAGATCGCATCGACCTCGCCGCGCAACAGCCCGGCCAACTCCAGGTTGCGGCCTTCGCTTTGCGTGCTGGACACCGGTGTACCCGCCACATTGCGCACTGGGCGGTCGCTGAAGGTGCCGTCGTAGCGGTAGTTGACCAGCGCGACGTCGCCCACTTGCAGGCCTTCGAGTTTCAGGGCGTTTTCCAGCCCGCGCAGGGCTTGTGCGCGGGTGAAGTCGATCTGCGCCGAGGCCCAGTCGGGCAGGCCGAAGCGCCGGCCCTTGAGGTCCTTGACCGTGTGGATGCCGCTGTCCGGGCGGGTCAGGATCAACTGCGCTTCATCGGCCCAGGACAGGCCGATCACACGGGTTTCGCGACCTTGCGCGCGAGCCCAGATGGCCGGGATGCTGCCGCCGTGGCGGACCGAGTTGAGCAGGCTGTGGTCGAAGTGCGATTCGCGCACGGCCTGCTGGTCGGATTCGCGCAGGGATTGTACCTGGGTGCCCAGTTTGGCCAGGTCATCCTGCAGCCAGCCTTGCTGCACGGCGATGCCCAGGCCAGTGGGGACTGGACAGCGGGTGTACCAAAGGGTGTCGAGGGGTGTGCTCATGTTCCGGCTCCGTCGGGTTCAGGCGCTGGCCTTCAAGGGGGTGGTGGCGGCAGCCTGTTGCACCAGGGGCAGCACTTCCTGGCCGATGCGCAAGGCTTCTTCCAGGTGCGGGTTGCTGGCCAGAATGAACGTGCTGAAACCCGCATCACGGTATTCGGCCAGGCGCTCGGCGATGTTCTGGTGGCTGCCCACCAGGCCCACGGTCGGGCCGGGCTTGGCCTTGGCGAAGCCGGCCCACAGGTTGCGCGCCAGGATCAGTTCGTCGAAGCCTTGCAAGCCTTGGTGATAGGCCGCCTGGCGAGCGCCGCCGACCGAGTCGGAGCCGGTCACGAAGCCCTTGGCCGAGGCGCTGGCCTTGCCTTCCAGGCGCTCGAACTGCTGGCGCAATTCCCGCCATGCCTGTTCCTCGGTCTCACGGGCGAACAGGTCGACGCGCAGGCCGAAGCGCACGGTGCGCCCTTGTTTGTCGGCCAGTTCCCTGACCCGCTCGATGTGCGGTTTGAGCGTGTCGATCGGCTCGGCCCAGTTGAGGTACACATCGGCGTGGCGCGCCGCCACGTCCAGCGCTGCATCGGAAAACCCGGAGAAGTACACGCCCGGTTTGCGCTCGTGCTGCAGGCCGGGTGGCAGGCTGCCGTTTTCCAGGCGATAGATGTCGCCGTCGTAGGAAAATTTGTCCTGTGCCCATAGGCCCTGGATCACGTCGAGGAACTCACCGGTGCGCTTGTAGCGCAGGTCATGTTCGAGGAAGTCGCCGTTGGCCCGCTGGCTGGCCGGGTTGCCGCCGGTGATGATGTTCCAGTCCAGCCTGCCACCGCTGAGGTTTTGCAGGATCGCAGCCTGCTGTGCCGCATAGGCGGGCAAGGTCCAGGTGGCCTGGAACGCGATCAGAAAGCGTATGCGGCGGGTTTCGCGGGCCAGCGCTGCAGCAGCGATCCACGGCTCGGGGCCGGTGGGCAGCAAGGCACCCTCGAAACCTGCCAGCTCGGCGGCCTTGGCCACCTGGGCGATGTAGTCGATGTAGGTAAAGCCGTCGCTTTCGCCGTTGGGCAGGCGACCGGGGGCGATGTTGCCGGCGCGGTGCTGCGGGTTGCCACGGTTGTGGCGGTCGGTGGACAACTGCGGGCCATCGGTGCCCAAGGGCAGGCGCCAGAAAAATTCGGTGGTCATGGGGGCTCCTGAAGGGGAGGTTGTGCGGATGGGGAGGGTGGTGCAACGGCTGTGCCATGCGTGGCGTTGGGCTTGTGTGGCGGGGGTTTGTGGGTCAGCAGAGGGGTGGGGTGCTGCTGTGGCAGCAACCGGGAAGCAGTGGATGCTGGGAGGGCAGCATGGGCAGGCCTGGCCCTTTCGCGGGCAAGCCCGCTCCCACAGGGTCGGCGCTGGGCTCCGACCCGTGGCAGCGGGCTTGCCGGCGAAGAGGCTGCTGAATCAGGCCGGGGTAACTTCTATCGGCACCTCCCCGGCACTGCGCAGGTAGGCCTCATACAACGCCGCATAAGCCCCACCCCGGTCAATCAGCTCGGCATGCGCCCCTTGCTCCACCACCTGCCCATGGCGGACCACGGCGATGCGGTCGGCATCGCGGATGGTCGCCAGGCGGTGGGCGATGATGATCGCCGTGCGCCCTTGGCACAGCCGCCGCAAGGCCTGCTGGATACGCCGCTCGGTGTGCACATCCACCGCCGAGGTGGCCTCGTCGAGCACCAGTACCGCCGGGTCGGCCAGGTAGGCGCGCACCAAGCACACCAGTTGCCGTTGGCCATGGCTCAGGTGCGCGCCCAGAGGCCCGACTTCGGTATGGTAGCGCTGCGGCAGGCGCTCGAGCACTTCGTCTGCCCCCAGTTCGCGGGCGGCTGCCACCAGGCGTGTATCGTCGGCACCAGGTGCCGCCAGGCGCAGGTTGTCGAGGATGCTACCGCTGAACAGCACGTTGTCCTGCAGCACCACGCCGACGTTGCGCCGCAGGTCATGCTGGGCCAGTTCGCGCAGGTCGATGCCGTCCAGTTTCACGGCGCCGCGTTGCACTTCGTAGAAACGCGTCAGCAACTGCACCAAGGTACTTTTGCCATGCCCGGACGGGCCGACGATGGCCAACACTTCACCGGCGCGGATGTGCAGGTCGAGGCCATCGATCACCGGGCGCGGGCCGTTTGGGGTGTAGGCGAAGCCTACCTGTTCGAAGTCCACCTGGCCGCGTGCCCTGGCCAGCGGGCGGGGTGATTGCGGGTCGAGTACCTGTGGGCGGGTGTCGAGCAGCAGGAAGATCCGCTGCGCCGACGCACTGCCGGTGGCATAGCGCTCGAACAGGTCCGACAGCTCTTGCAGTGGCCCCAGGAACAGGAACACGTAGAACAGGCTCTCGGCCACCTGGCCGACAGTGACCTTGCCTTCGGCCAGGCCGTGGGCGCCTACCAGCAGCAATACGGCCATGCCTGCCGTGCTCAGCAGTGCCGTGAACGGCGCGAACCAGCCGGCGCGCAGGCTGCCGCGGATCAGGGCCTGGTTGAAGTCCTCGAGCAGGCGCCGGTAGCGCGTCTGGTTTTTTTGTTCCTGGCCACATTGCTGAATCAAGCGCACGCCGCTGACGCTCTCGACCAGGTGCGCGGTGAAGCGGCTGCGCTGTTCGGCGACCTTGGCCCAGTTGCGTTGCGACACCCGCTTGAAGCGCCAGGTGGCCAACGCCAGCAGTGGCACCGTGGCGGCCAGGCTGTAGAAGAAGCTCGGCTCGATGCGCCACAGCATCACCGCCGCCAGGCCGCAGCGCAGCAGGGCGCCGAGCAGCTCTGGCGGGCCTTGCACCAACAACGGTTCGAGCGCATCGACATCACGGTCAACGCGAGAAATGATGCGCCCGGCGCGGGTCTGGTCGAAGTAGCTCACCGACAGCGCCTGCACGTGGGCAAACACCTTCACCCGCAGGTCGTTGAGCACGCGGATCGCCGCCCGCCCAGCAATGAACTGCGACACGCCTGCCAGCAGGAAGCGCCCCAGCCAGCTGGCCGCCAGGCCCAGGCCCAGCCACAGCACCAGGCGTTCGTCCAGCAACCAGTGATCGGCGCTGGCCACCAACCCCTTGTCGAGCAGCTCGCGGACGAACCAGGGCCGCAGGAACACGGTGAACACCAGCAGCAGTTCGATGCCGATCACCGCCAGAATCTGCCGGCGAATGGGCCGCAGCAGCGGCAACAGGCGGTGGAACATGCCACGGTCCAGGGCCTGGCGCGCCAGGTGCTGCTCGATCTCGATATCGCTGGGGGCCTTGTTGGGTGCATTACTCATGGTCGATCCCCAGCAGGTCGCGGTAGTGGGCATTGTTCGCGCTCAGCTCGGCATGGCTGCCACTGGCGCTGATGCGGCCGTTTTCCAGCATCACTACCCGGTCGGCCAACAGCAGGGTCGAAAGGCGGCTGGTGATCAGCAGCAAAGTCGGCCCCTGGCCCGTGTCGCCGCGCAGGCGGCGGATGTTGTGCAGCACCTGGCGCTCACCCAGGGCATCCAGGGCGCTGGTGGCGTCGTCCAGGCACAGGATGTCCGGCGCGCCGAGCAGTGCGCGGGCCAGGCACAGGCGCTGGCGCTGGCCGCCGGAGAGGGTCACGCCACGGTCGCCCAGTGGCGTGTCGAGGCCATGGGGCAAGCGTTCGAGTACATCGTCTGCCGCCGCCAGGCGCAGCCCTTCGCGCAATTCAGCGGTGCTGGCATTGGCTGCCGCCAGGCGCAGGTTGGCCGCCAGGCTGTCAGAGAACAGGAAGCTTTCTTGCGGCAACACCTGGACGCGTCGGCGCAGGTCGGCCAGGTCGAGCGCGCGCACATCCTGCCAGCCCACGGCGTCACTGCCGACCAGCACGGCGCCGCCTTGCACGTCGGCCAGGCGCGGCAGCAGGCTGGCCAGCAGGCTCTTGCCGGTGCCCGTGGCGCCGACCAGTGCCACCACCTCGCCGGGCTGCAGGGTCAGCGAGCAGTCCTGCAGGATGGCGCGCTCGCCCGTAGGGGCGCTGACGCGCACCTGGGCCAGTTTCAGGCCCAATGGCCCAGGGGGCAGGGTGGCCTGGCCGCCAAGGATCGCCGGTTGCTCGTCCAGCAGTTGCCAGATGCGCTCGGCACTGGCGCGGGCATCGGCGAAGGTCTGCATGACCCGGCCGATGCCTTCGATACGGAACACCAGCGTGGTGGCCACCAGCAGCGAAGTGACCAGCTCGCCGATGCCCAGCGCGCCCGCCGCCACGCGGTGGGCACCGTACACCAGGATCCACACATGCCCCAGCGCCACCACCGCCTGTGGCAGCGGGATGCGTGAGCTGGCATAGGCCAGGGCCGAGCGCGCGTGGCCGGTGAACACGCCAACCTGCTGGGCGAACCGCTCGATGCGCTGGCCCTCCAGGCCGAACGCTTTGATCACGCGCACGCCACCGATGCCTTCTGCCAGGTCCTGGCTGACCTGGTCGTAGGCAGCACCCACGGCGCGATCGAGCGTGACCAGGCGATCGGTCTGCACGACGAACAGCCACAGCCCCGCCCCGGTCAACAGCAGCGGCACCAGGCCGAGCAGTGGGTCATACCCGCTCAGCAGCCCCACGGCGGCCATTACCACCAAGGGGGTTTCGATGATCTGTCGCCAGAAGGTGATCAGCGCATCGCGCACCTTGTCGGCGTCGCGGGTGGTGCGGGTCACCAGTTCACCCATGCCGTGGCGCCAGTGGTAGCCCAGGTGCAGGCGCTGGACCTGGGTGAGGATGCGCTCGCGCAGGCGCGTCAGCAGCGCCTGGCTAAGCACCAGCGACAGCACCGCGGCGGCGTATTGCAGCACACCACGGCCCAGGGCGATGGCCAGCAGCAGCCATAGCCAGTGCCAGGCCACGGCGGCATCCAGGTTGCCGTCGGGCAGGCGCACCACGGCGCGGCCAGCGCTGACATCGTCGACCGCGTGGCCAATCAGCCATTGCTGCCAGACCAGGCCAAGGTTGCCGGCGATGTACAAGGCGGTCACGAGGGCGAAGCGCCAGGGCATTTCACGGTAGATGGCCAGGGCGCGAAGAAGAGGGTGGTTCATGTAGAGGCTCGGTACTGGGGCTGCTACGCAGCCCATCGCAGGCAAGCCAGCTCCCACAGGTACGGTGGCGTGGCTTGGTGTGTGGGCGCTGGCTTGCCTGCGATGGGCCGCGCAGCGGCCCCCAGGGTTAGGTTCAACGGCGCGTTGCGCCCTGGGTTTCCTTGGCATTGAGCACGGCGGTGTACTCCCCTGGGTCGGCGCCATTGAGGTAGTAGTTGCCGACGTTGTGCAGCCGCCAGCGAATGGGGTCATGGGTGGTGTGCACCCGCGCGTTGCGCCAGAAGCGGTCGAGGTTCCACTTGCTCAACGAGGCACTGGCCCCAAGCAGAGAAAACAGGTCGCTGGAGATCTTCAGTGACGCCGCATCGGCGTGGGCGCGGGCAGTGGCCACCGAGAGAATCAGTTCATCCTGCAGGGCTTTGTCCTCCGGGTCGCGCTCATGCGCGTCGAACACCCGTGCGGCATCGCGCAGTACCGACTCGGCACCGCGCAGCGCCACGGCGTACTCGCCAATCTGGCGAATCACGTGCGGCTCGTCACTGGCGCGGTCCACGCCACTTTCCACCCAGGCCCGGGCATGCTCGCGCAGGTAGTCGACGCCTGCCTGCAGCGCGCCGGCGGCGATGCCGGTGTCGATGGCGGCATGAAGAATCTGCGGGAAGGTCAGCCCTGTGCGCTTCATCGGGCCGGTGCGCCGCGACAGGTAACGCTCGTCCAGCACGATCTCGTCGAAGTTGACCGTGCCGCTCACCGAGTTCTGCTGGCCGAAGGCCTGCCAGTCATCGACCAGGGTCAGCCCAGGGGTGTCGCGGTGCAGCAGCACACCGACGCCGCCGTCTTCGCTGGCGGCCGTCAGCGAGATCCAGTCGGCCAGGTAAGAGCCGGTGGAGTAGAACTTGCTGCCATTGAGCACCAGCTTGCCATCGGCGCGGCGCTCGACCCGGGTTTTCAGGGCGAACTTGTTCTTGCCGCCCACCTCGGCCAAGGCATTGCCGAAACGCTTGCCGGCCAGTACGTCGGCGATCAGGCGGTCGCGCACGTCGTCGGCGTAGCTGGTGAAGATGCCGCGCAGCATCACGTTGTGAATCTGCAGCAGTTGGCCGACACCGCCGTCGGCGGTGGAGATCAGGCGCACGGTTTCGACGATGGTTTGCACCGAGGCGCCAAGGCCGCCGAATTCGGCCGGTACGGCGATGGCGGTGAGACCGCTGCTGGACAGCAGGTCGGCCTGGCGGCGCGGCAGCTGGCCGTTGTTGCTGGGGTCGGCGGCGAGCACGGCGATTTGCGCGGCGACCTCGCGGGCGGCGGCGATGGCTTCGGCTTCGCTGGTCAGGCGGTGGATAGGGCTGGGTTCGATGGCGCTCATGGGTCGTCTCGCAAGGGTCTTCAAGGGCCAGTGCGCCTGCTTCGCGGGCAAGCCCGCTCCTACAGGTAAGGTGCCGGTTTCAAGGGCAATGAAGGTCCTGTGGGAGCGGGCTTGCCCGCGAATGGCCGCACCGCGGTCCCATAGCCTTGAGCAAGTTCTTTGCCATGACTCACCAGGCCCCGTGTTGCTTGGCTTCGGGCCGCGCCTGCTGCCCCAGCAACAGCCCGCCTGCTGATCTGGCAGCACCCCGCCCGCAATCCTGCTCCGTGCCCAGCACCCAACGCCTGTAAATGACACTCAAGTCCCCGTAAATCAAGGCCTCCAGCGGTTGGCACGCACGCTGCAATAGCGCTTTCACGACGCCCAAGGAGCCACCCCATGACACGCGCTACTGCCGCAACGCAAACCGACGACCCCACTGCCCTGGACCGCATCTGGTTTACCCGCTGCCCGGTGCCCACCGCTTCGGGCATCGCCTACAAGCTGGGCTGGCTGGACGAAGAATTCGCCCGCGACGGCCTGCCGGTCTCGACCCTGCAGGAAACCCGCCAGCTCGGCCATCACCACTACGATCACCAGCTCCCGGGGTTGTTTCGCGAGGGTGGCAACGTGCCGGCCTTGGCCGCCCGTGCAGCAGGCTCACCGAGCCGGCTGATCGGCCTGACCTGGATCGAGGAATGGCAGACCATCCTGGTCCGCCCGGACTCAGGCATCCGCAACGCCGCCGACCTGCGCGGTAAGCGCCTGGCACTGCCGGCCTGGGCTGACAGCCGCCCCGGCAGCATCGCCCGGGCCATGAGCCTGCACGGCTACAAAGGCGCCCTGGCCTCGGCCGGCCTGCACCTGGACGACGTGCAACTGGTGGAAGTGGCGTTGCTCGACCAGGCCAGCGCCGCCACCCCGCAGCTGGGCCTGCAGCGCCTGTGGTCGGGCCTGGATTACCTGGCGCGCGGCGAGGTCGATGCCGTCTACGTCAAGGGCGCGGCCGCTGCCGATGCGGCGCGGCGCCTGGGCCTGGTGGTGGGCGTCGATCTCGACCTGCTAGCCGACCCGCGCCACCGCATCAACAACGGCACGCCAAGGCCGATCACCGTGCACCAGAGCCTGCTCGACAACCACTTCGAGCTGGTCGCGCGCTTCCTGGCCCAGACCCTGCGCGCTGCCGAATGGGCGGCCGGCAACCGCGATGCGCTCAATAGCTTCCTTGAGGACGAGACCCGCGCCGGCAGCCAGGGTGTTGCCGAAGCCTATCGCGGCGCGTTCCACACCACCTTGGCGCCGGACCTGTCCGAGCAGCGCCTGGCGTTTCTGGGCACGCAAAAGGACTTTCTCTACCTGCATGGCTTCCTCGAAGCCGACTTCAGCATCGCCGACTGGGTCGACCCACGGCCCCTGCAGGCTGCCCATGAACTGCTGGCCCAGCGCCGCGCCTGACTTTGCATCCGCCTCCGGAGATTGAACATGACCGTACTGATCAACGAACGCCCCGTCACTGCCGAACTGCACGCTTTCATCGACCAGGTGGTCGCCGAAGCCGAAGCGGCGTTTACCGTATTCCGCGAGACCAACACCATCACCGCCAATGGCACTGTCGGCTTCATCGAGCGTGTGCCCGGTGAAGACCTGCTGGTGTCCGTCAACTACGGCGGCCCGTGGAACCACCGCAAACCGCTGCAGGCGACCGTGACCGACTTCTCCGGCAACGTGATCGTCGGCAAGGGTAAAGGCGGGCTGGGGCGCTACACCAAACTGTTCCAGACCCACGCTGACATCACCACGATCTCGCATGTGCACAGCCCATACCTCGGCGCCTGGGCCCAGACCCACCGTACCTTGCCGTTCCACTATGTGCCGGTGCAGCGCTATCAGCTGGCGCGGGAGCTACCGGTGTACATCGACCGGCGCCAGGCCGAGGTGGACTTCATCCTCGACAAGATCGCCGAAAACCCGTTCAACCTGGCCATTCTCGAAGCCAATGGCGGCTCGACGGTGTGGGGTAAGCAGGGGCTTCGTGCGACGGCCGAGTTCATCCTGCTGTTGGAAGAAGGCGCGCAGATTCAGCTGCTGGCCGATGCGCTGGGCGGTTCGCGGCCGTACGGGCCAGGGGTGCTGACGCAGCAGTGGAAGATGAGTGGGTTATACGAGCGCGCTACCGAGCTGGGGCTGGTGCCGGGTATCGATCGACGCAGCTGATTCGCAGTTCCAAGCCCACCACGCCCTCCTTTGTAGGAGCAGCCTTGTGCTGCGAAGAGGCCGGCCCGCCAGATGCAGTTGCTGCGCCTGGACTGGCCTCTTCGCAGCACAAGGCTGCTCCTACAGGGGGACGAGTGACAGTTTGGTATTTCACTCCAAGCAAGGACCACCCCCATGGCAGTAAAAATCCTCTGGTACCTCACCACCCCCGACGGTCCCTATCCCTGGGAGCCCGAAGGCCGCTGGAAAACCGACTTCGAGCACCTCAAGCAACTGGCCATCGCCGCCGATCGCCTGGGCTTCTACGGCTCGCTGCTCGGCTCCAGCCCCAACGAAAGCCTTGCGGTATCGGCCGCGCTGATCGACGCCACGTCACGCCTGCGCTTTCTGGTCGCACAACACCCAGGCGAGCTGTCGCCTGCGGTGTTGGCCAAGTGGGCACTGACCTTCGACCAGTTTTCCAACGGCCGCTTGCTGTTCAATGTGGTCAACGGCAACGACGCCGGCCTGGCCACGCTGGGCGTGCATTACCCACACGATGAACGTTACGACTTCAGCCTGGAATACTGGCGCGCGTTCCAGGGCTTTTACGCGGGTGAAACGGCAGGCTACGACGGCCGTTACGTCAAGCTTTCGCCACGCTCACCTGCGGCGGCCAGCCACCCCCTGGGCGGTTGGCACCCACCCAAGCAAAAGCCTGGCATTCCGTTGTGGGGCGCGGGCACATCGGCGCCGGGCGTGGCCCATTCGGTGCAGTTACTTGACGTCTACTTGAGCTTTGCCGATACCCCGCAAAAGCTAGGCGACAAGTTCCGCAGGGTGGCCGCCGAGGCAGCAAAAATCGGCCGCGAGCTGACCTACGGCACACGCCTGCAAGTCATCGTGCGCGAGACCGAAGAAGAAGCCTGGGCGCATGCCGAACGCCTGCTGCAGCGCACCTCGCTGGCCACCGCCCGCGCGGCCATCGAGCGTCAATTGCCGGCAGGGCAGACCCTGGACACCTACGTCAGCGACGACCCGCGCATTCAGCGCAACCTCGACAGCATTCGCGCCGGGCGCCTGCCCACTGCCCGCGAGCTGGAGATCTACCCCAACGTCTGGCTGGGCCCCAGCCTGTTCGGCTTCAACATCCTTGGCCCGGCTGCGGGTACCTACCTGGTCGGCAGCGCCGAACAGGTGGCCGAGCGCATCCGCGAGTACGAAGCCCAAGGCACGTCGGCGTTCATCCTGTCGGGCTTCCCGCTGATCGACGAAGCCCACCGGGTGGCCGACCTGCTGTTCCCGCTGCTCGACCTGGACCACGGGTTCGAGGTGCCGCGCCTGAGCGCCCGCACTAAGCCGACCGTGGCCCAACCGGCGTAAGGAGAGGGTGATGAGTGAGTTTTCGCGCCGGGTATTTCTCGGCAACAGCCTGGCCGTCGGGGGCGGCCTGCTGCTCGGTGGCGGGCTGCTCAGCGGCTGCGATGGCGGCGCGCCCGCTGCCACGGCTGACGGTATCGCATTACCCGCCACGCCGGTACATGGTGGGCGGTTGCGCGTGGGCATCATCGACGGTGACCAGGCGGGCAACCTCGATGCGCACAAGCCGGTGGGCGGCGGCATCATCCGCGGCTGGGCGCTGTACGCCAAGTTCTGGGAATGGAACCCGGATGTCAGCACGCGCCTGGCCCTGGCCGAGTTCGCCGAACCGAATGCCGATGCCAGTGCCTGGACCATCCGCCTCAAGCCAGGGCTGGAATTTCACCATGGCAAAAGCATCACCGCCGACGACATGCTGTTCTCGATCCTGCGTTTGACCGACCCGCAGTTGGCCTCGCCGTTTGCCGGGCTGGTCGGCGCCATCGACCGCCAGGCGCTGCGCAAGCTGGATGCGCGTACGATCGAGATCCGCTTCAAGCAGGGGCAAAGCTTCTATCCCTTGGATGAAACGCTGATCAGTTTCGGCGGCATCGTGCCGACCGATTATCATCCGTTGACCAACCCGGTCGGCGCCGGGCCCTACAAGCTCAAAAGCTTCATCCCTGGCCAACGCTCGCTCTACACCCGCTTCGAAAACTACTACAAACCCAACCGCCCTTATGCGGATGAGCTGGAGATCATCGAATTCAAAGACCAGGTCTCGCGTGCGGCGGCCTTGCGCGCAGGGCAGATCGACGTGGCCAGCGGGGTGCAGGCCGAGCACAGTGCCTTGCTCAAGGCTGACCCGCGCCTGCGCCTGTACGCTTCGCCCAGCACCTCGTTTACCGGTTTCAACCTGAACCTGGCCAAGGCGCCATTCCAGGACGTACGTGTGCGCCAGGCGTTCCGCCTGCTCGCCGACCGGCAAGAGCTGGTGGCGCGTGGGCTCAATGGTTTCGGCCGTATCGCCAACGACCTGTATTCGCCACACGACCCGACCTACAACCACACGATCGCCCAGCGCCCGTACGACCTTGATCAGGCCCGTTCACTGCTGCGCCAGGCCGGGCAGGACGACTTGCGTGTCGAGTTGACCACCACACCAGGGCCAGGGGTAAACGCGGCGTTGGTGTTTGCCCAGCAGGCGCAGAAGGCGGGGGTGCAGGTCAAGGTCAACCAGGTCGACGGCTCGGTGTTCAATGGCCCACAGCGCGAGCAGTGGCAGCTGTCACCGGGTTCGACGCCGGCCCGCGGTTTCCTCGCCTCGGCGCTGCACAACGATGCGCCGCAAGCCATCTACAACCGCAGCAATTTTCACGACCCACGGTTTACCGAACTGTACGGCCAGGCGCTGGCGCAGCCCGACCTGGAGCGGCGCAAGGCCTTGGTGCATGAAGCCCAGGTAATCCAGCACGAACGTGGCGGGCTGTTGATCTGGGGTTTCTCGGACGTGCTCGATGCAGCGTCCGCCAAGGTCGGCGGGCTCGCCCCCGAACAGACCACCTTCGCCTCCTGGCGCTTCGACGAACTCTGGTTGAACCATGCCTGATCACGCTCACCGTTCCCCACGTACGCCGGCCTGGCTGGCCTGGTTCATTGGCCGTCTGGGCTACGGCCTGCTGACCGCCTGGGTCATCAGCTTGGTGGTGTTCATCGCCACCCAGGCGCTGCCCTCGGACCCGGCGCGGGTCATCCTTGGCCCCGATGCGCCACTGGACAGCATCGTGACCTTGCAGCGCCAGCTGGGCCTCGACCAGCCGATCCTGGTGCAGTACCTGCGTTGGCTGGGGGCGGCACTGCGCGGTGACCTGGGCATCTCGCTGGACTCGCAGGTGCCGGTGGCACAGCTGCTGTTCGGGCGGCTCGGCCACACCCTGGCCTTGCTGGCCGGCGTGCTGGCGCTGGTGGTGCCACTGGCGCTGATCCTGGGCGTGAGCCTGGCACTGCGCCGTGACCGGCTGCTGGACCGCTGGGGGTTGTCGGCCTTGATCCTGTTGAAGGCTACGCCGAGCTTTCTGCTGGCCATCGGCCTGGTGCTGTTGTTTTCCATGCCCGGCATGGGCTGGCTGCCGGCGGTGTCGATCCTCGACCCGCAATTGCCTTTGTGGCGGCAGTTGCCATCGTTGGTGCTGCCGGTGGTTGCCCTGAGCCTGTCGGCGCTGCCGTACCTGACACGGATGGTCCGCGCCTCGATGATCGAGGCGCTGGAGTCCGACTACGTGGTGGCCGCACGCCTGCGCGGTATACCGGAGCGGCGCATCGTCTGGCGCCATACCTTGCCCAACGCCCTGACTCCGGCCATCCAGGGCGTGGCGCTGACCCTGCGTACGCTGGTCGGTGGCGCACTGTTGGCCGAAGTGATCTTCAGCTACCCCGGCATCGGCACGGCCCTCAATGCAGCGATCCAAATGCGCGACCTGCCGATGATCCAGGGCGTGGTGCTGGTCATCACCCTGGCTGTGGTGCTGATCAACCTGCTGGCCGACCTGCTGACTGTTCTGCTCACCCCCAAGCTGCGCACCGCGCGCCGGGTCAAGATGATCCGCCGCAACCGGCGCGGCATTCGCCCGTGGTGGCGACGCGCACGCCGTACACCTGCCCAGGAGGCAACCCATGACTGAGACCCGCTGGCTGGCCGACCCGCAGGTGCGGCGCGGCGCCGTGATTACCGCGCTGGTGATGTTGCTGGCGCTGCTGGGCCCTTGGCTTGCGCCGCATGCGCCGACGGCCATGGTCGGGCCGGTGTATGGGCCGCCGACTGCCGGTGCGCCGCTGGGGCGTGATTTTCTTGGCCACGACTTGTTGTCTCGCTTGCTCAGCGGGGGCGTGTCGGTGCTGTGGATGTCGGTGGCGGCGGCCACCCTTGCGCTGGTGGTCGGCGGCAGCCTTGGGTTGTTGGCCGGTTTTTCGCGGCGCCGCCTGGACCAGGCGATCAGTTGGGCGGCGGATGTCTCGCTGGCTTTTCCGGACCTGATTCTGGTGTTGCTGATCGTCTCGATGCTCGGCCGTGCGCCGTGGCTGATCGTGTTGACCGTGGCCATCGCGTTTACCCCAGGGGTCGTGCGCCTGGCGCGTGGCAGCGCGGTGGCGGTGGCGGGCCAGGAGTTCGTCGAGGCGGCGCAGATGATGGGCTACTCACGTTGGCGCATCCTGTTCAGCGAAATCCTGCCGAACATCCTGACGCCGCTGCTGGTGCATTTCGGCAACATGCTGACCTGGGCGGTGGGCATGCTCTCGGGCTTGAGCTTCCTGGGTTATGGCGTAGCGCCGCCGGCGGCGGACTGGGGGCTGATGATCAACGAAAACCAGGCCGGCCTGCTGGTGCAGCCCTGGGCAGTATTGGCACCGGCGCTGCTGATTGCCGTGTTCGCCTATGGCACCAACATTCTGGCGGAAGGTATCGGCCGGGTCAGTGCACGTATTGGGGAGAAGCAACCATGACGGCGGCGTTGAAAGTCGACAGCGACGTGTTGCGAGTCAGCGACCTGCGGGTGCAACTGGCCGGGCAGGTCGATGTGCTGGCCGATGTCTCGTTCAGCCTGGCGGCGGGAGAGATCGTGGGGTTGGTGGGCGAGTCCGGTTCGGGCAAGACCACCCTGGCCACGGCCTTGCTGTGCCATGCGCGGCAAGGTGCGCGGATTACCGGCGGGCGCATTGTGGTGGCGGGGCAGGCGGTGCTGGAGCTTGAGGGCGAAGCCTTGCGCCTGGCGCGGGGCGGGTTGGTGGGCTACGTCGCCCAGGACCCGGCCACAGCGCTGAACCCGGCTCTGCGCATAGGCGCCTTGTTGCGTGAAACCGTGTTGGCGCATCAGCCCAAGCTGACTGCAGATGCATTGCAGCAACGCATCAATGAGACCCTGGTGGATGTCGGCTTGCCAGACGACGCAGCCTTTCTGCGGCGTTTTCCTCATCAGTTGTCCGGGGGGCAGCAACAGCGGGTGATGCTGGCACTGGCGTTTGTTCTGCGGCCTAAACTGATCGTGCTCGACGAGCCGACCACGGCGCTCGATGTGACCACCCAGGCGCATGTGCTGGAAACCCTCAAGCGCCTGTGCCGGGGGCACGGTGTGGCGGCGTTGTACGTGACGCACGACCTGGCCGTGGTGCGCGACCTGGTTGACCGGGTGATGGTGATGTATGCCGGGCGGCTGGTGGAGGTAGCAGGGCGCGAGACCTTGTTCAAAGCACCGGCACACCCTTACACCCGTGCCTTGCTCGCGGCCATTCCTGATATTGCCCGACGCCAGCCGCTGCAAGCCATCGCCGGCCATGCACCGGCGCCGGGGCAGCGGCCTGCGGGCTGCGCGTTTGCCCCGCGTTGTGCCAGGCGACGTGCCGAGTGTGCGGTAATCGAGCCTTCGCTGCTGGCGTTCGAGGGCGGTCAGCAAGTCGCTTGCCTGGCGCCCTACCGTGAGCCGCTGCCCCTCGGCGAGCAGGGTGTCGAGGTAGCAGCGGCGCCCAGCGCAGAGGTGTTGCTGGAGGTGCAGGGGCTGGATGTGGCTTACGACCGACAAGTGCTGTTCGATGTTTCACTGCAGGTAGCGCAAGGCGAATGCCTGGCGCTGGTGGGCGAGTCCGGGTCGGGCAAGACCAGCCTGGCCAGGGCCATCGCGGGGTTGGGCGAGAACGTTCAGGGGCAACTGCGTTACGGCGGCGAGCCGCTGGCGTTCACCGCGCGTCAACGGGATGCACGGCTGCGTCACCAGATCCAGTACGTGTTCCAGAACCCCTACCGGGCGTTGAACCCTCGGCAGACGATCGCGCAGACCCTCAGCGCGCCCCTGGCGCATTTCTTCGCTGTACGTGGCGATGAGGCGCGTCATCGGGTCGAAGCGGTACTGGCGCGGGTGTCGCTGCCGGCGCGTGTGGCCGATCTGTATCCGCACAGCCTGTCAGGGGGAGAACGGCAGCGCGTGGCGATTGCCCGGGCGTTGATCTGTGAGCCACGGCTGTTGGTTTGCGACGAGATTACCTCGGCGTTGGATGTGTCGGTGCAGGCGTCGATCCTGGCATTGCTGAGGCGTTTGCAGCGTGAAGGGCTGACCGTGTTGTTCGTCACCCATGACTTGGGCGTGGTGCGGGCGATAGCCGACCGGGTGTTGGTGTTGCGCCAGGGCAGGGTGGTGGAAGAGGGGGCGGCTGAGCAGGTGCTTGGGCGGCCTGTTGATGCCTATACCCGGACCTTGGTGGCGCATTCGCCTAGCCTGTCAGTAGGTTGAATTCTGCTGACGCGATCTCTGTAGGAGCGGCCTTGTGTCGCGAAAGGGCTGCGCAGCAGCCCCACGATCTAAGCATCGACGCTTAGATTGCTGGGGCCGCTTCGCGGCCCTTTCGCGACACAAGGCCGCTCCTACAGTAGGTTGGGGTATCACCCGACAAATCGCGCCTGCCGCCGCCGCACTTCCTCGCGCACCGCCGGAATCACCCAGCGCCCGTAATCCACCGTGTCGTACAACGGGTCATACCCGCGGTTGAGGAAGGTGCTCACCCCCAAATCGACATAATCCAGCAACGCCTGGGCAACGGTCTCCGGCGTGCCCACCAGCGCCGTTGTATCGCCATAAGCCCCCACCGCTGTCGCCGTCGGCATCCACAATGCCCGGTCATGCCGGTCCGCCCGGGCGGCGGCGGCGAGCAGGCGTTCGGAACCGGTGCCCTTGATGCGCTTCTGCCAGGGGCTGTCCGCCGCAAACTGCGGGTTGGCCTTGATCTGCGCGAGGATCTGCTCCGCGCGCTGCCAGGCCAGCTCCTCGGTGGCACCCAGGATCAGCCGCACCGACAAGCTCACCCGTGGCGCCGCCACGCCAGCGGCACTCGCCGCAGCCTTGAGCTTGGCGATCTGCTCGGCGACGCCGCTCAGCGGTTCACCCCACAGGGCATACAGGTCGGCATGTTTGACGGCGATCTGGTAAGCGATGTCGGACGAGCCTCCAAAGGAAATCGGGATATGCGGCTGCTGCAGCGGCTTAACCGGCGAAAAAGCGCCCTTGATGGTGAAGTAGCGGCCTTCGAAGTCGAAGGGCTCTTCGGCAGTCCAGGTGCGCCGGACAATCTCCAGGTACTCGTCGGCGCGCTGGTAACGCGCGGTCTTGTCCAGCAGTGTGTCGCCTTCTTGTGGCTCGGCCGTGATGCCGGTGATCGCATGCAGGCGAATGCGCCCGCCGCCGGTGGTGTGGTCGAGGGTGGCGAATGCCCGCGCGGCCACCGTCGGCGCGGTCAGGGCAGGGCGGTGGGCGATCATGAAGCCGAGGCGCTCGGTGTGCGCGGCCGCATAGGCGGCAATCTGCAGGCTGTCGGCACTGCCTGGGCCGCTGGCGATCAGTACCCGGTCGAAACCGGCATGCTCATGGGCGCGGGCGTGGTGGCGGATGAACGGCAGGTCGAAGTCGGGCGAGCGCACGCCGCGGGTCTCGGACCACTGGCGGGGGAAAATCATGCCGACGAATTCAATGGACATGGCGATGGCCTTTTACGTTGAGGAAGGGTCAGAACTGGTAATCGACCTGGGCCAGCAAGGTGCGCCCAGGCATGGGTTGCAGGAAGGTGTTGGTCGAGCCGGCCAGGCCGCTGACGAAATTCAGTTCGTCGGTGACGTTGAGCATGCGCAGCGTCACGCCCCACTGTGGCTGGCGGTAATACGCGGCAAGGTCGAGGTTGTATTCGTCGGGCACCTTCACCGTCTTGCTCAGGTTCAGGTACCAGCTGCTGGTCCACCAACCAGAGAGCTCCACGCCGAACCCGGAATCGAAGCGGTAATCGACATAGCCGCCGGCGTTGTACTCAGGAATCTGCACCGCATCGAACTTGCCGGACGGGCGCTGGTTGAGGCTGTTGTTGTCGCCGAACACGGTGCCGTTGTCGGGGATGAACCCTGCGGAGGCGAACCCGGCCTGGCTGGTGAACTCGTTGTAGGCACTGATGCGGCTGAGGTTGAGGCCGCCGCGCAGGTGCGGGTCCTGGTAGCGCAGGGTTGCTTCCCAGCCTTTGACGATCAACCGGGCGATGTTGTTGTTGCTGTCTGGCGACTGGTCGCGCGCCTGCTTGTAGGCGGCCAAGGTGAAGAACAACTGGTCGGGCATGGCCTCGACCTTCAGCCCCACTTCGTGCAGCACGCTAAGGCTCTCGAACGCCAGCGGGTTGAGCTGGTTGGCCCCGGCGCCACTGCCCCAGCCCAAACCATTGGTGAAGAACCCGGTGTTGACGGCGAGGGAGCGGTCGAAGGTGTAGTACAGGGTGCTGTTGTCGGTGGGTTTGAAATAGGGGCTGACCTGTACCGAGAACAACCGGTAATTGTCCGAGTCCTTGCGCGGGTTGCCGCCGGCGAGCACGAAGGGGTTTTCGATACGGGCATCGATCCAGCTGCGGCTGGCCCCCACGTTCAGCCCCACGCGCTCGCCCAGGCGCAGGTTGTGCTGGCTGAACAGGGTTTGGGTGGTCCAGGTGCTGTCGGCGGTGTAGGGCGCCACCGATTCAGCGTACAAACCGTGCCCTGCCGGGTACATGGCGGGCAGGTTGAGCCAGCCATAGTAATTGGACAACTGTGGCACGCCGGGCCGGCCGATCCAGGCTCCGTTGCCACCGGCGGGGTTGCGCCCACTCAGGCCGAGCAGGTCGCCAGGGTTTTTCAGCGTCGGGTCGAGGGCGAGGTCGTAGGCGTTGATGGTGGAGCCAAAATTGTTGTTGGCGGCGATCGACTCGTTGGTCTCGCGGCGGTAGATCAGCCCGCTGTTGCTGTCGTCGACCAGCGTCAGGCCGCCCAGCTGCCATTGGCCACGGGCGCGGAACTCGAAGCGGTTGTCGAAGATGTCGTCCTTGCCCTGCACCTGGAACGCGCCCACCGCGTCGGTGGTGTCGGTGGAGTGCTGGTAGAAAGTGCTGTTGGCCAGGGTGATCGACGGGGTCAGGTCGCCCTCGACGCGCAGTTGTGTGGTGAAGCGCCGCGAGCGGTTCTGGTCCTGCGCGCGCTGGCCGGTCTGTGACGACAGCGAGGTCTGGCCATTGCCTGCCAGCGACGGGTCGTACACCCAGCCGCGCAAGCTGCCTGGGCTGGCCTGGGTATTGGGTGAGGCGCCCTGGAAGCTGCCATCGACCACCTGGTACTGGCCCTGCGCGTTGCGCTGGCGCTGCACCCAGCCAAGTACCTGGGCATCGCTGGCACCCGATGACAGCACCGGCGACCACAGGCTGTTGCCGTTCTGGATGATCGGCGTGGCGCGCCCGGCGTTGTACCTGCCGTGGTCGACCAGGTCTTGGGTGGCGCGGTTCCAGCCGTGGGTGATGTTGTAGTCGTAGTAGTCGTCGTACGCGGCGTTCCAGTCCACCCGCAGGTTGTCGTTGCGCCAGGCGAGGGCGCCGTAGAACGCGTCGAAGTTGTTGTCGACGTTGTCGTAGAAGGTTTCCTGGCGCTGGCGGGTGATGCTGACCCGGTAGGCCAGGCTGTCACTGAGGGGGCCGGTGTTGTCGATGCTGAATTGGGTGGCATCGCGTGATTCGCCATCGGGGATCCAGCTGCCGATTTCGCCACTCAGGCGGGTGCGGAAGCGGTTGAAGTCGGGCTTCTTGCTTAGGTAGTTGATGTAGCCGCCGCTGCCACTGACCGAGCCGTAGGTGACCGACGAAGGCCCGGCGACGATGTCGGCGCCTTCGTAGGCGTTGAAGTTGGCGGGGTGGCGTACGCCGTAGGCGCGTTGGCCATCCTGGAACACCTCGGAGCTTTGCCCGCGCATTTGCGGGGCGATGCCGGCGTTCTGGCCGCCGCCACGGGTGATGCCGGGGGCGTATTTGACCAGGTCGTCCGAGCTCTGGATCGGGTCGCGGGCCAATTGCTCGGCGTTGATCTGGGTGACCGAGCGTGGGGTGTCGAGGACTTTGCTTTCCAGGCCGCCGTAGATCGAGGCCGGTGGGCGCGTGGGCAGGGCGTCGTCGTCAGCCTGTTCGGCTTGGACGGTGACGGTTTGCAGTTGGGTGTCCTCGGCGTAGGCCAGCGGTACGCTGGCGGCCAGGATGGCCAGTGCCAGGGCGCTTGGCTGGAATGTCGGGTGCAGCAAGGCAACGCGGAGCATGGGGCTGAGCCTCGTTCTGTTCGGGAATGGGAAAAGCGAGGGCGCAGCCGCGCCTGCGGTTATTGGGTGCCTATGGCTCCCACAGAAGATTGTGCTGGCCCAGCGTTTAGCTCTTGAGCCACAGGCTCTCGAACCGCCAGGTACTGAACAGCGATTGCTCCGCCTGCGCCCCACCGACCCGTGTGCTGACACTGTCGAGCAAGTCGGCAAAGCCCCAGATCAGCATGCCGCCCCGTTCGTACTGGATGCGTTGGGCGCGGTGCACCAGGGCTTTGCGTTTTTCAAGGTCGGGCTGGGCCATGGCAGCGAGGAAGGCCTCGCTGAATGCCGGGTCGTGGAAGTGGGTCTTGTTGGCCACGGCGAACGGCGCGTCGGTATGAATGGCGCTGGCCAGAAACGGCGCACCGATGCTGCCCCCAGTGCTCAACGTCCAGTCGTCGCGTTGCGGCCCCTGGAACGTCGCCAGGTCGACTTGGCGCACCGTGATCGTCACGCCGATGCGCCGTGCTTGTTCGGCCAGCACCAGGGCCGAGGCAAGCCCAGGCCCTGGGGTCGTGACCAGTTCCACCTGCAGGCCTTCGCGGCCCGCGTCCTTGAGCAATTGCGCCGCCCGTTGTGGGTCATGCGGCCGTGGCCCGAGGCTGTGGTCGAAGGTGGGGTCGAAAGGGGCGTACAGGTCGTTGGCCACCCGGCCCTGGCCATTGAGTGCCCGGCGCACCAAGTCCTCTCGGTCTGCCAGCAGGCGAAACGCCTCACGCACCCGCGGGTCGTTGAAGGGCGCTTTGGTGGTGTTCATGTCGAACGACAACCAGTTGCCACTCACCGACTTCAGCAGGCGCAGGCGTGGGTCGGCCTGCAGCACTTGCAGGTGCTCGGTGGACATGACGTTGGCCATGTCGATCTGCCCGGCGCGCAAGGCCGCCAGGCGGCCGGTCTGGTCCTTGAAGTCGATGATCTCCAGTTCATCGGCATACGGTTTGCCGGGCTTGTAGTAATTGTCGAAACGGGTGAACAGCGAGCGCTGGCCCGGGGTGAAACTTTTGAGTTTGTAAGGGCCGGCACCGACCGGGTTGGTGACCGGGTGGTAGTCCACCGGCACGATGCCGCCGAAGTTGACCCACGTCTCGGGCAACGGCAGGTAGCTGCGGCCTTCGCGAAAAGCCAGGCGCACGGTGCGATCGTCGAGCTTGACCAGGTTGTCGCGGTCGACCCAGTGCAGCAGCGCCGCATAGGGCGAGGCCAGCTGCGGGTCGGTCAGGCGCCTGATGGAGAAGATCAGGTCGTCGGCGTCGATGGTCTTGCCGTGGTGAAACTCCAGCCCAGGCTTGAGCCGCAACGTCCAGCCGCTGGCGTCGGCGTTGGGCTCGGCGAACTCGGCCAGGGCCAGGCGCGGCTGCATCTGCTCGTCCCACTCCCACAGCTTGCTGTACAAGGCAAAGCCGCGGACGATGCCGCTGCCGACCGGTTTATGAGCGTCGAGGTTGCCGCTTTGGTTGCCATCGATGATGCCAAGACGCAGGCGCCCGCCATGGCGTGGCTGATCGGCAACCGCGTCGCCGGGGCTGTCGCTTGGGCCGCAGCCGGCCAGCAGCCCACCGGCCAGTACGCCGGCATGGCCAATGAAGGCGCGCCGGCTCAATGGGTAACCGTCCCAGGCCATGGCGTCAGCCCCCGTTGCTGGCGTGCAGTTGCACGGGGGTGGGCGCCGGGCGGGCGAGGGCGGCGCGCTGGCCACGGAAGTGCGGCAAGATATGCTCGCCGAGGCGGTAGGCTTCTTCCAGGTGCGGGTAGCCGGCAAGGAAGAACAGGTCGATGCCGATGCCGTGGTACTCGCGGATACGCGCCACCACGTTGGCGTAGCTGCCGACCAGCGCGCAGCCTGGCGGGATGCCGATATAGCCGAAGCCGGTCCACACGTTGGGGTGGATGAAGAAATCGTCGAAGGCCTGCTGCTCGTCCTTGTCGCTGTAGCCGTGCTCGTAGCTCAGCTTGCGTGCGGTGCGCAGGCCCGCGTGGGCGGCGCGGGCCTTGACCGTGCCCTTGGCCACGCCTTCGTCGAAGAAACGTTTGGCCTCGGCCCGCGCGGCCTCTTCGGTCTCGCGGGCAATCACGTCGATGGACAGGCCGAAGCGAATGTCGGTACGTCCCCACTTCAAGGCGCGGGCGCGGATGTCGGCGATCAGCGCGGCGATCTCGTCCGGGTGTTCGGCACGCATCAGGTAGAAGTCCGCATGCTTGGCGGCGAACTCGCGCGCAGCTAGCGAAGAACCGGCGGTGCAGATCAGCGGCAGCTCGGCTTTTTTCAGCGGCCCGCGCAGCCCGCCGCCCTCGGCACGGTAATAGGTGCCCTCGTAGTGGAATTGCTCGTTGTGCCAGTAGCCGCGTACCACGTCCATGAACTCGGTGGCGCGGGCGTAACGTTCGTCGTGGCTCTCGAAGTCGCCGACCTGGCGCTGGAGGGCGTCGGAGCCGCCGTTGATGATGTTCCATACCAGCCGGTTGCCGGTGGCGCGCTGGTAGGTCGCGGCCTGTTGCACGGCCACCCAGGGCGTGTAGTGATAGGGCTGGAACGCGGTGACGAACTTGAGCGTGCGGGTTTCCCGTGCCAGCAGCGAGCACACGGTCCACGGCTCTTCGCCGGTGGGCGCATTGACCATCAGTGCGCCGCCGAAGCCGTTGATTTCCGCAGCGCGGGCGATTTGCCCGAGGTAATCGATGTAGGTGAAGTGATCACCTACCGCGAACCCGGAAACCGCACCGCTGCTATCGCCGCCTGCGTGCCAGTCGCCGCGGTTGCGTGGGTCGCCAGGCAGGTACTGGGTTTCGCCATGCAGTGGCAGGCGGGTGAAGAATTCGATGCTCATGGGGTGGCCTCCTTACTGGACGCTGGGGCTGCAGTTGGGCGTGACTGGCTGGCCGCTGATGACCTGGCGGGCGAAGGGGATCGAGTCCTTGAGCGAGGCGTTGACCGTTTCGCTATGGCCCAGGCCTTTGTACAGGTGGCCCTGCACCACCGAGCCGGCCTTGCAGGCATCCTGCATCAGTGCAACCTGGGTCGCGGCGGCAGGGGTCTTGTCCTCGGCACCGGTGCCGATGAAGATCGGCTGGGCCAGTTTGAGGGTGGGGTACGACACTTGGGCCAGCCACGGTTTGAGCTGGTCGCCCTGGTAGTCCTTTTTGGCGTTGGCGGGGGTCAGGCCGGTGCCGACCACATCACTGACCAGTGCCGACAGGCAACTGGTGCGCGCCTGCTCGAACAGCGGCAGGGCCTTGTCGGTGTAGAAGTCGCGCGGGTCGATGCTCGGGTCGTACTGCTGTGCGGCGAGCAAGGTGTAGAAGCCGTAGGCCAGGGCCGGGTCGACCTTGTTCTGGTCCTGCTCACCGACGTTTTTCGACCCCACGGTGTAGATCACGCCGGTGCCGATGCTGCCCTTGACCCCCAGTTTGGGTGCATAGGTTGCGGCATAGGCACCGGCTGCAAAGGCACCAGCGCCACCCTGGGATTGGCCGATGATCAGGACCTTGTCAGCCAGCCCCGGTACGCCGGCGACCACGGCCTTGGCGGCATCGAGAATGCCGTAGGCGGCCATGCGGTTGTTCAGCAGCGGGTGGCCACCGGGCACACCCAGGCCTTGGTAGTCGGTGGCGACGATGGCATAGCCCTCTTCGAGCCAGCGGTTCAGGTATTGCACATCGCGGTAGGAACGCCCGGCCCAGGACGGTGCGCAGATATCCGCCACCCCGACGGTGCCGTGGCCCCAACTGGCGACCGGCCAGCCACCGGCGGGCGCCGGGCCCTTGGGAATGAACAGCGCGCCAGAGACCACGATTGGCGTCTTGCCGTCGATGCCGTCCAGCGAGGTGTAGAGGATGCGCTGGGCACTGGCGGCGTTGGGCAAGCTGAGCGCTGAGTCCAGCGGCTCGCTGCGCAGCAGTTTACCGGGGGTGTCTGGGATTGCCTTGGACCAGGTGTAGAAGCTCGAAACGCGGCCGTCGCCTTGTTGCGGGTCGGGTTTGGGGGCGTAGGTGTCGGCGGCCAGGGCACCAATGGAAAAGGCCAGGGCACTGAGGCCGAAAACGATGGAAACAGGCAATTTCATGGAAGATGTTCTCAAGGTTGTTGGCTGATTTGAGCGTCCAGGGACGGCCAGTAGTGGGTGAGCTGCAGGTCGATCAGCGCCTGGCGGGTGAAGCCTGTGGCCAGGTCGCTGCTGATGTCGTAGGGCGTGCGGATCAGGCGGTTGGCCAAGGCGTAGTGGCCCAGGGCGTCGTAGTGGGCTTTGAGTTGGGCATCGCTTTTCGGCGCCCAGCGCGCTTTCCAGGCCACCGGGTCGTCCTGGTCATCGCGGCGCAGCACGCTTTCGGCCACCCCGGCGCGGGACGACAGCGCGTAATAGGCGTCGCGGTTCTGCGCTTGGGAGATCCACCAGGCCGCGCGCACCCAGGCCGTGGCCACCAGCTGCGTAAGGTCGGCGTGCTGCTGCACGAAGCGGTCGGTGCCCCACAGGTCGGACACCAGCCGCCAGTCGTTGGCGCCTTGCTTGGTCGACCAGAGAATCCGCGCCACGCCTTTGTCTTCCAGGGCGTAGGCTTCGTTGAGCAGCACGGCGGCATCGACCTTGCCGGCCGACACGGCGGCGGCACCGACCTGCGGGTTGAGGTTGGCGATCTTGAAGTCGGTCAGCTTGAGGCCCTGGCTTTCCAGGAAGTTGCTGAAGGCAAATTCCCAGGGCCGCCCGCGGTGCAGGGCCAGGCGCTTGCCTTTGAGGTCCTGGATGCTGCGCACCGCTGAGCCGCTGGGCACCACCAGGTAAATGTTGTTGCCGCTGCCACCCGGCACGATCAGCTTGCCGGGCACTTGGCCGGCGCCAGCGATGACCGAGGGCAGGTCGCCGCGTACGGCGAAGTCCAGGCTGTCGTTGCTGAAGCCTTCGTTGATTTGTGGCCCGGCGCCGGCGTGGGGCAGGGCGGTCCATTGCAGTTTCACGCCGCGGGCGGCCAACTGCTGTTCGAGCCAGCCGTCTTCGATCACCCGCCCCGGGATGCCCCCGAAGACCGGCGCGCCGCCTTGGGTGAAGGCAACGATGGCGATGCGCACCGCTGCCGGTGGCTCGGCGGCCAATGTGGTCAGGCTGAGTAACAGGCCGCCCAACAGGGCCAGGCCGTGACGCCAGAGTGTGTTCATGTGCGGCTCCAAACAAGGGTTCAACAGGTCTGGGCCGCGTGCTGCAGCGAACCAGGCATTGCCAGGCCAGGAGCGAAATGCATGCCAGTCTTTGAAAAGGTGGCTGCAGGCCTTTAACGGCGGGGCCTTCAGCACATGGGAGGGGCGCGGCGTGGAGCCCAGCCTGCTGATCGGCACGCAGGGCAGTGCTGGCGCGTTGCTGCTGCAGCAGCAGTCGGCTGCTGGAAAATCAAATATTCAAAAATGGAATATATAAAGATGAATTAATAATTTTTTGATCTAATTTGTTTCGGGCACTATGAGGCTGCGCGTCAATTGCCAGGAATGCCCCCATGTCGCTGATCACCCACCCTAATGCCCGAGAGCTGACCAAGTCGGTACGTGCCACCGTGCTTGTGTTCAAGGACCCTCGCTCCCAGGAGCTGCTCAGCCGTATCGAGCGCCTGGCGCCCAGCGAGGCCAATACCCTGATCATCGGCGAAACCGGAACCGGCAAAGAACTTGTCGCTCGCCACATCCATCAGCTGAGCCGCCGTGGCCGCGAACCGTTCGTGGCGGTGAACTGTGGTGCCTTTGCCGAAACCCTGGTGGAAAGCGAACTGTTCGGCCATGAGAAAGGGGCGTTCACCGGTGCCACCTCGAACAAGGCCGGTTGGTTCGAGGCGGCCAATGGCGGCACGCTGTTTCTCGACGAGATTGGGGACCTGCCGTTGAGCATGCAGGTGAAGTTGCTGCGGGTGCTGCAGGAGCGCGAAGTCGTGCGGCTGGGCTCGCGTACACCGATCCCGATCAACGTGCGCCTGGTGGCCGCGACCAACGTCAACCTGGCCGACGCCGTGGTGGCGGGGCATTTTCGCGAAGACCTGTTCTACCGCCTGCACGTCGCCACCATCCGCCTGCCACCGCTGCGTGAGCGGCCCGGCGACATCCTGCCCTTGGCCGAATTTTTCATCGAAGAGCATTGCCGGCGCCTGGGTTATGAACGTGCGTCGCTCAGCCCGGATGCCGAGCGCAAATTGCTGGCCCACAGCTGGCCGGGCAACATCCGCGAGTTGGAAAACGCGATCCACCATGCCTTGCTGGTATGCCGCTACCAGGTGGTAGCGCCCGCAGACCTGCACTTGGTGGACATGAGGCCGCAAGGGGCGGCCCAGGTGTATGCCACGCAGGCCAACGCACCGGCCGCGCTCGCGGCGCCGCCTAACCTTGAAAGCGCCTTGTTGGCGTTGTTCGAGCAGAACGTGCCGAACCTGTATGAGCACATCGAGGAGACGGTGTTCCGGGCGGCGTATCGGTATTGCCACGGGAACCAGCTGCAGACCGGGCGGTTGTTGAACATCAGCCGCAACATCGTGCGGGCGCGGCTGGAGAAGATTGGCGAATTGTCGAAGGCATGAGGTGCCTGTATCGGGGCTGCTGCGCAGCCCATCGCCGGCAAGCCTGGCTCCCACAGGTACTGCACATGGCTTGAGGTCTGTGCAGTCGAGGTGGGAGTCCGGCTTGCCGGCGATGGGCCGCATTAGCGGCCCCGATTTGGCGCGGTTATTTGATGAAGCGAACCTGGCTGTTGATCTTCTCGATCACCGCCCCTTTGCGCGCGTTGAAGCGGGCCTTGTTCTGTTCGAACAGGTTATTGCCCTTGGTGTCGATGGAAATGATCAGCGGGCCGAACGCCCGTACCCGGTTGACCCACAGGGTTTCAGGCATCCCCAGGTCTTGCCACTCGGCACGTTCGATCTCTTCTACCTGCGTTGCAGCCAGCACCGCACAGCCCCCTGGGAACACCGCATGCACGGCTTTGTTTTCCAGGCAGCCGGTGGTGGTTTCCGGCCCCATGCCGCCTTTACCAATGATCAGCTTGACGCCGGTTTGCTCGATGAACTGCTTTTCGAACTTCTCCATGCGCATGCTGGTGGTCGGGCCAATGGACACCATCTCGAAACTGCCATCGTCTTTTTTTCGCACGATAGGCCCAGCGTGGAAGATCGCACCGCCGCGCAAGTCAACCGGCAACTCTCGCTTGAGCTCGATCAAACGACGGTGCGCGACGTCGCGGCACGTCACCAACTGGCCGGTGAGATAAACCACATCGCCGACATTGAGGTTGGCCAGGTCTTCGTCTTTGATCGGGGTGGTCAGGATCTTTTTCACAGTACTACCCCTTCGTGCGAGAGGATGTCGTAGGACAGGTCGGCGTTGATGCGGATCTTGCCGCGGCGGTGCGCCCAGCAACCGGTCGATACCGCGACGCCAATGGTCGAGGGGTGACGCGCGGAAGACTCGATGTTCACGCCCATGACACTGCTGTTGCCAGTCAGCCCCTGCGGGCCGATGCCGATTTCGTTGAGGCCGTCTTCCAGGAGCTTTTCCATCATGGCGGCGCTTTCGTTCGGGTGGCTGGAATCGACCGGGCGCAGGATCGCCTTTTTCGACAGGCGCGCAGCGGTCTCCACCGAGGTCGACACGCCAACGCCAACCAGCAAGGGCGGGCACGCATTGACGCCTCGCGAAGTGATCACGTCGAAGACGAACTCGGTGACCCCTTCATAGCCCTGGCCTGGCATCAGCACCTTGGCCGAGCCTGGCAAGGTGCAGCCACCACCGGCCATGTACACATCGACAATGGCGTAGTCGGCATCCGGGATGATTTCCCAGTCCAGCCACGGGATCTTCGAGCCGGTGTTGGTGCCGGTGTTCTTCTCGATGAAGGTTTCTACCGCGTTGTGGCGCAGTGGGCCCTTGATGGTGGCCTCTTTGGTGGCGTTTTCCAGAATGCCTTCAAGCTCGCTCAGTAGCGGGAACCTGGCCCCCGCCGAGATGAAGTACTGAATGACCCCGGTGTCCTGGCAGCTGGGGCGGTCGAGCTTGTCGGCGTACTCCTGGTTGTCGGCCATCGAGTCATACACGGCGATGGCCAGCGGGTTGGTTTCTGCGGCGCGCAGTTTTGCGGTTTTCTCCTTGACGTCTTTGGGCAGGCGCTTGCCGATATAGGCGGTGAACTTCGCCATCACGTCGGTGAGCGATGACACGGCTGATTCTTTATCCACGGTTTTTTCCTCACTGCATCACAAGGCTGATTGTTCGATGTCTGGGTGTTCAGGGGGCCAGGGTGCCGCTGGTGCTGGCCTCCCTGTGTAGAAGCGGGGTGTGTAGCTGAGTGGCCTCGGGTTTTTCGGGTTCTGCGGGTAGCTGGCCGTCCAGCACCTGGGCCATGCGCGGTTTGTCCAAAGCGCCAACCCAGTGCGCGATGGCCACGGTGCCGACGGCGTTGCCGATGGTGTTGGTGATGGCGCGGGCCTCGGACATGAAGCGGTCGACGCCCAGCAGCAGCACCATGCCGGCCACCGGGATGTTGTCCATGGTTGCCAAAGTTGCGGCCAGGGTGATGAAGCCAGAGCCGGTCACGCCTGCAGAGCCTTTGGAGGTCAGCAGCAGCACGCCCAGCACGATCAACTGGTCCATCAGCGTCAGTGGCGTGTTGGTGGCCTGGGCGATGAAGATGGCCGCCATGGTGTAGTAGATGCATTGCCCGTCCGGGTTGAAGGTCAGGCCGGAAGGGATCACCAGGCCCACCACCGGTTTGGACACGCCGACCTTCTCCAGCTTGTTCATCAGTTGCGGCACCACCGACTCCGATGAACTGGTGCCCAGTACGGTGAACAGTTCTTCCTTGAGGTACTTGAGGAACTTCCACAGGCTGAAACCGGACAGCCGAGCGATGGCGCCCAGCACAATCACCACGAACAGGAAGCAGGTCAGGTACATGGTTGCCATCAGCTTGCCGAGCGAGACGATCGAGCCCAGCCCGTACTTGCCGACGGTAAATGCCATTGCACCGCAGGCCGCGAGCGGCGCCACGCGCATGATCATGCCGACGATGAAGAACATGCCGTGGGAGAACGCTTCAAGCACATCGACCATCGGTTTGCCGCGCGGGCCCAGGTGCGAGAGGGCGATGCCGAACAAGGTCGAGAACAGCAGGATCGGCAAGATCTCATTCTTGGCAAAGGCATCGGTCACGCTGCCGGGGATGACATGCAACAGAAAGTCGATGAACCCGCCCGAGCTGTTTGCAGCTGCCGCGGTGTAGGTGGAAATGCTTTTGGCATCGAGGGTGGCCGGGTCGACGTTCATGCCTTGCCCAGGCTGTACAAGGTTGACCACGACCAGGCCCAGCACCAGGGCAAAGGTGGACAGTACCTCGAAGTAGATCAGCGCACGTACGCCCACGCGGCCGAGCTCTTTCATGTTTTCCATCTTGGCGATGCCCAGCACCACCGTGGCGAAAATGATCGGTGCGAAGACCATCTTGATCAGTTTGATGAAGGCATCGCCCACCGGCTTGAGGTCGGCGCCGACCTGTGGCCAGAACACCCCGATCAGTACCCCGAGGGTTACCCCGATCAGCACCTGCACGTACAACTTGCCTAACACTCGCTTGGCCATTGCCGTCTCCGAATTATTGTTGTGAGTCGGTTCTTGTGGCGGCTGGGCTTATCGGTGGCGGCAGGCAACACCTGGCCGTGGCAGCTCGATAGCCCAGGTTTCTTAGGGTTAATCACGCAGGGCCAAGGTAATGGTTTTTCAAAAACCGTGTAATACAATGAAATTCAACTCATTGTTTCCTTCAGGTTAATTATGAACCCAGTGTCCGAGCTGGCTTTTTTCACCCAGCTCATCCGCGTGGGCAGCCTGGCTGCCACCGCGCGTGAGATGAACCTGACCCCACCTGCGGTCTCCAAGCGCCTGGCGCAATTGGAACAGCGGCTGGGCGTGCGGTTGCTCAACCGCACCACACGCAGCATCAGCCTGACCGCCGAGGGCGAGACCTACCTGGTCAATGCCCGGCGCATACTGGGTGAGATCGAGGAGATGGAGCGCCAGGTGTCCAGCAGTCGCGCCGAGCCCAAGGGCCTGCTGCGGGTCAATGCGCCGTTGGGCTTTGGCCGTACCCATGTGGGGCCGGCGATTTCATCGTTTGCCAAGCGTTACCCCGAGGTGGAGGTGCAACTGCACCTGACCGATCGGCCCATCCAGCTGCCCAATGACGCAATCGATGTGGCTATCCGCTTTGGTGAACTGCCCGACTCGCGCCTGATCGCGCGCAAGATCGCAGCCAACCGTCGCAGGCTGTGTGCCGCACCCAGCTACTTGGAAGCCTGCGGAACACCCGAGGTGCCCAAGGACCTGGCTGCACACAATTGCATCGTGTTACGCCAGAACGATGCCGCCTTTGGCGTCTGGCGCTTGAGCCGTGGCAAGCAGTCAGAATCGGTCAAGGTGCGTGGAAGCCTGAGCACCAACGATGGTGAGGTGGCGTTGAACTGGGCGTTGGAGGGGCAAGGCATCCTGATGCGGGCCGAATGGAACCTGGCGGACCACTTGCGCAGCGGGCGCCTGGTGGAGGTGTTGGGTGATTACCAGACACCGCCGGCGGATATCTACGCGGTTTACCTTGAGCGTTTGAACCTGTCCGCGAAGGTGTCGTGTTTCATCGAGCACTTGAGGGCGTTTTTTAAAAGCCATGCCGATGGACCGGAAGACAGCTTGGCGGCATGGCAGTAGCCGCATGAATGAAGCCATGAATGATGTCGCGTGAATGAAGAGTTGCAGAGCGTTGGATGGCTCATGTTAAATGAGAGTCATTATTAAAGACGTCCTGACCGGTTCACCCCATGTCCTGCGCTGACCCTTCCCTGCAAAAAACCGTGCATACCCTATACGCGGAGCACCATCCCTGGCTGTGCGGTTGGCTACGCAACAAGCTGGGGTGTGTCGAGCATGCGGCGGACCTGGCCCAGGACACGTTCATCCGCGTGCTGACCCTGCGCAAGGCGGCCGAGCTGCGCGAGCCACGGGCGTACCTCTCCAGCATCGCTCGTAGCTTGATGATCGACATGTTCCGCCGCCGTGCTGTTGAGCAGGCCTACTTGGAAACGCTCGCCGCCCGCCCCGAGCAGGTCGACGTTTCGCCCGAGGCGCGTACGTTGATCATCGAAGCGTTGATGGAAATCGACCGCCTGCTCGACGGCCTGGGCGCCCGCACCCGGGAGATTTTCCTGATGGCCCAGCTGGATGGCTTGAGCTATGTCGAGATCGGGCGACGCCTGGACATTTCGGTTACCACCGTCAAGAAGCATGCAGTGCGGGCACTGACCCATTGCCTGATGCTGGCTGAGGACTGAACCGTGGCCGGGGCCCCGCCACTGGATCGGAACGTGCTCGAAGCCGCGGCGAGTTGGTATGTCGAGTTGCGCTGCGATGCCGATGAACATACGCGCGCCGCGCATCAGCGCTGGTTGCTCAGCGATCCACTTCACCGGCAGGCCTGGGAGCGCCTGGCGCGCTTGCAGGGCACCTTCGAGCACGTGGCACCGGGCATCGCTCGGCCAACCCTGAGCAGTGCCAGGGCCAAGCGCCGCGAAGTGCTCAAGGTGATGTCGATTGTGCTGGCTGCGGGTGGGGCAGGGGGGCTGGCCTGGCACGAGGGGGGCATCGCGCGGTTAATGGCCGACCAACGCACAGGGGTTGGCGAGCGCCGTTCGCTGCGCCTGGAGGATGGCAGCCGCTTGCAGTTGAACACCGCCACCGCCGTCGATATCCGTTACACCGCCCAATGGCGCGCCTTGCACCTGTTGGGCGGGGAGATCCTTGTGCAAACCGCGCGCGACGCGCAGGCCCGAGCGTTCATCGTGCACACCGAACAAGGCAGCATTCGCGCCCTGGGCACGCGTTTTACTGTCCGCTGTGATGCTGACGTCACTCGGGTTTGCGTGCTGGAACATGCCGTGGAGGTACGCACGGCGAACTCGCTGGCGGCCGTGCGTGTCGAGGCCGGTCAGCAGCTAATCTTTCGCGCGGATGAAGCCGGCCTGGTGCAGCCCGCGACAGCGCTGGCGGATGCCTGGACCCGCGACATGCTGGTGGTGGACGACTGGCGCCTTGCCGATGTTGTTAGCGAACTGCAACGTTATCGGCCCGGCCATTTGGGGTGTGACGCGGCCGTGAGCGAGCTGCGCCTGTCCGGCGCGTTTCAGCTGGGCAATATCGATACTGCCCTGGACAACCTCACCCGCACCTTGCCGGTACGCATTCGGCGGTTCAGCCGGTTCTGGACGCGGGTCGAGGCTGTTTGAGGGCTTAGGGGGGAAGGTGTTCGCTCAGCATTTTCAGCGCCTATGAGATCGAGCGCCGCCCGCGCGGCGCTTCGCAGTACAAGGCTGCTCCTACAGTTGTTTCGGGCCAGTCGCGCCTGTGCGCAGGAATAATTGCCCCGAAAAAATGTAGGAGCAGCCTTGTGCTGCGAAACGCCGCGTGCGGCGCTCGATAGACGCCTCACCTCAAAACCAAAAGCAGGCACTCTTTTACCCAAGGGGGGTTATCGATTTCAATTCTCATTCGACTTGTTAAGTAGAGGCGCATCAGACGCCGTAAAAAACTGCCGCAGGGCGAAAGGAATACCCATGCTCCCTTCAGACACTCGCAACCCCGTTATCCTCATCAACTGTGCCAAAAACCCCTTGACGCGGGCGGTCAATCGCGCGCTGTTCAGCATCGCGCTCGCGACGCCTCTGGCTGCGGCGATGATCGCCCCGCCAGCCATGGCCCAGACCCGTGTCGAAGCCGCATTCGACATCCCGGCCGGCCCGCTGGGCGCTGCGCTCACCCAGTTCGCGGAGGCGGCGGGGGTGACCGTGTCGTTCGAGCCGTCCTACGTGCAGTCGTTGAAGTCGCCAGGCTTGCATGGCCGCTACAGTGCCGAGGCCGGGCTGCGCCAATTGCTGGTAGGCAGCCAGTTGCAGGTGCTGCGCCAGGCCAATGGCAGCTATTCGCTGTTGCCCATGGTCGGGGATGCGTCGACGCTGCAACTCGACAGTACCAGCATCACCGGCACGTCCGTGGAGTCGGCCTACGGGCCGGTAACCGGTTACGTCGCCACCCGCAGCGCGACGGGGACCAAGACTGATACGCCGATTCTGGAAATCCCGCAGGCCATCAACGTCGTCACTGCCGACCAGGTACAGGCCCAGGGCGCGCGCAACCTGACCCAGGCATTGCGTTATACGCCGGGGCTGGCAACGGGGGGGTTCACCGATCGCAACAGCATTGCCGACGAAATCACCAGCCGCGGCTTCGCCCCGACCCCGCTGTACCTGGATGGCGCGTACCTGCCGTATGCGGGCAGCCTGGGCGGCGCGCCACAGATCGACCCCTATACCCTGGAACGCATCGAGGTGCTCAAGGGCCCATCGTCGGTGCTTTACGGGCAAAACCAGCCGGGCGGGCTGATCAACATGGTCTCCAAACGCCCGACCCGCGAGCAGCGCAACCAGGTCAAGCTGGGTGCCGGCAGTTACAACCGGGCCAACGGTGCGTTCGACACCAGCGGCCCATTGGATGAGCAGGGCGCGTTCACCTATCGCCTGGTCGGTGTGGCCGACAAAGGCAACGAGCAGGTGGCGCACACCCACAGCGAACGCCTGCTGCTGGCGCCAAGCCTGACCTGGGCGCCGAACGAAGACACCGCCCTGACGGTGCTGGCACAGGTGCAGCGCGACGACGGCCTTGCCGACTACCAGTCGCTGCCGATGATCGGTTCGCTCAAGCGTGGCCCGACGGGCCAGCGCATCGACCGCGACTTCTTCTCGGGCGACTCGCATTACAACGATTACAAGCGTAACCAGTACATCTTCGGCTACGACTTCAGCCACCGTTTCAGCGATGACCTGGCGGTACGTTCCACAGCGCGCTACACCGATGTGCGTGACCGCTACAAAGGCTTCTACCTGCGCAGTTTCGTTTCGGACGACGAGGGGGTGGATTACACCCGGGCCAACCGGGTCAAGCTCGACTGGCGCCAGCACAATATCGCCTACACCCTCGATAACAATCTTGAGTACAAATTCAATACCGGCGCGCTGCAGCACACCACACTGGCCGGCGTGGACTACCGCCACTTCTCCCGCAAATACGATGGCTATAACGCCTACAACGTGTTGCCCGTCGACCTCTACGGCAAGAACAACTACGACACCAGCAGCGTAACCCCTGTGCTGGACACCCAATGGGATAATACCGTTCGCCAGACTGGGGTGTATGTGCAGGACCAGATCAAGCTCGACCAGTGGATCTTGACCGTTGGTGGGCGCCAGGACTGGGCAGAAATCGACAACAAAGACCTGCTGGCCAAAAGCATCGCTTCACAGCGTGACAACAAGTTCACGGGCCGTATCGGCCTGACCTACGTCACCGAGTTTGGCCTGGCGCCTTACGTCAGCTATTCCCAGTCGTTCTTGCCGACACTGGGCACGGACAGCGCCGGCAAGTCGTTTGAGCCGACCGAGGGTGAACAGTACGAAGTGGGGGTTAAGTACCAGCCACTCGAGGGCACCTTGCTCACCGCGTCGTTGTTCCAGGTCAAGCAGAAGAACGTGCTGACTCAGGACGACGACAACCCCCAGTACCAGGCGCAGGACGGTGAGGTGCGCTCGCGTGGCGTTGAACTTGAACTCAAGTCCACCCTCGACAACATCGACGTGCTGGCGGCAGCCACCTACATCGACTCGTTCTACACCAAGAGCAACTACGGCGACCAAGGCAACCGCAGCGAGTCGCAGGCGCCGGTATCGGCGTCCCTGTGGGTGGATTACCACTTTACCCAGGCCATGCTCAACGGCCTCACCTTCGGCGCAGGTGCCCGCTACACCGGCCGTAAACCGGGTGATTCGTCCAACTCGTTCGACGTGCCGGCCTACGCGGTGTATGACGCTACCGTCAGCTACGACCTGGGCAAATTCGACGCGAGCCTGCGCGGTTTGCAGGCCAGCCTGAATGTACAGAACATCTTCGACCGCGAGTATGTGTCGGACTGCAACTACGCGTTCGGTTGCTATTACGGCCAAGAGCGCGTGGCGTCGGTGGAGATGACCTACGATTGGTGATCGGGGGGTAGCCATGACCGGTGTTCGCGGGTTCGCGTGCGAACACCCGCCTCACGAGAGGAATTTGACAAAGATGAGCTCGGGATCGCCTTCATCCAGGTTGTCGATCTGCCCGCTCCTGATGAAGCCCAGTTTGCTAAGAAGACCCTGCATCGGAGCATTCGATGCATTCGTCGAAGTGAACAACTTGCTACCCCTGCATTGCGCCTCCAATGTCCGCATGATGGCTCCGGCAATACCGCGGCGGCGTGCCGACTCCCTCACCACGACCAGCGCAATGAAGGGATGGTCGTAGAAGGCGTCGTTGAGTACGCCGTACCCCGTCAGTAGCGAGGCATCGTGCGCGTCCGCAGCTACCCAGCATTGGCGACTGGCGATTGCCTGGGCGATGAAGGATCGCCGTTGCGGCGCGTGCCGGGCAATGGCGTCCAGCGCTATAAGCGCATCGACGTCTTCGGGCTGAGCGAGGCGTGGGGTTGAGTGCAAATCCATTGTGCGGGCTGCCATGGAAGGAGAGTGGCGAGTTTAGCGGCGAAGACGAGTAAGCTGCGAGCACTCATCCGATTTGATCTATAAAACGCTATACAGCGTTTTTTGAATCAAATACGATGCATTTATCGGATTCTTCAATTAATGCACTGTATATGATGCGTGGCGATATGGGCGACCTAGGGCTTCTGATCAAAAAATTGCGTAAAGAGGCAGGCCTTTCCCAAGCGCAGCTTGCTCTACGGCACGGCATGAGCCGCGCGACCATCTCGGGGATTGAAAACAATACGATTGCGGAGGTCGGGATTCGCAAGGTTGCAGCGATCCTGGAGGGATTGGGGTATGAGTTGACGGCTATACCCAAGCGTCGACGCATGACGCTCGACGAACTAAAATCCGCAAGTGTCCATGATCATGGTCGCTGATCGTTTGTATATTGGTGCCAGCGGTGTGGCCGTCGGCACGCTCGGGCGCAGCGAGGCCAATACGCGCGATTCGATCTTCTCCTATAACGGGGCGGTCGCTCAGGAGCAAGCAGTCTCGCTGACCATGCCAGTACGTCTTGAGAGCTATACCTGGGAATACGGAATCCATCCACTGTTCGAAATGCACATCCCTGAGGGATACCTCAGAGACGAACTCGTGCGGCGTTTCAGCAAGTCAGTACGCGGTTTTGACGACTTCGCCTTGCTCGGTATCGTTGGTCCGCACCAGTTGGGCCGTATCAGCATCGCCCATCAAGTAAATGGCGAGCCGCTGCCGGGGGTCAAGCTCGCCTCGTTATTGATTCATGATGGGGCAAAGGATCTGTTTGATGATCTGATGAGAACTTACGCGTCGTACTCCGGGGTGTCAGGTGTACAACCTAAGGTATTGGTACGTGACATTGGCGATGCCGAGGTCGAGGTTGAGGTTGAGCGGCTCACGCATCGTGGTGCCACGCACATAGTCAAGGCGTTCAACGAATCTGACTTCCCGCAACTGGCGGCGAATGAGTTTTTTTGTATGCGGGCAGCATTCTATTGCGGTCTAGAGGTCCCTGAGTTTCAACTCAGTCAGCATGCAAGGTTCCTGGTTGTTAAGCGGTTCGACATCGGCGATAGCAACTACCTCGGCTTCGAGGACATGTGCGTGCTATCCGGCTGGGGGACAAGAAAGAAGTATGACGGCAGCTACCAGGGCTGCGCACAGCTGATCAAGTCCTACGTCACGCCTAGCCGAGTGACCAAGGCGCTGGAGGACTTTTTCATCATGGTGGCGCTTTCTGCGGGTATTCAGAACGGCGACGCGCATTTGAAGAATTTTGGTTTGCTCTATGAAAACTGCGCTGAAGACGCCGACATCTGGCTCGCACCGGTTTACGACCTAGTGACGACAACCGTGTACAAAGCCAATGACATCATGGGGCTGTTGCTGGGAGGGTCCAAGGCGTGGCCGAAGCGCAAGATGCTGGTTCAGTTCGGGCGTAGCGCCTGCAATTTCACAGAAGCCCGCTGCAACGAATTGCTCGGTAGAGTGCATACAGGGATGAACTCTGCACTGGCGGAGATTTCCGAGTACCGAAACCACCATCCTGAATTCGAGGTGGTTGGGGCAAAGATGGAAGCTGCGTGGATCGCGGGGATGGCTAGAAGTATCAGACCTTAGCATTGCATCGGCGGTAGCCTCGATGCGGGTCATGCAGGCACTGTTTTCAGCAAACCGCAGTGCTAGCACCACGTTATACTCGGCGCTTTTTGCCCATGGCCGGAGACCCTTATGCGCCAGGTTTTGCTCATCGTCGATGTTCAATCCACCTTCAGCCCGCCCGAATGGCTGGTCGACGGTTTGCGGCGGTTGTCGGCGAATATCCCGACCATCGCCTCGGTCGAACTGCACGATGAGCAGGCCACGCCGTTCCAGCGTCAGTTGGGCTGGCACCCGGCAGCCGAGGACGAGAGCCTGGTCGAAGCAGACCAGGTGTTCGTCAAGCATGGCTACGGGCAGACCGTCGAAACCCTCGAATACATCAAGCAACTGGGCGTGGAGCGGGTGCTGGTGTGCGGCATGCAAACCGAAACCTGCGTGCTGGCTGCAGGCTTTGCGTTGTTCGATGCGGGGCTCACGCCAACCCTGGTGACCGACATGACGGTAGGGTCGTCGCTGGACAGGTCCGGGAAGATGGGCATCGACCTGTGGAAGCACCACTTCCGCCAGGTGACGACGTCTGCCGAGGTGTTGGCCGCGCTGGCGATGTGAGCACAGGAAGTGCAATCATTTTGCTATCCTTCTACGCCAATGAGTATCATTGTCGATTAATGACGGCCTCGATACACCTGGATTGAGAAGGATCTCCATGCTGAAACAGTCTTACCTTGTCGCTGTGCTGCTGCCGCTTGCAATGAGCTGGTGTGGCTCGGCGCAAGCCTTCACCGATGGCACTGACCGCTCCGTGACCTTGGAAAAGGTCGAGCAGACCTTTGTCGTGCAGAAGGATGGCAGCCACCGCCTGGACGTCGACAGCGTCTTGCTGATCAATGACGAACGCGCCATCAAGGCCCGCGCCCAGCAGCCGGTGAGCTTCAACCGCTCGCTGGAAACCATGGAAGTGATCGAGGCCTACACGCAAAAGCCCGATGGGCGCAAAGTGCGGGTGGATGCCGCACACATCAAGGAACAGCAAGAGCAGGCGTCTGCGCAGGCGCCGATGTTTCAGGACAGCGTCAATAAGGTGATCATCTTCCCTGAGGTCGCGGTGGGGGATCGCCTGGTTCTGCATTACCAGCGCAACCGTGTCACGCCGCTGTTCCCGGGGCAGTTCGAAGACATCACCGTGCCGGAATTCCACCCGGTCGGGCAGTTCACGCTGACCTACGACATGCCCGAGGACATGCCCCTGCAAGCGGACGCGCGCAGCTTCAAGGCGTCGATGCCAGCGGCTGCACCCGGGCGCAAGGTCTACCGCTGGGATTACGTACCGGCGGACCGGGCGCGGATCGAAGCCAGTGCGGTGTCCTACCTGGACTACGGGCACTATCTGGCCGTCTCGACCTTCACCGATTTCAAACAGTTCGCCGAGGCCTACCAGGCACGGGCCAAGGTCGAGGTCACGGCACCGATCACCGAGTTGGCGCACCGCCTGACGGCCCACTTGCCTACCGCACGGGAAAAGGCGCTGACGCTCAGCGACTGGGTGCGTGAGAACATTCGCTATGTCGCCGTGTATGTCGGTGCCGGTGGGGTGGTGCCACATGCCGCGCAGACCGTGCTGGACAACCGCTACGGTGATTGCAAGGATCATGTGGCATTGCTTGAAGCGCTGCTGGCGGCGGCGAGTATCAAAAGCACACCGGCCTTGATCAACCTGGGCAATGCCTATGTGTTTCCCAAGGTCCCTGCGCTGGGGGTGTTGAACCACGTGATCACCTACGTGCCGAGCCTGGACCTGTATTTGGACTCCACCGACCCTTCGATTGCCGCAGGCTACTTGCCGCTGGGCACATTGAACAAGCGCGTGCTGCTGACTGCCACAGGCGAGTTCGGGCGTACCCCGGCCATACAGCTCAACAAGGTATCCAGCGACCTCAAGTTCAAGGTCAACGGCAAGGGAGCGGCGGACTTCACCAACGTTGCCACCGTGCAAGGCTGGGCCAGCGAGGTCAGCCGTTATGGGGTTAAATCGATGAAGCCGGCCGACCGTGAACTGCTCGTCGAAAAAGTGCTCGGCGCCTATGGGCAGCGCGGCAACGGCACGTTCGAGGTACGCCCGCCGAGCGCCAGTGGCGAGTTTGTCAGCACCGTCGATGGGCGCACGGAAAACCTCGTCAACTTGCCCGGGCCGGTGGGGGTGGTGGCCTTGAGCAGCCTGGCAGGGGGCATCTCGCAGAACGTCTACAGCTTCGCCATGGAAAAGGAGCGCAGCCAGCACTTCGTGTGCATTTCCAACGACACCGTGGAAACATCGCGCTTCGAATTCCCACCGGAGGTCAGCGTGCTGGCAATCCCCAAACAGGTGCGTCTGCAAGACGCCAATGTGGAATACAGCGCGCGGTACGCTCAGGAGGGAAATGCGGTGGTGATCGAGCGGCACTTCAAGTTCAGCCGCCCGAACGTGGTGTGTTCACCCGAGGATTTTGCCGCCATGAAGCCGACGCTCGAGGCGATGGTCAAGGACCTGCAGAGCCAGATCATCGTGCAAGCGAGCTAGCCCCCAGGTCGTACGCCAATAGCAACGCGCCTGGCTTACTCGGCCGCCAAGCGCCCCTTCACCCGGTCAGCCTTGTACTGCATGGCCACTGCTGGCGCAGGCTTGGCTGCACCGGTTTCCAGCCACTGGCGCATGCGGCTGGCATCGGCAAAGTGGGTGTACTTGCCGAAGGCATCGAGGATCACCATGGCCACCGGGCGGTTGTCCATGCGGGTCAGCAGCACCAGGCAGTGGCCAGCCTCGTTGGTGAAGCCGGTTTTGGTCAGCTTGATGTCCCAGTTGCTCTTGTTTACGAGGTGATCGGTGTTACGGAAGCCCAAGGTGTAGTTGGGCGCGCGGAAGGCCACGGTCTTCTCGCGGGTGGTCGACAGTTCGCTCAGCATCGGGTACTTGCGCGACGCCATCAACAGCTTGGACAGGTCGCGGGCGCTGGACACGTTCTGCGTCGACAGGCCAGTCGGCTCGACATAGCGGGTGTGCGCCATGCCCAGGCTGCGGGCCTTGGCGTTCATGGCTTTGATGAACGCCGGGTAGCCGCCGGGGTAGTGGTTGGCCAGGCTGTTGGCCGCACGGTTTTCCGACGACATCAGGGTAATCAGCAAGGTCTCGCGGCGGTTCAGCTGGCTGCCCAGGCGCACCCGCGAATACACACCCTTCATCTCCGGGTTGTTGGCGATGGTCATGGTGAGCATTTCATCCATGGGCAGCTTGGCGTCCAGCACCACCATCGCCGTCATCAGTTTGGTCACCGAGGCAATGGGCACCACGCGGTCGGCGTGGCTGGCATACAGTTCCTGATTGGTGTTCAGGTCGATCAGCAATGCGCTGCCCGAAGCCAAGTGCAATTTGGCCGGGTCACGTTGCACCTGGGCCGGGGGTTGTGCAGCAGCAGTCGACGGGAGGGTCGCGGTACCTGTGAGCAACAGCAGCAGGCTGAGGATGGACAGGGATGTTTTCACGTTGAGGCTCACTAAAAGTTGGTATGTCGTTGGCTGTGCAAGGGTTTTCCCCCAAAAAACCGCTGCATTGTGGAGTATGGTCGAAGTGCTGTCGATTGCTCGTTGAAGCGACCCGGCGAAATGAAAAAAGCTTCATGCTGGATCGGTTCTGCCGCCTCCACTCGTCGGATCACACGGGCAAAAAAAAAGACCCGCCAAGCGGCGGGCCATAAGGTAGGGAGCAACGCACAACAAATACTGTCAAGCGACCAGGGTATCTGGCTGCAACTGGTCGGCCAGGGCTTGAGCCGAGGCGCGGGTCGCCAAGGGGCCGCTCACGGGTTCACCGTTACGCACCAGGTACCAGCAGGCCAGCAGGCCCTGCTGGCGCAGTGAAGGGGGGACGGCGCTGCCGACGACGGACATGATCTGGATAGTGGCCATGTGGACCTCCTGTAAAACATGGCCCTACCTTACGCAGCGGCCGCAGCGGTTTGAAATTAACTGAGTTGATAGTGATCATTGGTTTTATCAACGATCACCAACGGGGTGGCCCGTAGTACACCGGGGGCGGGCCGTAATAAGGGCGATAGCCCGGTGGCGGCGGGGCCGGTGCATAGTAGGGCTGGTAGTACACCGGCTGCGGCGGCGGCTGTACGTAGACGGGCTGCGGTGCGTAATAGACTGGCTGGCGCTCCACATACACGGTGCGATCACGCCCGCCATAAACCGTTGCCCCCACCACGGCACCGACCACCGCCGCGCCTAACAGCGGGCCGGGTCCATACCAACCACCGCCACCACCATGGCCACCATGGGCAGCAGCTTGTCCGCTGATGGCCAGGGCACCGACCAGCAGGGCGATTACGGGAATGTGACGGTTCATAAAGCGTCCTCGCAGGGCAACCCACAGATGGGGCCCTAATACTATGACTCTGCCTCTGTCAGCTGAGCACAGGGAAACGGTAAAGGTTGTGTAAGGGACGACAAGCGGCTGCGTCTGATACGCTGAACAAACGATTCAGTTCTGAAAATGGAGCAGGTTATGTCGACAACTCCCAGCAGAGACACGGTGCTGTGCATCTCCCTGGCCGGGCGGCCCGGCACCTTCGGCGTGCGTTTCCACAACCACCTCTACCAACAATTGGGGCTGGACTTCTACTACAAGGCCATGAGCACTGACGACCTGCCGGCGGCGGTCGCAGGCATTCGTGCCTTGGGCATTCGCGGGTGCGGGGTGTCGATGCCTTACAAGGAAGCCTGCATGGCCTTGGTTGACGAGGTGGACCCGTCCGCTGCGGCAATCGAGTCGGTCAATACCCTGGTCAATACCGGTGGCCATCTGAAGGCCTACAACACTGATTACCTGGCGGTGCGACAGTTGCTGGCGCAACACGAGGTCGACCCGGCGACTGCGTTTGCTCTGCGCGGCAGTGGTGGCATGGCCAAGGCGGTGGCGAGTGCCTTACGTGACGCGGGCTTTACCCAGGGCACGATCGTCGCGCGCAATGAACAGGCGGGGCGGCAACTGGCGGACGTTTGTGGTTATCGCTGGGTGGCCGAGCTCGGAGACCTGTGCCCGCCGATGCTGATAAACGTGACGCCGATCGGCATGGCCGGCGGGCAGGAGGCCAACGCGCTGGCCTTTAGCGAACAGGCCATTGCGGCAGCCGAGCGGGTGTTCGATGTGGTGGCGATGCCGGCGCAGACGCCGTTGATTCGCCGGGCCCGGGCGTTGGGCAAGCCAGTGATCACTGGCCTGGAGGTGATTGCGCTGCAGGCGCTGGAGCAGTTCGTGCTGTATACCGGCGTGCGGCCTACGCGTGAGCAGGTGGAAGCGGCCGTCGCATACGCGCGCGACCCTCTGTAGGAGCAGCCTTGTGCTGCGAAGAGGCCGGTAGAAGGATCATCAATCTCTGATCGCTGCACCGGCCTCTTCGCAGCACAAGGCTGCTCCTACAGGAGGGCGCGCTATGTTGCGTCAATCAGAACGCTTTATGCCCCTCGTCCAGTTGCTGATCCACCAGCGCACGGCCATGGGCCAGCGACACATGCTGGGCATTCTCAAGGTCTGAGAAGAACTTCATCGGCATTGAGATGCGCTTGCTGGTGTGCCCTTCAGGGTCGGTGATCAGGCAGCCGGCGGCATAGGGCAGGGGGGAGTCGGGGTGGGGCATCACACTGGCGGTGATGGTGTACTTGCGGTGCTCACAGTGAAGAGATTGCATCGTCCTTACCTCGCTGTGCTTATGAAGCGGTTACCTTCATATACCACAGCAAGGGGCCGGGAGTTCCCGGCCCGACGAGCGAATAGCGTTGTGCCTCAGCCTTTGAGTTCGGTCGGCTGGATCACTTCGACCCAGTAACCGTCCGGGTCCTTGACGAAGGCCAGGTGATTCATGCGGCCATCTGCCAGGCGTTTCTGGAAGGGCACGTCGAGTGCTTCGAAGCGCGCGCAGGCCTCACGCACGTCCGGCACCGAAACGCAGATATGGCCGAAACCGCGTGGGTCGGTGTTGCCGTTGTGGTAGGCAAAATCGGCGTCGTTTTCGGTGCCGTGGTTGTGGGTCAGCTCCAGAACGCCTGGGATCGACTTCATCCACTGGTGGCGCGCGGCGTCATCGGCAGGGATCTGCGCCGGGTCGACCAGGGCCAGGAAGTACAGGCTGAAGGCGGCTTCCGGGAAGTCGCGCTTGTCCACCAGGCGGAAGCCCAGAACACGGGTGTAGAAGTCCAGCGACTTCTCGATGTCCTTGACCCGCAGCATGGTGTGGTTGAAGACGAACTTGGAGGTGGCGGCATCCGGCTGCGCGGTGACGCCAGGCAGGGTTTGCAGATCGTGCAGGCTCATGGGAACTCCTGAGACGGGGCCGGTGCGCGGCACCGGCAAAACAGACAGGCTGGCCATGATACGGCAGTGAAGCGATTGCGCAAATGAAAGCGCCCTGCACGAGGCAGGGCGCTTGAATTAGAGGCCCGCATGTGCGGGCGCGTGGGGTCGCTAGTCCTTTAGCTGTCTCGATACTGAGCCAGCGCTTGTGAAAAAAGTGTGAAGTCCATGTGGACGTTTCATCAGCGTACCCAGCTTTCAACGGTGGCAGCGCCGTACTCTTCTTTCCAGGCTTTCAGCCCGCGATGGTTGCCGCCTTTGGTCTCGATCAGCTCGCCCGTGTGCGGGTTTTCATAGACCTTGACCACGCGTGGGCGGCGCTGTTGTTTGGGGGCTGCGGCAGTAGGGCGGGTGGCAGCCTTGGGGTCGAGGATGGCGATGATATCGCGCAGACCCTTGTCATAGCTTTTCATCAGGCCGACTAGTTTCTGCTCGAATTCGATTTCGCGTTTGAGGCCGGCATCCTTTTTCAGCGCTTCCAGTTGAGCCATTTGTTCCTGAAGCGCTTTTTCGGCAGCTCGAAACTCTGCAAGTCTGGACACTGTAATCACTCCTGTACGTCTTTCGTGGCAGGGCGTGACGAACATTGAAGAAGAACAAAACGCCGGCCACGGGGTGGGTTCCGCTGTTCGCTGATATCGAGTGTAGTCATTCATCGCTACTGGGTAAACTGCAAACTTTTTATAAGTAAGCACGGAACTTTACAGGTTTTTCATGCGCCAGTTTTTGACGACTTCGACGGGGCCGGCGACTGGCTCTAGACCAAGGTCCAATAGCCCGGAATAGAGCCTTTGACCGATCCTTTCAGATGATGCTCGGCGACTGTTCGAGCGTGTCGCAGTACCGCAGCAGGTGTTTGCTGCAGGTTGTTTTTCGCCTTTCTTTCTGGATATTTCCTCGCATGTTTGCCCCCCTCCCTCACGCCCCTGGGCGCCGTGTTGTCGGCCTGTTCCTTTTGTGTGCCGGCGTCAATGCCCAGGCCGCCGGTTTTCTTGAAGACAGCAGCGCCAAGGTTGAAGCGCGCAATGTCTACTTCAACCGGGATTTCCGTGACGGCTATAGCAGTTCCAGCCAGGGCGCGTCCAAGCGCGAAGAGTGGGCGCAAGGCTTTATTCTCAATGTTCTGTCGGGTTACACCCAAGGGCCGGTAGGGTTTGGCGTGGATGCGCTGGGCATGGTCGGTTTCAAACTCGACTCCAGCCCTGCGGACAGTAACAGCGGCCTGTTGCCGTCGTCTGGCCATGATCCACGGCACTCGGCTGATCAATACGCGAAGATGGGCTTGGCGGCCAAGGTCAAGGTGTCCAGCACCGTGCTCAAGTATGGCTCGATGATGCCGGATGTGCCGTTGCTCAAGTACAACGATGGGCGCTTGTTGCCGACGATGTTCCATGGCGCGATGCTCACCTCTGAAGAAGTGCGCGATTTGAAGTTTACCCTGGCCCGCCTGGACAAATACACCGCGCGTGATTCCACCGATCGCCAGGACATTCGTGTGCACTGCAAGAACAAGCGCTATGCCTGCGACATCGAAGCCGACCACTTCGACCTGGCAGGCCTCGATTACCGTTTCAATGACCGCGTCAGCGCTCAGTATCAAGTGGCCAAGCTTGAAAACATCTATCGCCAGCACTTCCTCGGTCTGGTGGCCAGCCAGCCGCTGGCGGTAGGCAGCCTGTCGGCCGACCTGCGCGTGATCAAGAGCGACGACATCGGCAATGCCCGCGCCGGCGACATCGACCACCGCGCCTTCAGTGGCATGCTCGGCTACAGCCTGGGCGGCCATAAGGTCAGCGCCGGCTGGCAGCGCATGTACGGCGAAAGCGCCATGCCTTACCTGGATGGCAGCAACCCGTACCTGGTCAACTACGCCCAGGTCAACGACTTTGCCGCCGCCCAGGAGCGTTCCTGGCAGTTGCGCTACGACTATGACTTCAAGGCACTGGGTGTGCCCGGCCTGACCTTCTTCACCCGTTACATCAATGGCGACCACATCAAGGTCCCGGGTAGCACGGCCGAAGGCAAGGAATGGGAACGCGACACCGAGTTCAAGTACCAGGTGCAAAGTGGCACGTTCAAAGACGTCAGTGTGCGCCTGCGTAATTCCACCTACCGCAGCAACTATGAGAAGTGGGCGCGAGATATGGATGAGACTCGCGTCATTGTAAGTTACAACTTTTCTGTGTGGTGATATATGTGAGCCCAGGCCTATATGACCTGGGCTCACTCCGCAGGGCTGATGCTTGTCCTCGCGCCGTTAGCGCACAGGCCTGTAGGTTGGCTCAGGTGCCACAGCCTTGAAACATATTTTTCAGATCAAGGGTGGCATCCTGCCCATCCACCAGTCCGGCGGATTGGTAACGTACGTGAATACGCGTGTTCATGAAGTTGTCTGGTTCCGGAAATAGAATTTCACGAGAGCGACTTCCTTGAGCAGCCCCCCTAAGCTCACTTATGAAATTGCCTTGAAGCGTATAAAGCGCAACACGGAACCAGTAGTTGCCCGGCGCATAGTTAGGGTAGGGCGGGCTCCATTGGATGCGGAAGCTATTGTTGGGGTTGCCGGGTTCCCCTAGGCTCACATAACACACGTCTTTCGGGGACAACAGCGCATTCAAGGTAGTTGCTGTGCCGTCGTACGTTTTGACGGGGGTAGCACTGCCACTGTCATACACGCGAATGCGGTAGTTGTAGCGTGTGTAGGGCGTCAGGTTCTCAATGGTTACCTTTTTTCTGCTGTCGGAGCGCACGTACGGCTTTCCATCAATCGAAACTTCGAAATGGGAGATGTCGCGGTCCCGTACATGAAGTAACGGTAATGTGAAGTCTAGCGATTCGGGCCAGGGTAAAACGGCCGGCTCTGGTACATAGAATCTAATAGGGATTGTCAAAAGGGGGCGCGTCAGCAGGGTATTATCCTTTGCCTGCTTAACCGTGAACGCATTGGCTTGAGGGTCAGCTTCACCGACCAAAAAGGTTTGATAAATAGGGGATCCCGAGTCCAGAACAGGCACATCACCAATCTTGCCTCGAAGGGCAAGCTCGTGTGTATGGCCCATGAAGATGGCCAACACCTTGTATTTGTTCACCATTTCCTGGAACCGCGTTCGCTCGGCTGCGCTTCCCCAGTCGTTGTCTTCGGGGTGTCGATGCATGTTGATAATAATCAGCTTGCCGGCTTGGTCAGCAATTTTTAGCTGGCTCTCCAACCAATCGAGAGAGGGTTTGATGTGAACGGTTTTATCCTCCTGGTTAAACCAGCCGCTAAAGCTTTTTTTATACGCAAAATGATTGTGTAGTTGAATGAAAGCGAAATCTCCGAACGTTTTTCTGTAGGCCATGCTGCCGTGATATTTTTGCCAGGTAGGATTGCCATCGCCTTCTTGGTACTGGTCAAAAGCGTCCACATCCCAGCCCTTTATATCTTCGGTCAAGTGGGTAACGACGGAGAGCATGGCGCATTCATTGAGGCCGCAATCGTCGACGTTATTTTCATAGTCATGATTGCCCAGTCCATAATAAGTGCCAGCCAGCATCCGACCCTTCATGATGTTCCACTGGTACCGGTGGCCAAACTCAGTAACGTCGCCGTTGAGTATGATCGGTATGCCACCCCCATAAGCGTCTCGATAGGCCGTGATGGCAGCATTCTGCGCATCCAGAAGGGGTAACGACTCCCCGGGGTAGTCAGAACCGCTGGGCGAGCGTGGGTATTGAGTGTCTGATTGGAAAACGAAGCGTTGCGTTACGGTGTCGACTTCTGCAAGCGCACAATTATTAAGATACCCTGACAACAATAGGGTGCTGAGAAATACACGAGCGAGGGGGACTCGGCGTTTTTTAAAACTGAGCATATTTTAATCTCTTCGCGGAAGGTAGGCGAATGGTGAGTGCGCAGTCTGATAAAAGCCTGAACCCTTTATAACTAGGAGTTTTAAGGGTTGACAGATTAAAAATTCTGATTGTGGGTAGGGTGATTGGCGGTCGAAAAATCAAAAAAACAGGTCAAGACGATGAATACGATTTTATTAGTAGGAATCGGCGCCGGTGACCCGCGCCAAATTACCCTTGAAGCGGTCGAAGCGCTCAGGCGAGCAACGGTTTTCTTCGTGCTTGATAAGGGCGGGGAGCGGCAGGCGTTGGCTCGAGCCCGCAAGGCCTTGGTCGATCACTACGTGCAGCCCGGCAGTTACCGGTGGGTGCAAGTCGAAGATCCCTTTCGTGATGCAGATGCTATGGACTATGTCGCCGCCGTACAGGACTGGCACGTCCGTCGGGCGAGTCTGTATTCACGCCTATTGAGCGAGGAGTTGGGCCCCGATGATGTTGGCGCCTTTCTTCTCTGGGGCGACCCGAGCCTGTATGACAGTACGTTGAGAATTATTGAAAAGGTTCGGGAGCTGGGTGTGCGCGTACAGGTGGAGATTATCCCTGGCATCAGCAGCGTCCAGGCCCTGGCGGCCCGCCACCAAGTACCGCTCAATCGCATCGGTGAGCCGCTGACTGTACTGCCTGGGCGTCGCCTTGCCGAGCAGGAGCGTATCGACAATGTGGTGGTGATGCTCGACGGGCAGTGCGCGTTTGCCTCGCTGGATGACCCGGGTTTGATGATTTACTGGGGGGCTTACCTGGGCACCGCAGATGAGGTGCTGATTGCCGGGCCATTGCAAGCGGTGAAGGCGCAGATTCTGCAAGTGCGGGAGGAGGCGAGGACGCGCAAGGGGTGGATCATGGACACGTATCTGTTACGCCGCGAACTATAACCGGGTGCAGCCCCCACAGCCGTAAAAGACCAGCGGGGGCTTGCCCGCGAAACCCGCGACACGGGCATCAGGCCGTACCCAGTATGTCCACCACCTTGTTGCGCAATTGCTCGATGCTGAACGGCTTGCCAATCAGGTGCGTGCCTTCCGGCACGTTTACGTTCTCGGCATAACCGCTGGCAAACAACACCGGCAGCAGTGGACGAAGTTCGCGTGCGCGTTGCGCCAGCACTTCGCCGCGCATGTCCGGCAGGCCCACGTCTGTCATCATCAGCGCCAAGGCCTGCGCAGGGTCTTCGAGCACCCGCAGTGCTGCGGCGGCGTCTTCCGCTTCGATGACCGTGTAGCCCAACTCGTCGAGCACTTCGACCATCAGCATGCGTACGATGTCGTCGTCTTCGACTACCAGAAGATGCATGGTTTGGATCCTGTGAAAATGAATGTCTTTATTCTGTACGCCGGTCGACGGCAGAAGTTCCCGAGGATACCGATCCCTGCAATCAGATGGAACGATTCGCGCCTGCAACCTTCAAATGCTGGCTAAATGCCCTGTCAGCGCCAGCAAAGCTGGTTAGACTCGCTATTACCGGTGAGCGCGGCGGCAGACAATTATAACGGTCTTGGTGCCACACTTTTTCATGGATTCTTTTCGCTCGGGCGTTTTCAGATGATTCAAGTAGCCTCGATTGACCAGCAAAGCTTTCGCAAGCTGCTGAGTCGCAACATCGGCCTGCCCCTTGGGGTCGGCCTGCTGGGCGCAGTGGCGTTCGTCGCGGTGATCAACTACCTGCTCTCGGCCATGCAGTGGGTCGAGCATACGGACCGCGTGATCGGCAATGCCAACGAAACGGTCAAGCTGTCGATCGACATGGAAACCGGCATGCGCGGCTTCCTGATCACCGGCGACGAACGCTTTCTCGACCCCTACGAGGTGGCCAAGCCGAAAATTCTCGGCAGCCTGCAGAGCTTGCGCGGCATGGTCGAGGACAACCCGCAGCAGGTTGACCGTATCGATCGGCTGTTGGCCCTGCAAAAGGCCTGGAATGACTTCGGCAGCGAGATGATTACCCTGCGCCGCAGCGAGGGCAATTACCAGGCATCGATCGGCAATGGGCGCGGCAAGCGCATCACCGATGAAATCCGCAAGGAATTCGAAGGCCTGATCGACACTGAGCAGCAACTGCGCATGGCCCGAAACGAGAAAGTCAGCTCGGTCACCGTGACCGCGATCTCGGCCTTCGTGCTGTTCATCGTCGGCCTCAGCGCCTTGCTGGCCTACCTCGGGCGCCGCGACCTGCTGGCGCTGTCGAGCAGCTATGACGAAAACCTGCAGGCCCAGCAGCGTGCGGCCGAGCGCCTGGAGCACCAGGCCTGGTTGCGTAATGGCCAGACCCAGTTGGCCCAGCAGGTGCTCGGGCAGCTGACCCTGCCCATGCTGGGCGACAATATCCTGCGCTTCTTTGCAACGTACTTGGGCAGCGTGGTGGGCGCGGTGTATGCGCGCGACGAACATGGCCGCCTGGTGCGCGTGGCCACCTATGGCCTGAGCGCCGAGGAGCAGGCCCGTGAGCAGATCAAAGGCGACCACGATGGCTTGTTGGCCCAGGCCGTGCGCGAAGGCCGGCTGTTGTGCCTCGACGACCTGCCCGAAGACTACTACCGCCTGAGCTCGGGCCTCGGCAATGGCTTGCCGCGCAGTGCATTGCTGATGCCCGCCACCGATGATGGGCAGATCAATGGTGTGATCGAGCTGGGCTTCCTGCGCCCCTTGCAGCCGCGCGATGAAGAGCTGATGGAGCGGGTCGGCGGCAACCTTGGCATGTCCATCGAGAGTGCGCGTTATCGCCAGCGCCTGCAGGAAGTGCTGGCCGAGACCCAGCAGTTGAACGAAGAGCTGCAAGTGCAGCAGGAAGAGCTGAAAACCGCCAACGAAGAACTCGAAGAGCAATCACGGGTGCTCAAGGAATCCCAGGCCCACCTGGAAACTCAACAGGCCGAGCTTGAGCAGACCAACGAACAACTGTCCGAGCGCACCGACGCCTTGGACCGCAAGAACGATGAACTCAGCCAGGCCCAGCAAGAGCTGCAGGCCCGCGCCGACGACCTGCAGCGTTCGAGCAAGTACAAGTCTGAGTTCCTCGCCAACATGTCCCACGAGCTGCGCACGCCGCTGAACAGCTCTTTGATCCTGGCCAAGTTGCTGGCCGAGAACGGCGAAGGCAACCTTAGCGCCGAGCAGGTCAAGTTCGCCGAATCGATCTACTCGGCGGGCAATGACCTGCTGAACCTGATCAACGACATTCTCGACATCGCCAAGGTCGAAGCCGGCAAGCTCGAAGTGCGCCCTGAGACCACCCAGCTGGAGCGCCTGGTCGAAGGCCTGCGCGGCATGTTCCTGCCGCTGGCCGAGCACAAAGGCCTGGCCTTCGAGGTCAAGGTCGAGCCGCAGGTGCCAGTGACGCTGTTCACCGACCGTCAACGGCTGGAGCAGATCCTCAAGAACCTGCTGTCCAACGCCATCAAGTTCACCGACCACGGCCAGGTCAGCATGACCATCAGCCACCAGGCGGGTACCGGCATCATCTTCGCCGTCCGTGACTCTGGCATTGGCATTGCCGCCGACCAGCAGCAGGCGATCTTCGGCGCCTTCCACCAGGTCGACGGCAGCAGCAACCGGCGCTATGGCGGCACCGGCCTGGGCCTGTCGATTTCGCGTGACCTGGCGCACCTGCTGGGCGGGCAGATCAACGTTGAGAGCAACCCGGGGCAGGGCAGCGTGTTCAGCCTGGTCATGCCCGAACGCTACGAACATGAGGGCGAGGAAGTCGAGGCCCTGAGCCTGCGCCCAGCGGTAGACACTCTGCCGCCAGCGCCCAAGGCGTCCAACGCCGTGGCGCCGAAACTGCCGGCACCGACCTTCGCCGATGACCGCGAGCGGGCCCCCTTCAATAACCGCTGCATCCTGGTGATCGAGGACGAGCCGAACTTCGCCCGCATCCTCTTCGACCTGGCCCATGAGCTGGGTTACAGCTGCCTGGTGGCGCATGGCGCCGACGAGGGCTTTGCGCTCGCGTCCCAGTACATCCCCGATGCCATCCTGCTGGACATGCGCCTGCCTGACCATTCTGGCCTCACCGTGCTGCAGCGCCTCAAGGAGCTGGCCGGCACGCGGCATATTCCGGTGCACATTATTTCGGTGGAGGATCGCGTCGAAGCGGCCATGCACATGGGCGCCGTGGGCTACGCGGTCAAGCCCGCCAGCCGCGAAGAACTCAAGGAAGTGTTCGCCCGCCTGGAAGCCAAACTGACCCAGAAGCTCAAGCACATCCTGCTGGTGGAGGATGACGACCTGCAGCGCGAAAGCATCGCCCGCCTGATCGGCGATGACGATGTCGAGATCACCGCCGTGGCCATGGCCCAGGACGCCTTGGCGCTGCTGCGCGAGAACATCTACGACTGCATGATCATCGACCTCAAGCTGCCCGACATGCTCGGCAACGAGCTGCTCAAGCGCATGACTGCCGAGGACATCCGCTCATTCCCGCCGGTGATCGTCTACACCGGGCGCAACCTCACCCGCGAAGAAGAAACCGACCTGCTCAAGTATTCGCGCTCGATCATCATCAAGGGCGCCCGTTCGCCGGAGCGCCTGCTCGACGAAGTGACACTGTTCCTGCACAAAGTCGAATCGCAGTTGTCCCATGAGCGCCAGCGCATGCTCAAGACCGCGCGCAGCCGCGACAAGGTCTTCGAAGGGCGCAAAGTGCTGCTAGTGGATGACGATGTGCGTAATATCTTCGCCCTCACCAGTGCCCTGGAGCACAAGGGCGCCATCGTCGAGATTGGCCGTAACGGGCGTGAAGCCATCGAGCGCCTGGAGCAGCATGACGACATCGACCTGGTGCTGATGGATGTGATGATGCCGGAGATGGACGGCTTCGAGGCTACCCGGCTGATCCGCCAGCAACCGCGCTGGCGCAAGCTGCCGATCATCGCCGTGACCGCCAAGGCGATGAAGGATGACCAGCAGCGTTGTCTGCAGGCTGGCGCCAATGATTACCTGGCCAAACCGATCGACCTGGACCGCCTGTTCTCGTTGATCCGTGTATGGCTGCCGCAACTGGAGCGAATTTGACTAGCGAGCGCAACACCGACATCGAGATCCGGCTGCTGATCGAGGCGATCTACCTCAAGTACAGCTACGATTTCCGCAACTACTCCGGCGCTTCGATCAAGCGCCGGATCCTGCATGCCCTGCGCCAGTTCGACTGCCTGACGGTGTCGGCGTTGCAAGAGCGCGTGCTGCACGACCCAGGCATGTTCATGCGGTTGCTGCAGTTCCTGACGATCCCGGTCAGCGAGATGTTCCGCGACCCGAGCCACTTCCTGGCCCTGCGCAACGAAGTGGTGCCGCTGTTGCGGACCTGGCCGTCGATCAAGATCTGGGTCGCGGGGTGCAGCACCGGTGAAGAGGTGTACTCGATGGCCATCCTGCTGCGTGAGGAAGGCCTGCTTGAGCGCACCATCATTTATGCCACCGACATCAACCCGCATTCGCTGGACCGGGCCAAGCAGGGTATCTACTCGATGCAAAGCATGCGCGAGTATGAAGAAAACTACCGCCTGGCCGGTGGCCGCCGTGACTTTGCCGAGTACTACACCGCTGCCTATGGCAACGCCATCATGGACAGCAGCCTGCGCGACAACGTGACCTTCGCCGACCACAGCCTGGCCACTGACAGCGTGTTCTCCGAGACCCAGCTGGTGTCGTGCCGCAATGTGCTGATCTACTTCAACAAAGACCTGCAAGACCGGGCCTTGGGCCTGTTTCATGAATCCCTCTGCCACCGGGGCTTCCTGGTCTTGGGCAGCAAGGAGTCGGTAGACTTTTCGGCCTACAGCCAGCGTTTCGAGCCGCTGGTGAAGCCGGAACGGATCTACCGTAAGACATGAACGGCGCACGGGCAGTGGTGATGGGGGCCTCGGCTGGCGGGGTGGCGGCCTTGTTGCAGGTGCTCGGTGCGCTGCCGTCGGCGTTCGCCATCCCGGTATTGTGCGTGCTGCACTTGCCGGACGGGCGGCACAGCCAGCTGGCCGAAGTGCTGCAAAGGCGGCTGCAGCGCCCCGTGCGCGAGGCCAGTGACAAGGAACGGATCAGCGCTGGGATGATCTACGTTGCTGGGCCGGGGTACCACCTCTCGGTGGAGCGTGACCTGACGCTGTCGTTGAGCCAGGAAGCGCCGGTGCACTTCTCGCGCCCGGCCATCGACTTCCTGTTCATGTCGGCGTCCGATGCCTACGGCGCCAGCCTGCTTGGCGTGCTGCTGACCGGTGCCAATGAGGATGGCGCCGCGGGCCTGGCCTACATCAACAACAATGGGGGCCGCACGATTGTTCAGGACCCTCGCGACGCACAGGTCGCGCTGATGCCGGAAGCCGCCTTGGCCCTGCACCAGCCCGACCATATCCTTACTCTGAGTGGTATCGGGCAATTGCTCGCGACCCTGGAAACAAGCGCATGCTAAGCCACACCATCGCCAAACTGCTGATCGTCGACGACCTGCCGGAAAACCTGCTGGCGCTCGAGGCCCTGATCCAGGGCGAAGACCGCGAGGTGCACCAGGCCCAGTCTGCGGAAGCGGCATTGTCGCTGCTGCTTGAGCACGAATTTGCGCTGGCCATCCTCGATGTGCAGATGCCAGGCATGAATGGCTTCGAACTGGCCGAGTTGATGCGCGGCACGGAAAAGACCAAGAACATTCCCATCGTGTTTGTCAGTGCGGCGGGGCGCGAGATGAATTACGCCTTCAAGGGCTATGAAAGCGGGGCCGTGGATTTTTTGCACAAGCCGCTCGACACCTTGGCAGTGAAGAGCAAGGTCTCGGTGTTCGTCGACCTGTTCCGCCAGCGCAAGGTGCTTGGTCGGCAACTGGAAGCCCTGGAGCGTAGCCGTCAGGAGCAGGAGGTGCTGCTTGGCCAGCTGGAGTTGGCGCGGTGCGAGCTGGAGCATGCGGTACGCATGCGCGACGACTTCATGTCGATCGTCTCCCACGAAGTGCGTACGCCACTCAATGGCCTGATTCTGGAAACCCAGCTGCGCAAGATGCACCTGGCACGGGGCAACCTGGAGGCCTTCAGCGCAGACAAGCTGCAGGCCATGGTCGAGCGTGACGAGCGGCAGATCAACAGCCTGATCCGGCTGATTGAAGACATGCTGGACGTCTCGCGCATCCGTACCGGCAAGTTGTCGCTGCGGCCCAGGGTGTTCGATATTGGCCAACTGGTGCGCGGCCTGGTGGAAAACTTCAGCGCCCAGGCCACCGCGCTGGATACCCATATCGCGCTGCAACGTTGTGAAACGTTGCAGGGTGAGTGGGACGAATTTCGGATTGAACAAGTGGTGGCCAACCTGTTGTCCAATGCCTTGCGTTACGGTGAACGAAAACCGGTGCAGGTGCGGGTGTTCGCGGAGGGCGGCATGGCCTGGGTGCAGGTGCAGGATCACGGCATTGGCATCAGCGCCGTCAACCAGCAGCGCATTTTCCAGCAGTTCGAGCGCGTCGCAGCACACCAGGCCAGCGGCGGGCTGGGGTTGGGGCTGTACATCTCCGAGCAGATCGTCCAGGCCCACGGCGGGCGGATTCTGGTGGACAGCGAGGAAGGCGAGGGCGCCACATTCACGTTGCAATTGCCGCTGGCAACGTTCAAAGAACAAAACGACCAGGCGCGGGCAACCTCTGCGTAAGCCTGGGGTCAGATGGCCAACTGTAAGAATTTCAAGGCGTTATCATGAGTGAAGATGCACAAGATGTGGTGCTGGTGGTCGAGGACGAGCCGGCGATTCGGATGATTTTGCGCGACTACCTGGCCGGCGAGGGGTATCACGTGCTGGTAGCCGAAGACGGCGAGCAGGCGTTCAAGATCCTGGCGAGCAAGCCGCACCTGGACCTGATGGTCACCGATTTTCGATTGCCAGGGGGCATCTCTGGGGTGGATATCGCCGAGCCCGCGGTAAAATTGCGGCCGGAGCTGAAGGTGATTTTCATCAGTGGCTACCCGGCGGAGATTCTCGAATCGGGCAGCCCGATCACGCGCAAGGCGCCGATCCTGGCCAAGCCGTTCGACCTGGATACCCTGCACGAGCAGATCCAGAAGCTGCTGCGCTGAGGCTACCCGGATGTAGGAGCAGCCTTGTGCTGCGAAGAGGCCATCGCAGCCATAGAGAAGTAGGTGCCCATGCCGGCCTCTTCGCAGCACAAGGCTGCTCCTACAACAGCGTGAACGTTAGCGCAGGGTTCGCTCAATGCCTCCCAGCAACAGGCTTTCCATCAACCCCAGCCCTTCGCCTTCCGACAGGCGCCGCGCCTGCAGCAGCCCTGGCAACTGGTTGAGCAGCGTCGCCAGCACATGCGCGGTCGCCGCCAGTGCTTCGCCTTTGAGGCTTGCCCGCGGTGCAATCAGGTGCAGCACCCCGGTTTCGTAACGCCTGCGCAGCAGCAGCAGGCGCGCCTGTTGCGCTTCGCTCAAGCAGCAAAAATCCCGCTCGGCCAGGCGAAACTGCAATGGCCGCTCGGCATGCAACTGCCAATGCGCCGCAATCAGGCACGACAACGCCGAACCACCCCGTGCCATGGCCCTGCGCCCAAGGTCCAGGGTCGCCTGCAGCTCCTCGTACAACTCTTCGATCAAGTCGTACAGCAGGTCCTGCTTGCTGGGGAAGTGGTGATACAGCGAGCCCGCGGTCAGCCCGACGTGGGCCGCCAGTTCACGCATGCTGACCTGGCCGAAGCCCTTTTCGGCAAACAGCGCCATGGCCCGGTCACGTCGCTCTTCAAAATTGGCACAGCGCATTGCAGCGTTGACCGGGGGCATGGTACTTGCTCCTCAATAGGTGAAGAAACCGCGGCCGCTCTTGCGCCCCAGCCAACCGGCCGCGACCATTTCCTTGAGCAACGGCGCTGGGCGGTACTTGCTGTCACTGAAGCCCTCATGGAAGGCCTCCATGATTGCCAGCAGGGTATCCAGGCCGATCAGGTCGGCCAGTGCCAGTGGGCCGATCGGCTGGTTGCAGCCCAGGCGCATGCCGGTGTCGATGTCCTCGGCACTGGCTAGGCCTTCCTGGCGCACGAAGATCGCTTCGTTGATCATCGGCACCAGAATGCGGTTGACCACAAAACCTGGGCGATTGCCGGCGCTGATCGGGGTCTTGCCCACCTTCTCGGTCACCAGCAAGGCCTGGGCATAGGTGCTGTCGCTGGTCTGCAGGCCACGGATGATCTCGACCAGGGCCATCATCGGCACCGGGTTGAAGAAGTGCACACCGATGAACCGCTCGGGGTGCTCGATGCTCGCGGCCAATTGCGTGACCGACAGCGACGAGGTGTTGGTGGCGATCAGGCAGTCGGCGGCCACGCTGGCAGCCACTTGCTGAAGGATGCGCTGCTTGAGCTGCAGGTTTTCGGTGGCTGCCTCGATCACCAACTGCGCGCCACTGAGTTGCGCGTAGTCGGTGCTGGTGCGGATGCGGGCTTTCGCCGCCTCGGCCTTTTCGGCGTCGAGCGTGCCTTTGCTGACCTGGCGCTCGAGGTTCTTGCGCAAGGTGGCCACGCCACGCTCCAGCGCGGCATCGGAAACGTCCACCAGCAGCACGTGATAGCCCGCCACGGCGCACACCTGGGCAATGCCGTTGCCCATGGTGCCTGCGCCGATCACGGCAATCTGTTCGATGTTCATGTGTCAGTTTCCTCAGACGCGCTCGAAGACCACGGCGATGCCTTGGCCGCCGCCAATGCACATGGTGGCCAGGGCGTAACGGCCCTGAATGCGGTGCAGTTCATGGATGGCCTTGGTGGCGATGATCGCGCCGGTAGCGCCGACCGGGTGACCGAGGGAAATACCCGAACCGTTCGGGTTGACCTTTTCCGGGTCGAAGCCGAGCTCGCGGGCCACGGCGCAGGCCTGGGCGGCGAAGGCTTCGTTGGACTCGATCACGTCCAGGTCCTGGATGCTAAGGCCGGTTTTTTCCAGCACCTTGCGGGTTGCCGGGATCGGCCCCAGGCCCATCAGCTCGGGCTCGACGCCGGCATGGGCGTAGCCTACTAGGCGTGCCAGCGGTTTCAGGCCCAGGCGGCGCACGGCGTCACCATTGGCCAGCACCAGGCCGGCCGCGCCGTCGTTGATGCCACTGGCATTGCCGGCGGTGACGGTGCCGTCTTTCTTGAACACGGTCTTCATGCCGGCCAGCTGCTCGGCGGTGACATCGCCACGCACGTGCTCGTCGACGCTGAACTGTACGCTGCCTTTTCGGGTTTTCAGTTCCAGTGGGACGATCTGGCTGGTGAAGCGGCCTTCGGCAATGGCGCGCGCGGCGCGGCGCTGGCTGGTCAGGGCCAGCTCGTCCTGCATTTCACGGGTGATGCCGTGCTTGGCAGAGACGTTTTCGGCCGTGATGCCCATGTGGAAGTGTTCGAAGGGGTCTTGCAGCACGCCGACCGTGTAGTCAATACCTTGCAGGTCGCCCATGCGTGCGCCCCAGCGGGCTTGTGGCAGCAGGTACGGGCCGCGGCTCATGGACTCGGCGCCCGCCGCCAGGGCCACATCGGTGTCGCCGAGCAGTAGGCACTGTGCCGCCGAGACAATGGCCTGCAGGCCCGAGCCGCACAGGCGGTTGACGTTGAACGCCGGGGTTTCCTTGGGGATGCCAGCGTTCATCGCTGCAACCCGCGCCAGGTAGGCATCACGGGGCTCGGTGGGGATCACGCTGCCCATCACCACATGGCCGATTTGCCCGGCGTCCACGCCCGCGCGTTCGATGGCGGCACGGGTTACGGCGGTGGCGAGGTCGGCCAGCGGCAGGTCCTTGAGGGAACCGCCAAAGCCACCAATGGCTGAACGGACGGCACTGACGACGTAAATTTCTGCGCTGCTCATAGGGGCTCCGATTGCGAAGGCATGGCGGGACCGGGCCTGGCTCTGCGAGAATGGCGGGCGATCCCTTCGTTCATCCGAGTCTAGGCAAAGGCTCTGCCAGAGCCTATGCCGGATCTGTTCAATCAACCTGGCACTTTTTGCCACTCAGCATAGACAGCGAAATCCGCCATGCGCGATAGCGATACGGTCGCCGTGTACTTCCTCGAAGCCATGCTTCATGCCCTGCGCGAACGCCCGGACGTGCGCGATGCACACCTGCGTGCGGTCGGTATCGACCCGCAACTGCTCGAGCAGCCCCAGGCCCGCGTGCCGGCCAAGGCATTCGCTCAGCTGTGGCTGGCCCTGATCCAGCTGTTGGACGACGAGTTTTTCTGCCTCGACAGCCACGGCATGCCGCTGGGCAGCTTTGCCCTGATCTGCCGTGGCCTGATTCAGGAGCCGAACCTGGAAAAGGCCTTGCGTCAGTGCATGGGCGGTTTTGGCCTGTTCCTGCGTGACCTGCGCGGTAGCCTCACGCTACGCGGCGGCAGGGCGGTGATCAGCGTGCAGTCGAGCATTGCCGACCCCTTGACCCGTGTGTATGCCGAAGAAACCTACCTGGTGCTGATGATCGGCTTGCTGTGCTGGCTGGCAGGGCGGCGCATTGCCATCGACCGCACCGAGCTTGCGGTATCGCGCCCCGCGCAGGACGATGACCTGCTGCTGTGGGGGCCTGACCTGCGCCTGGGCAGTGGGCGTACCGAAGTGGAGTTCGACAGTGCCTACTTGCGCCTGCCGGTAGTGCAGGACCTGCCGGCCTTGAAGACCTTTTTGCGCAGCGCCCCCCAAGGCCTGGTTATTCGCTTTCGCAACCAGAACGGCCTGGTGGCCGAGGTCTATCGCCACCTGCGCGCTCGCCGCTACGGGCAATGGCCGACGTTGGCCGCGTTGGCGCAGGTGCAGGGAATCAGCGCCAGTACGTTCCGCCGTCAGCTGGAGCGGGAGGGCCGTTCGTACCAGCAGATAAAGGACGAAGTACGCCGGGCGATGGCCTTCGAGCACTTGCGCGAAGGGGTGCTGAGCATCGCCGAGGTTGCCGAGCAGGCCGGGTTCCAGGAGCCCAGTGCATTCCACCGGGCGTTCAAGAAATGGACCGGGCAGAGCCCCGGCAGCTATCGAGCCAAATTGACCGGGCGCAGTGGCTAAGCCGACACCATCAGGCCGGCACCATCGCAAAGCCGACGCCGAAGCGGTTCCAGGCATTGATGGTGGCGATGGCCAGCGTCAGGTTGACCACTTCCTGCGGCTCGAAATGCGCTTGCAGCGCTTCGTATTCCGGTTGTGGCGCACCGCGCTCCGGCAGCCGGGTCAGGCACTCTACCCACGCCAGTGCGGCACGTTCACGCGCAGTGAAGTAGGCGGTTTCCTGCCACACGCTCAGCGTTTGCAGGCGTGCTTCGGTTTCGCCGGCCTGGCGTGCGTCATTGGCATGCATGTTGACGCAGTAGGCGCAGCCGTTGATCTGCGAAGCGCGCAGGCGCACCAATTCGAGCAGTGAATTCTCCAGGCCGCACTTAGCCAGGGCCTGTTCCAGGCCGACCATGGCTTTGTAGGCTTCCGGTGCGTGCTTGGCCCATTCAATACGTGTGTTCATGGTGTTCTCCAGAAGGTGTTGGGTGGACATGGCGCTACCTTAGCGCTGTGCAGCGATCAGCCCGATAGCCAATCGCACACTTTGCCCGGAGGCCAATCTGGGCATTCAGGTGGCCACTGAGGTGCATCCAATCTCTTCATTTCTGCCAAGGCCGGCAAGCCGGGATAATGGCCAGGTCTTGCAGAAGGAGTACCGACTCATGTCCGAAGAACGCTATATGCGCGAAGCACTCGAACTGGCCCGCACCAACATCCAGGCCGGTGGCCGGCCCTTTGGTGCGGTGCTGGTCTACCAGGGGCAGGTGGTGGCGCGCGCGGTCAACGAGATCCACAGCACCCAGGACCCGACCGCCCATGCCGAGATGCAGGCCATCCGCAAGGCCGCGCATGCCTTGGGCCAGGCTCGTCTGGACGGTGCCGAGGTCTACGCCAGCGGTCACCCGTGCCCGATGTGCCTGGCGGCCATGCACCTGTGCGGCATCGAGCGTGCCTGGTTCGCTTATGACAACGATGAAGGCGAACCCTTCGGTTTGTCCACCGCTGCGGTGTATGCGCAGATGGCGCGCCCTCCGCAACAGCAGAGCCTGCCGTTGCGGCCGCTGAAACCCAGTGGCGAAGCCGGCCTGTACCTTGAGTGGAAGCAGGCCAACACGCAATGAGAACTGCCTTGAATCTGTTGCTGGTGGTGCTGCTGGCGCTGAACTTGCGCCCGATCCTCACCAGCGTCGGGCCGCTGCTTGAACCCATGCGCGCCAGTACCGGCCTGGGCTATCAGCAGGCCGCACTGCTGACCGCGCTGCCCGTGTTGTGCATGGGCCTGGTGCCGTTGTTGCAACCTTGGTTGCGGCGCTGGATCAGCGAACATGGCGGCATGCTCGCCGGCTTGTCGGCCATTGCGCTGGCGTGCTTGTGGCGCCTGCAACTGGACAGCGCCTGGGCATTGATTGCCAGCGCGGTGGTCGCCGGCCTCGGCGTGGCGGTGGTCCAGGGCATGATGCCGGGGTTGGTCAACCGTTGGTTCCCGACCCGCCTGGCTGGGGCCATGGGCATGTATTCCGCGGCCTTGATGAGTGGTGGCGGCCTGGCGGCGGTGCTTGGCCCGCATATCAGTGGGTACTTTGGCCATTGGCAGGCCGGGCTGGGCCTGTGGGCGATCCCGGCGCTTGTGGCGCTGCTGGCCTGGACGCTGCTGCGCCCACGGCAGGCTACGCCGACGCTGGCGGGTGCCACTGGCGGGCATTGGTTCGGCACCCGCCGTGCCTGGTTGCTGGCCGTGTATTTCGGCCTGATCAATGGTGGCTATACCAGCATGGTCGCCTGGCTGCCGGCCTATCACCTGGAGCACGGCGGAACCGCCCAGGGCGGTGGTGACCTGGTGGGGCTGATGACGATCTTCCAGGTTGCCGGCGCGCTGGGGCTGCCGTTGTTGCTGCGCCGCTGGGTGGACCGTCGGCCAGGTTTATGGCTGGCGCTTACGATCCAACTGGCCGGCTTTCTTGGGCTGCTACTGGCGCCCACGCTGAGCATGGGCCTGTGGGTGGCGATGATCGGCTTTGGCCTGGGGGCGTGCTTCAGCCAGAGCCTGACACTGACCCTGGAGCACCTGAAAACACCCGCCGAAGCGGGGAGCCTGGCGGCCTTTGTTCAAGGGATCGGCTTCATCATTACCGGGATCGTGCCGTACATCACGGGCTGGTTGCGCGACGTCAGTGGCGACTTCCAGGCGTCGTGGGTGCTGTTGACCGTGACCGTGGTGGCGATGCTGCTGGTGACGGCCTGTTTCGCGCCACGCGGCTATGCGGCAGCTATTGCCCGTTCGGTGCCGAACGGCCAGGCCGCGTCGGTCAGCTAAGGCGTTGCAGGGTATCGCGAACACGGTCGAGGGCAGGGTCGATGTCGAGCAGTTCGATGGCGCCGAAGCCCATTACCAGCCCAGGGCGCACAGGCACGTCACTGAAGAAGGGTGCCAGCGAGTAAAGGCCGACCTCCACCTTGCGTGCGAGGTTGGCCAGCAGTTCGACATCCACCCCCGGCTTGGCCAATGCGCTCAGGTGGAAACCGGCGCTGGCCGGCACGGCGCTGAACCAAGGCGCCAGGTCGCCGCCTAGGCGGGCGAGGATGCGCTCGCGGCGAGCACTGTAGACATCGTGGCAGCGGCGGATGTGCTTGTTCAGGTGGCCCTCGCTGATGAAGCGCGCCAGCGCCCATTGCAGCAGGGTCGGGCTGTGCCAGTCGCTCAGGTGCTTGGCCACACAGGCGGCCTTCAGCACCGCGGGCGGCAACACGGCGTAGCCCAGGCGCAGCTCCTGCAGCAGGGTCTTGGAGAAGGTCCCGACGTAGGCCACCAGGCCATGCCGGTCGAGGCGCTGCAAGGCGTCGGCGGGCGGCCCCTGGTAGCGGAATTCGCAGTCGTAATCGTCTTCAATGATCAACGCGCCAAGCTCGGCGGCGCGTGCCAATAACGCCCGCCTGCGCGGCTCGCTCATCGGCATGCCGAGGGGGAACTGGTGTGACGGGGTCACGTAGATCAGCCGCGTGCCGTCGGCGATCTGCTCGACGCACATCCCTTGATCATCGACCGGTATTGATTGCAGGCGTGCGCCCAAGGCCAGGAACAGTTGACGAGCCGGCGGGTAACCCGGGTCTTCCATGGCCACCGGGCAGCCCGGTTCGATCAGCACTCGGGCGATCAGGTCCAGCGCCTGTTGCGCGCCATTGCACACCAACACGTCCGCTGCGTTGCAATGCACGCCGCGGGCGTAGGCGATGTGGTGGGCGATGGCTTCACGCAGCTCAGGCAGCCCCTGGGCAGAGAACTGCCGCTCGGGGTGCCGCTGGCTGCGGCGCAGGGCGTAGTTCAGGCAGCTGCGCCACTGGTCGAACGGGAACTGCGTCTTGCTCGAAGCGCCGCCAACGAAGTCATAGCGCGACGGTGCTTGCAGTTGCGGCCTACCCAGCACGGTCGCGCGTTGCTGCCAGCGTTCGAGGGATGCCGCAGCCGCCAAGGGGATGGCCGTTGCCTCGTTGGAACGCAGGGGGTGGCGCGGAGTGATGAACGTGCCACGGCCGACCACGCCGCTGAGCAGGTTGTCATAGGTAAGCCTGGAGTACGCCTCGGCCACGGTCTTGCGCGACACGCCCAGTTGTTCGGCCAGCAGCCGGGTGGGTGGCAATTGGCTGCCGGCCGCCAGGTGGCCACTGTCGATGCCCGCGCGCAGTTGCTGGTAGAGCTGGTCGGCGAGGCCTTTACGGCCTTCCAGGCGGATGTGCAGTTCCATGAAACGATCCGGTGCGGGGGAGTGTTGAGGATAGCGGATCGCACTTCGACGTACAGTGCCAATGCACCGCGTTGTGCCTACAAGCGTGCCGTGCTGACCGTGATGTAGCCTTTGTCGGGCAGGGCGATGCGTATCACTGTTTCATCGGCCGGTGCCTTGTGTTTTTGCTTGATACGCACCCCGTCAACCGCAGCCGCTCGCATCCGGTGGGTGATGGCGCGGCCACTGGCGTCGAAGAAGGCTTCGCTGGCCAGCAGCTCGATGCGCTCGATCAACTGGCGGGTGCGCTCGTCGGTGGCACAGAAGAACAGCACACCCGACAGGTGCGGGTCGTCATCAGGGTTGCTGACCTTGTGGGCCAGCAGTTCACGCAGGGTGTGGCGCAGTTCGGCGGTGGGGCGAGCGGACTGGTGCATGCGGGGGGCCTCCTCTGAGTCGTCCAGAGGGGATCATGTTTTCAGCAGTCAGGCGCGACAAGTAGGGCATTTCTGACGTGGTTGTGGGGGATTTCTGAAAGTGTTCGGCCTTGGGATTTTCTGCGCTTATGAGATCGAGCGCCGCCCGCGCGGCGCTTCGCAGCACAAGGCTGCTCCTTCATCTGTTTCGGGCCAGTGAGGCCTGTGATATTGGCGCGCGACCGCCTTGTTGGTCCAACTCGATATTGAGGTGGGCGGTAAGGGGCCGCGCGCCCATGGAACAGGAATGACTGGCCCGAAACAGATGTGGGAGCAGCCTTGTGCTGCGAAGCGCCGCGCGGGCGGCGCTCGATCTCATAGGCGCTGCACATCTAACGTCATACCTATCCCGCCCCCAAACCCGCATCAACAATTTCAACCCAATGCCGCACCGGCGTGCGCCCGGCCCCAGCAAGGTGGGCCTGGCAACCGATGTTGGCGGTAACAATGACCTGCGGCATGCCGCTCTCCAAGGCCTTCAATCGATTGTCCCGCAACTGCCGCGACAGCTCAGGCTGGGTCAGCGAATAGGTCCCCGCCGACCCACAGCACAAATGGCCATCCGGCACCGCGGTCAGGGTAAAACCGAGGCGAGTCAGCAGGCCTTCGACCGCGCCGCCAAGCTTGAGCGCGTGCTGCAAGGTGCACGGACAATGAAAGGCCACACGCTGCTCGGCGCACAGCCCAAGCTGCTCGACCGGCGCTTCGCACAGCACTTCCACCAGGTCGCGAGACAAGGCACTGACCCGCGCCGCCTTGGCGGCATACCGCGGGTCCGCCTCCAGCAAGTGGCCGTAATCGCGCACGAACGCGCCGCAGCCGCTGGCCGTTTGCACGATGGCTTCAGCCCCCGCTTCGATGGCCGGCCACCAGGCGTCGATGTTGCGCCGGGCGCGGTCCAGGCCTTGGGCCTGGGCATTGAGGTGGTAATCCACCGCACCACAGCAACCGGCTTCGCGAATCGGTTCGACGCTGATCCCCAACCGGTCCAGCACGCGCGCGGCAGCGGCATTGGTATTGGGCGACAGCGCCGGTTGCACGCAGCCTTCGAGCAACAGCACCCGGCGCGCATGCCGTGGCGCCGGCCGTACGCCGGGTGCGGTCACCTGGGCGGGCAGCTTGCTTTTCAGGGTTGCCGGCAGCACCGGGCGCAAGGCTTGCCCAGTGCGGCACAGGGCCTTGAACAGCGCAGGGCGCGGCACCACCGCCCGCAGCCCTCCCTGCAGCAGGCGCTGGCCAAGCGGGCGTGGCACTTGCTGTTCGACCACGGCGCGGCCGATGTCCAGCAAATCGTGGTATTTCACGCCTGAAGGGCAGGTGGTTTCGCAGTTGCGGCAGGTCAGGCAGCGGTCCAGGTGCAGTTGCGTGCTGGCGGTGATTGGTGCGCCTTCGAGCACTTGTTTGATCAGGTAGATGCGCCCGCGAGGGCCATCCAGCTCGTCGCCGAGCAACTGATAGGTGGGGCAGGTGGCCGTGCAGAAACCACAGTGCACGCAGCTACGCAGAATGCGTTCGGCTTCTTCGGCGCGGGGCAGGCGTTTGGCGGCTTCACTCAGGTTGGTTTGCATGGTGTGCCCTCATAGGTCTGGGTACAGGCGGCCAGGGTTGAAGATGCCCTGGGGGTCGAGCTGCTGCTTGAGGGCTTTGTGGTAGCGCAGCAGGGCGGCGGGCAATGGTGCGCTGCTCTGCTCGCCAGGTGCGTAGCAAGTGGCATGGCCGCCGACGTTGGCAACCGCTGCGCGAATCGACTCCACTGGCGCGCTCGACTTCAGCCAGCGCTGCGCGCCGCCCCAGTCGATCAGTTGGCGCCCGGGCAGGTTCAGTTCCCCGGTGGCGTTGGGCACGGACAGCCGCCACAGCGGTGCCGGGTCGTCAAAAAAAGCCAGGCGCTGTTCGCGCAGGTCGTTCCAGAAACAGCTGTCGAGCACGTCACCTCCCAGGCGTTGGCGTGCCGACTGCACCGAGCCTTCACCCCCTTCCAGACGCAGGTACAGCGCCTCGCCGTCATGGCAGGCAGCGCTGATCGGCAGCGGCTGCTGGCCCCAGGCGGTAAGCGCCGCCAGCGCCTGGTGACGGTCCATCGGCAGGCATAGGCTCAGGCATTGGCGCGGGCGCGGCAGTACTTTCAGCGACACCTCGGTCAGCAGGCCAAGGCAACCGAAACTGCCGACCATTAGCCGCGAGACGTCATACCCGGCGACGTTCTTCATGACTTCACCCCCAAAACGCAGCAGTTTGCCGTGGCCAGTGATCACCCGGGTGCCGAGCACATGATCGCGCACCGCCCCGGCCCAGGGCCGGCGTGGCCCAGACAACCCCGCCGCAACGACACCGCCGAGGGTCGCTTCGGGGCCGAGGTGCGGGGGCTCGCAAGGCAGCATCTGGCCAGCCTCGTGCAGCGCTGCCTCGACTTCCTGCAGCGGCGTGCCGGCGCGTGCGGTCAGCACCAGTTCGGTGGGGTCGTAGCTGACGATACCGCGATGGCCGCGGGTATCGATGACTTCCCCGGCGACCGGGCAGCCGAGCATGGCCTTGCTGTTGCCGCCCTGGATTCGCAGCGGTGTGCCCAGGTTCAGGGCCTGGTTGACCTGCTCCAGCAGGGCCTGGCTGATGTCGCGGTCCTTGCCCATCAGAAACGCTCCAGGTCGGGGAAGGGCAACTGCCCGTGGTGCACGTGCATCGCGCCGAATTCGGCGCAGCGGTGCAGGGTGGGGATGTTCTTGCCAGGGTTGAGCAACCCTTGTGGGTCGAAGGCGGCCTTCACGGCGTGGAACAGGGTGATTTCGTCGCTGTTGAACTGCGCGCACATCTGGTTGATCTTCTCCCGCCCGACGCCGTGCTCGCCGGTAATGCTGCCGCCTACCGCCACGCACAGTTCGAGGATCTTGCCGCCAATGGCTTCGGCACGTTCCAGTTCGCCGGGCAGGTTGGCATCGAACAGGATCAGCGGGTGCATGTTGCCGTCGCCGGCATGGAACACATTGGCCACGCGCAAGCCGTACTGTTCGGACAGTGCGCTGATGCCCTTGAGTACGCGCGGCAACTCGCGGCGTGGGATGGTGCCATCCATGCAATAGTAGTCGGGTGAAATGCGCCCCACCGCCGGGAAGGCATTCTTGCGCCCGGCCCAGAAACGCGCGCGTTCTGCCTCGTCGCAGGCCAGCCGCACCTCGCGTGCGCCGGCTTGGGTCAGCACGGCCGCGACCCGCTCGCAGTCGTCATGCACATCGGCTTCGACACCATCGAGTTCGCACAGCAGGATCGCCGCGGCATCCACGGGGTAGCCTGCGTGGATGAAGTCCTCGGCAGCGCGAATCGCCAGGTTGTCCATCATCTCCAGCCCGCCGGGGATGATCCCGGCGCCGATGATCTCGGCCACTGCCCTGCCGGCGTCCTCGACGCAGTCGAAGCTGGCGAGCAACACCCGCGCCACCTGGGGCTTGGGCAGCAACTTGACGGTCACTTCGGTGACGATGCCGAGCATGCCTTCAGAGCCGGTGAACAGTGCCAGCAGGTCGAAACCGGGGCTGTCGAGGGCGTCGCTGCCCAGTGTCAGGCGTTCACCCTCGACTGTGAGAATCTCCACCTTGAGCAGGTTGTGCACGGTCAAACCGTACTTGAGGCAATGCACGCCCCCGGCATTTTCGGCCACGTTGCCGCCGATGGAGCAGGCGATTTGCGAAGACGGGTCGGGGGCGTAGTACAGGCCATAGGGCGCGGCAGCCTGGGAGATCGCCAGGTTGCGTACCCCGGGCTGAACACGGGCGAAGCGCCCCTCGGGGTTTATCTCGAGAATGCGGTTGAAGCGCGCCATTACCAGCAGGATGCCTTTGGCCAATGGCAGGGCACCCCCGGAAAGCCCGGTGCCGGCCCCGCGCGCCACCACCGGTACGCCGCGTTGGTGGCAGAGCTGTAATAAGGTCTGAACCTGTTCCAGGCGTTCGGGCAGCACCACCAGCAGTGGCACCGTCCGGTAGGCGGAGAGGCCGTCACACTCGTAGGGTTTGAGGTCTTCTGCGCGATGAAGAATCGTCAGGTCCGGCAGCGCATCGCGCAGGGCCTTGAGCAGGGCGGGCAGGTCCACGTCAGGCAGCGCTCCATCGACCCGCTCGTCGTAGAGGATGTTCATGGGGCTCACTCGGCGGCAATTGTTATTGTCGTTGGAAGCGTATCACCCCTTCAGCCTGCGTGTGCCCGCAGCACACCCACGCCTGCTAAATCTGCGAAGAGAAGCAGGCGTGGGTGTGCTGAGTGCAAGGTTTCAATGATGTGCTACAGGATCGTCCTGGGAGAGAATGGCCCGGGCCAGTTCTTCGTCATTGGCCTGCAGGCCGGGGTGGTCCTTGCGTGCCTGTTCCAGCGCCGATTCCACGTAGGCACCACGGATAGCACCGCCGCTGGCGACGAAGGCAGACAGCTCGTCACGGGCCGGGATAATCCGTTTATCGTCCTTGAAGGTCGAATACAGCGAAGCGGAAACACCGGCCGAGGTGGCCACGTCGCCCGCATCGACGCGGGCCAGGGCAGCACCGGCAGGCAGCAGGAGCAGCAGCGCGGGGGCGAGGAATAGGTGGCGCATAGTGTGTTCTCCAGTAGCGTCAAGCCCAAGGAAATAAACCACTCACTGAGTAAGAGCGCTTGGGTGTGCGAGTAGTTCAATCCTTGCCTGGGGACTGCCGCACGTGCGGGTCATGCACGGTCTTGCGTCCTGTGTAGGAGCAGCCCTGTGCTGCGAAGAGGCCGGTGATGCCACACCAACTTTTGTGTTGCATTCACCGGCCTCTTCGCAGCACAAGGCTGCTCCTACACAGTGCGTAAGATCAGGCCAACTGATACGTGGTTTTTACCCGGGTGAAGAACTGCCGTGCGTGAGTGCCTTGCTCTCGTGAGCCCAGGCTCGATGCACCATTGCCACCAAATGGCACGTGGTAATCCACCCCTGCCGTGGGCAGGTTGATCATGACCATGCCCGCCGAACTGTTGCGCTTGAAATGCTCGGCATGGCGCAGCGACGTGGTGACGATCCCGGCCGACAAACCAAACACGGTGTCCTCGGCAGCCGCAAACGCCTCGTCGTAGTCACGCACCTTCAGCACACTCAGCACCGGGCCGAAGATTTCTTCGCGGTAGATGCGCATCTGCGGCGTCACGTCGGTGAACAGCGCGGGTGTAAACAGGTATGCCCCGTCCTTGTTGTCGATGCGCTCCCCGCCGCACACCAGCTTCGCGCCTTGCTCAAGGCCTGAGGCCACGTACGACAGGTTCTGCTCCAACTGCCGGCTATCGACCACGGGGCCTATGTCGGTGGTGGGCTGCAATGCATCGCCCACCTTCAGCGCCCGGGTACGCTCGGCCAGGCGCGCCACGAACGCGTCATGAATACCCGCGGTGACAATCACCCGGGAGCTAGCCGTGCAGCGTTGGCCGGTGCTGTAGAACGAGCCGTTCAATGCCACGTCCACGGCCTGCTCCAGGTTCGCATCGTCCAGCACGATCAATGGGTTTTTGCCCCCCATCTCCAGTTGCACTTTCTTCATGCCATCGGCCGCCAGCCTGGCGATCTGCCGGCCGGTGTGCTCGGAGCCGGTGAAGCTGATGCCATCCACCAGCGGCGAGCGGATCAGGGTGTCACCGACGCTGCGCCCCGGCCCGATTAGCAGGTTGAACACACCGGCGGGCAAACCGGCCCGCGAGATGATTTCGGCCAGCGCCCAGGCCGAGGAGGGCACCAATTCGGCCGGCTTGAACACTACACAGTTGCCGAAACACAGGGCTGGGGCAATCTTCCAGGCCGGGATGGCGATCGGGAAGTTCCACGGCGCGATGATGGCGACCACGCCCAGCGGCTGAGTGAACACGTCGATGCCTACGTCCTGGCGTACCGACGGGTATTTTTCGCCTTCGGCGCGCAGGGCTTCCTGGGCGTAGAACTTGAACGAGCGGCCGGCACGGTCGACTTCGCCCAGTGCCTCACGCACCACCTTGCCTTCTTCGCGGGCCAGCAGTGTGGCCAGCTCTTCTCGGCGTGCGAGAATCTCGCTGCCGATGAAGTCCAGCGCATCGGCGCGTTGCTGCGGGTTGCTGCGCGCCCAAGCGGGCGCGGCGCGGCGGGCAGCAAGCAGGGCCTGTTCGGTCAGTGCCTGATCGGCGCGGGCGAAGCGCTCGATCACTTCGCTCGGGTTGGACGGGTTGCGGTTTTCCAGCACATCGCTGCCGCCTGGGGCGACGAAGGCGCCATCCACATAGCTGCTCTTGGTGACCAGGGTCATGCGGTTCGGCTCCTTTTTACGTTGGCTTGGCGGGCGACGAAGTCGCTGATGTTGTCCACGGCGCTGTCCATCAATTGCTGCATGGCATCTTCACTGCTCCAGGCGATGTGCGGGTTGAGCAGGAAATCATCACGCTCGATCAGCTGGAACAGCGGGTTGCTCGGGTGCAGCGGCTCATGCTCGACCACATCCAGCGCCACACCGCCCAGTCGGCCGTCCCGAAGCGCCTGGATCAGCGCAGCTTCGTTGACCACGCCGCCACGGCCGGTGTTGACCACCAGGGCGTCCGGCTTCATCAGGGCCAGTTGTTCGGCATCGATGAGGTTGTAGGTGTCGGGCGTCAGCGGGCAGTTTATCGACAGCACGTCGCAACTGCGCAGCAGTTCGGCCAGCGGTCGGCAGTCCGGCCCCTGGCGCTTGCCGCCACGGTCTTCGAACAGCACCTGCATGCCGAAGGCCCGCGCCAGGTGCGCCAAGCGCAAGGCGATCGGGCCGCTGCCGATGATTGCCAATTGCTTGTCGCGCACGTCACGGATGCGGTGGTTGAAGTAGATGTTCTGCTGCGGCTTCTCGCCCGCATGCACCTGGCGCATCAAACGCGTGAACGCGGCCGGGCGGCGGAACAGTTCGAGGATCATCGCCAGGCTGTGCTCGGCCACGGTATTGGCGGCATAGCCCGGCACACTGGCCACTTCGATGCCATGGGCATCGCAGTAATCGACATCGACGATATCGCGGCCGGTGAGGGCCAGCGAAATCATCTTCAGTTTCGGCAACTGGCGCAGGTGTTCCTCACGCAGCGGCACGCTGCAGGTAAAGGCGATGGTTGCGTCCTTGAGGTGCTCGAGCACCTGCTCGGGGTGGGTGTAGGCAAACTGCTGCCAGGTGTGCTCGCAGGCCGGGCGCTTGAGGCGGGTGGAGGGCGCCAGGCCCTCGTCGTCGAGCAGTACGATATGTTCGCTCACGGTCCGTTTCCTTATTTTTTCTGGGCCGGCACGTAGCCGGCTGGGGCCATGGCCACCAGACGGCGGGTGAGGAAGCCGGCGTCCTGATCATGGTCTTCGAGGGACTCCTTGCGGACCAGGGCATCACGCACCATGTGCGCGCCAAAGAAGCGGAACGGCTCTGGCGGCAGCATCTTCATCTTCTGGTTGACCAGGCCGCAGTTGGCCCATTCGTCATTGGCATGCTCGACCAGCGACTTGATGATGCGGCTGGCAAACACGGTGGTGGCCACGCCATTGCCAGAGAAGCCGATGCCGTAACTGATGTTCTGGTGGTGATCGAGGTAGCCGAAGTTCGGCAAGCCTTTCATGGCCCGGTCGATGGGGCCGGTCCAGCTGCTGACCACCGGTACATCGGCAAGTTGCGGGTACAGCCGGCGCAGCTCGGCAGCCACCTTGTCGGCAGCAGGGGAAGGCTTCTCGTAGAGGTTGCCGATGCGTCCGGCATAAGCGAACTGGCCCAGCGGCTTGCCGAAGACTACGCGGCCATCAGGGGTGTTGCGCCAGTAGTTGAGCACGGTGCGCGAGTCGGTCATGCATTCGCCGCGGCTGAAACCGATGGCATCGAGCTTGGCCTTGACGGGTGCTGTCGCCACCATGTCGCTGGACATGATCGCGATCATCCGGCGCAACTCCGGGAACTGCGCGCCCCAAGCGTTGAGTGCCAGCACCACGTGCTTGGCCTTCACATGGCCCTTGGCGGTGTGCACCACCGGGTTGGCGCCACGTTGCAGGTGGGTGAATGGCGATTTCTCGAAGATCTGCACACCAAGCTTCAGCGCCACCCGGCGCAGGCCCCGCGCGAGCATGGCGGGCTGCACGGTGGCGGCGTTGGGGTCATAGATGCCACCCAGTACCAGCGGTGAGCCGACGCGCCCGCGAATGGTCTGGCGGTCAAGCTCTTGGAACGGGTTGACGTCTAGCTTTTGCAGGCCATCGGTCAGCACCCGCCAGGAGTTCATCTGGCGTTGGTTGGTGGCCGTCCACAACCAGCCATCCTTGCGGTACTGCGCGTCGATGCCGTGTTCCTGGCAGAAGCTGCCGATCTCATCGATGGCCGACTCTGCCGCCTCGCAGATGCGCCGCGCCTCGACGTCGCCGCAAATGGTCCGCACCGACAGGTACTTGCCCCACCAGTTGGTGGCAACGCCACCGTTGCGCCCGCTGGCGCCCGAGCCACAACGGTCGCGTTCGACGATGACGATGGTTTTTTCCGGGTGGGCCTGCTTCAGGCGAATGGCCGACCACAGGCCAAGGAAGCCACCGCCGACAATGCACACGTCGGCTTGAATCGAGTCCTGCAGGGCAGGGGCGAGGTCGCTGTCCAGGTCCAGCGCCTGGGCATACCAGAATCCACGGTACATGAGGGGTGCCTCTGAGCATGTTTGTCTTGTGTACACATGATGCTCAGTGCGGTCGGGGCGCGATATTACAGTCATGACAATTGATAGGACGTGGGCGCGTGCCTGGAGGGGGCGCTCTGAAAACGCTTACATCATGAGGGAATAAAACGGACGGCATGTTTTGGAGGGTTACAGTTACTAGCTAGCAGTTCTGAGAGGTCTTTTTTTAGGAGTGATCCATTAGTGTTGCCGCGTTTGAATTGGCTCGCCAAGTTTAAAAGTTGCTCACCTTGGGGTGGGCTTGTCTAGTGGTTATTGCGGCAAGGTTATCTAATGATTCAAGATTTTTCTGAACAAAGTAAGTCTCTCATGAGCCAGCTTAAAGTCGATTCGCTGGCGGGTATGGATGATCTGTCCTTTGAAGAACTGTGTGAGCAATTGGGCGATATGGTTGATATTGGCGAAGCTCGCCAGTTGCACGAACAAGTACGCCGGGCACGCAACCAAACCCTGCTCGATGAGAAAAGTATTATCATCCGTCATTCTCCGCTTGTGCCGAAGCGTCTCCAGGACGTTAACGATGGGCCGATCGAGCGCCCAGGACGATACTGTGCCCCTGGGGATGTGGCCTCGATGTTTTCGCCGGCGGCTTACCTGGCAGAGCTGTATAAACAGGCGAAGGAGTTGTATCCCGCGAAAAACCCCTGGCATATCGACGAACGCCGCCCCGACCTGCGGCAATTGGTACTCAGCCAGAACAATCTGGACACGCCGATCAGTGCCCTCAGCCTGTCCAATGAGATCTTGCTGAGCCGGGCGATTGCGGCGCTTACCCAGGAGGGCAGCCCGGCGTTGAATAATGACCAGCTCCTTGAAGCCCTGTCGGCTGATGTCGGTACCAGCACTACGCCATATCATCATCATTACAACCGCCTGCGTCAGGTGTTCGTCCAGAACGATGCGGATTTGTCGCACTTGCTGGCGGCCCCCCGTTTCGCCAAACATCTGAATGACGCTGCACTGGCGTGCCTTCACTACGATATCTCGCCCGCGTTGCGCTGTTTATTGACGGACGACATCAACGAGGAGAATGCTGAGGCGCAGTTTATCAAGTACTTCCCTGGCATGACGCCAACCTCCATGATGCAGCCCGCGCGCTTGCGCAGTTGGTTTGGCCTGACAGACGCTGAGCTGCAAGGCTTCATGGGGGAAATGGATAAAGCTGAATACATTGGGCGCACGCTAACTGCACGTGCCGATGACGAAATTATCCAGTTGACGCTGAGTGATACGCCTCCCAATATGCGTTATGTTCGATTGTATCCATTGCATAACGGCACCTGGCAGTTGGCGTTCAAGTTTCAGATCAATCGCGTTGTTAAATTTGAACTCAGCGGTCCTTTTGCGCTTGAACTGAGAGCTTCAGATTTTGGATACGACTTGTTCTTGCCCGATGAAGAGTATCGGCACAGTTTCGAATGGGCCGACGTGCCGGCCGAGGCCGCGCTCACCGCTAAATGGACGCGGTCCGCTAGCGCTGACCATGAGAGCCGTGAAAGCACGTTAACTGTTACCTGCACGCGGTTGTCGATCGCAGCGTACCTGCTTCAGTTGAACAAGATCGTGCGCCTGTACAAAGTGACCCAGCTGTCCCCACGGGCACTGCAAGACATCATAAACAGTGTCGACCCAAGCCAGATCACCGACCAGACGCTGGCCGTTGTTTTCCGCACCGCCCATTCAGTAAAGCGTTACGGCATCGATCACCAGGACGCGCTGCTCATGGCCAGGGGGTTTATCTCCGAAGCGTCCGACGGCATTGAAAAAAGCCAGTTCGACCGCCTGTTCAATGACCCGCCACTGGTTGCAGGCGGTTTGATCAGGGACAATACGCGGCTGCGCCTGCACCCGGACCATGCCAGCGAGCATGCCGACATCAAGGCAACCCTCAAGCGTGCCTGCCAAACCGATGACGAAGGGCTGCTCGAGCTGGGCCGGCTTATCAGTGGCCTTGCGGATGCCGACGTCGGCATGAATGTCATCATGTCCCATTTGTCCGCGCTGTACACCTTGAGCCTGTGGGCTCGGCATCACGGTCTGACGCTTACTGAGCTGCGCCAACTGCTGCAGATGATGGGCGCGCCGCATCCGATGCATTCGCTGGACAACAGCGGATGGCAGCTGTTGTTGCAGGAGGTGCGCAGTACCACCGACTGGATGGCTGCCCGTGGCTGGACCGTTCACGATCTGCAACTGATGACCCGCGCTGACGGGCGTGCTGGGCGCGAAAGAGCACTTCACTGTCGAAGGGCTGAACAAGCACCTGTTGATCGACGTCCTGAACGCCGAACAGGTGATAAGCAGCCGTATCGCCGAAGCGATGTCGGCCCTGCAGCAGTTCATCCACTGCACCCTGTCGACCCCAGAGGACCCGGCCAACGTGCGCCATGCTGTGCTGGGTCGCCAGTTCTTCAAGGACTGGACGCGTTGGAACGCCAGCTATGCCAACTGGGCAGCAGGGCAAATGCTGATGTACTACCCAGAAAACTACATCGACCCGACAGTGCGCCTGGGGCAAACCCCGGCAATGGACGACATGCTGCAAACGCTGGGGCAGGCGCAGATCAATGACGATACCGTGGGCGATGCCTTCCAGGGCTACCTGAGTGCGTTCGAGGAAGTGGCCAACCTGGAGACTATCAGTGGCTATCATGACAGCCGCGAAGGCCAGGCTCTCTATTGCCGTTACCAAGGCCGCAGGCCGGTCGGCGTGCGCGGTCTCGTAAACCCGCACTTGCCAGCGCTGACGGGTGATGCTGTACGGCACCCCAGCGTGTTCAGTGCCGTCAAGGCCGTAGGTTTCACTGCGCACTTGCGCCCCTTTCAAGGCACAAAGCAGCCAACGCCGGGCTGCACCTTGCGGCGAGTAAGGCACATCGCAGTCACCTTCAAGGCGAGTGAAGCGCACCGGTTGCAAGGGAAAGTCCTCCTCTGCGCTGCGCTGCCCATCAAAGCCCTGTGGCGCGATGCTATCCAGGTCTTCGATGCCACTGAGGAACCAATGGCGTATTTGCGCCGGCGGCGAACGCTCGGCGGCCGTGCCCTGGGCGTCGCTCAGGGTGTCGGTCTGAATCAGTTGCCTGAAACCGCGAAACTCCCGCTCGACAGGGTCCCAGACAGGGCTCTGATAGCGCATGCCACTGACGGTACGCAGGCCACTGATGTCGTCCACAAGGGTCACCTGGGCCAAGGTGTGAACCGGGAACGGCAAGCGACTGATCGCCGCCTTGCCGTCCCCTTGCAGGGCACGCTTTTCATCCAGCCAGCTCTGCGCCGAACTGCGGTAATCGAACAGCGTACGGCCACCGGTGTTGCTGCACACCTCAGCCAGCAACCAGGGGCGTCGGTCATTGAAACGGTACGCCCAGCTAAGGGGAGAGAGGTGCGGCACAGTCAGCACCAGCTCTGCACAACCCTGCCCGCGCAAATCGACCAGTTGCAGCTTACAGCTGGCATCGAGCACGACCCCCTCTGGCGCCGGCACGCAATGGCTTTCGACGAAGCGATTGCCGTTATGGCTGACGAATACCCGGATGCGGTCCGCGTCTACATAAAGGATATCGGTAGTACCACTGCCGTCGGTATCGCCAAGCAATACCCGCGAGGCGTTGAAATGTTCGATGGCAAAACCCGGCATCTGCACAGGGTTCGCCGTGATAGGAAGCGTTGTACACCGGAAGCGTCAGACGCACGACGACGCCAAGTTTCGGCTCGGGCATGTGCTGGGTGTCGTAGTTCAAGATAGAGTCGATCCCCGACACCGCCTTTACCGTCAGCTCCCGGGCGAACAGGGTGTTGAGGCGGGTTACCTGCCCTCTGTGCGCCAGATACTGAGCGCCTTGATCAGTGGCACCGATGATGGCGGTCTTGAGTACATCGGCATCTTTGTAAACCTTGACGGTGTAGTTGCGGGTATTGCCGTTGCCGAACTGGAACTCGATGCGGTGCAGGGCTTCGCTACCCCCATCCCACTCGCTGATGTCGCCCATGGGTGCAGTGGTGTTCAACTGTACCTGCGCCGGCCCTTGTGACAGATCGTACTCCTGGTTGGCCGTTACGGTTTTAAAGCGCGTGCCATCGACGCTGTAGATGCGGCACAACACTTCCTCAGCAGGAACGCTGCCAAGCAGGTGCAGGTGCATTACCCGCGCCGCGCTGCAGTCTCCCCATCGCCTTACCCAGCCTCGCTGCCAGCCGGGTTGCTGGACGATGCCCGCGACCCTCAGCAGGACATGGCCTGGCTTGAGCACGCGCGCCATCGGGTACGCAACCTGGAGGACGGCCATGATTACGTGTCCGGGCTCATCGAAGCGACCCGTACCGATGTGCTGGCGCTGCCAGCGCACGCGATGCCGCAGGGCGGCTTCAGCGTGGAGCATCTGCTGGTACCCGATGGCCCGTTGGAGGGCCTGGATGCTGCCACGCTGTCGGGCTACGACAACAAAGGCCAGCCTGTGCGCACCTGGTTGCCGTACTACCTCGATGACTGGCGCCCTGTAAGCGATGACAGCGGCCACCCCGGGCTGTATGCCGATACCCAGCTGTATGACGCCATGGGGCGCGTTTACCGCGTCCTCACCGCCGCGGGCTGGGAGCGGCGTACCGAGTACTACCCCTGGTTCACGGTAGCGCAGGACGAGAACGACACGGCCTGAGCGCGACCTTGATGGCGCGCGCTACCTGGCGCGCGCCATCCACTCAACCCCATGCAGAATTCAAGAACAGGAGGCACGCGATGCCTGCCCTTTCGGACAACGCTGTCCATCGCAATACCCCTACCGTCACGGTCGTGGACAACCGCGGCCTGGTGGCCCGGACTATCCACTACCACCGCCACCCAGACACGCCGACCCTGACGCAACCTCGGATTACGCGTCAGCAGCATGACGCCAAGGGTTTCATGACCCACAGCAGCGACCCGCGCCTGCACGCCAGCGGCCGGGGTAACTTTGCCTGGCTGACCGACCTGGCCGGCACCCCGGTGTGCATCCAAAGCGCCGACGCCGGCGTGTCGATCAACCTGAGCGACGCAGCAGGGCGCCCGTTGCTGGCCGTATCGCGGATCGCGCTCGATGAACACGGCGAGCACCTGCGCAGTGAAGCGGTCACCCGCACCTGGCATTACGAGAACGCCAACCTGCCAGGGCGCCTGCTGGGCATCAGCGAACAGGCCAATGGCCACGTGGCGTGTCGGCTGGAGCGGCTGATTTATGCCGGCAACAGCGCCGCAGAAAAAGCCCACAATTTGGCGGGCCAGGCAAGCCGGCACTACCACACCGCCGGTTTGCTGCAGACCCATGGCGTTGGCTTGACCGGCGACTCGCATGACTCTGCTCTTTAATGAGAGCACGGAGGGAACCCCTCCAGAAAGACTTACACCTGCGGTTTTGGGCTACACACAGATCGTAAGGGAAGACACCTTCTACCCTCAGGATTACCTGAACCTGCATGCGCACGCAACGTGTGCAGTACCTGCCAGGCCTTGAGCTGCGCAGTACAACCCAGGGCGGCACGCTGATCGAGCAGTTGCAGGTGGTGCTGGTGGGCGAAGCTGGGCACGCCCAGGTGCGGGCCTTGCACTGGGCTGCAGGTAAGCCGCCAGAACTTGCCGACGCGCAATTGCGTTACAGCTACGCCGACCAGCTGGGCAGCGGTTGCCTGGAGGTCGATGGCAGTGGTGCGGTGATCAGCCAAGAGGAGTACTACCCGTACGGCGGCACTGCGGTATGGGCCGCTTGCAGCGAAGTGCAGGGGCGCTACAAGTTCGTTCGTTATTCGGGCAAGGAGCGTGATGCGACAGGGCTGTATTACTACGGGTATCGCTATTACCAGCCTTGGCTGGGGCGGTGGTTGAGCGCGGACCCTGCAGGCACTGTGGATGGCTTGAATTTGTACGCGATGGTGCGTAACAACCCGATGACTTTGGTTGATGAGTTGGGGTTGATGCCTAAGAAAAATGACGACAGAAACAGTTCAGGAGCAAAAGACACGCGGGTTGTCAGCCGAAGGGGTGACGCTGATCCTGCGCCTGTCGCGCCAACCACATCTTCGGCAGAGGGGAGCCGTGACGGTGCTGGTGCGGTGGCCTTATCTTCCCGCCCAGAACTACCTGCTGCAGATAGTCCGGTCGAAGAGGAATGGGAAACCGTACCTACTCGTCAGGGCAGACAGGAAAGAAAGGCGGAAAAAAAGAAGGAGAGTACGGGAAAGGAAGTCAATTTCAAGAGTGAGTTCGCTATTCCCGGCAAACCACTATTTGAACGTCTGGCGCGGGAGCTCCCTTTGAATAGACAAGCGAATATGAGCAGCGTTAAGGCAATAGGCCAAAGGATAAACCCTGATACTGGCCAACGACAGGTTGTTTTCTTGGATCAGGGTAATAAGGATGAGGGATTAAGCCATATCACCTCCAGACACAGAGCCGAATTCGAAGCCGCAGGAATTGAAAAAGGACCAGGCATCATCAGTGCGGTGATGACGGCCTTGATCGACGGCAAGATGGTCGGCATCCAAGGTGCCCAGACAGGTAGAGCCGGCCGACCGATCTATGAGTTTAAATTCAAAGGGAAAAATCAGATCCTCGCGGTTCAGCTCAAAGATGACGGCAGTGTGTTGGGTGCCAATACTAAGGCGCAGGGCGTAAGTTTCAGAGAGAAAGAGGCCTTAGCCTTGGCGCAGTCGCGTAAACGGTAGTGGAGGAGCCATTTCGTGTCGGAAATCTTCTATTTTCAGCACTAAATATGATAGGACGGACGCCTAAAGACGCCTAGAATGATACCCACTTCGGATGTCATGTGAGCAGCGTCCATGGTCGCCCTACAAGATCAACAACAAACACAGCCCCCCGAAGCCGCCTCGCAGATAAAACCTGAACTGCGGGTTGGCTTCGTGCTCCTCAACCAGTTCACCCTGGTCCCGGTCGCCGGCCTGGTCGACTCGTTGCGCTTCGCTGCCGACAAGTCGTTCCGCAGCCAGCAAGTGTATTGCCAATGGGACTGGATGACCCTGGACGACCAGCCGATCACCGCCAGTTGCGGCATGCCCATTTCGCCGACCAAACCGCTCAACCTGTTTGCCCAGTACGACTACATTGTGCTGGCGGGCGGGCTGCTGGGCGAAACGCGTAACCCCCCAGACTGGCTACTCGATGCGCTGCGTGAGGTGTACGCCGCCAATATCCCGATCATCGCCCTGTGTTCAGGTTCGTTCGTGCTGGGTAAGGCCGGCCTGCTCGATGGCCGGCGTTGCGCGTTGCATTTCACCTTGCGCGATGAGTTCAAGGAGCGTTTCCCGCTGTCCACCGCCGTGATCGACAAGAGCTATGTGGATGACCGCGGCATTATCACCTGCCCGGGCGGCACGGCCATCGACCTGGCGGCCAACCTGATTCGCCGGCACTGCGGAGCGGTGCGTGCGCAGAAGGGCTTGGAGTACCTGCTGGTGGACGAGCGTGCCGACGCGCAAGAGGACAAGGCCGCCAGCGAAAGCGTTTACCAGAACGACCGTGTGCAGCGGGCCATTGCCTTCATGCGCGCCAACCTGGATGCCTCGATGACCCTCAAGGCGGTGGCCGAGGCAGTGGGCACGCACCCGCGGCAGTTGCACCGCGAGTTCGTTGCCAACACACAAGAGCCACCGGCCAACTACTGGCGCAAGCTGCGCCTGGACCATGCCCGGCGCTTGCTGGTGAATACCAGCCAGAACATCACCACCATTGCCTTGGCGTGTGGCTTTTCCGATGCATCGCACTTCATCTTGTGGTTCCGCAAGCAGTACGGCGAGACGCCTTACAGCTTTCGCAAACGGCGGCATGAAGTGGAGCGGTTTGACTGGCATGGGGACAAAGTAGGCTTGGACCCGGAGCTGTAGCTGTGTAGCCATCTCCTACCCGTGTAGGCGCTGGCTTGCCTGCGAATGGGCCGCAAAGCGGCCCCGGCGCTATCAAAGCTGACCAAATGCCTGAATTTCGATCCGATACTCAGGCGCCGCCAGCGCAGCCCCTACACACGCCCGCACCGGTGGTTGCTGCCCGACCCAGGCGTCATACACCTCATTCATCGCCGCAAACTCCCCCATGTCAGCCAGCCAGATCTGCACGCGGGTGAGGTTGCCCTTACCTGCGCCAACCTGTGCCAGCCACTGCTCCAGCTGCGCCAGCACGCACCGCGTCTGCGCAGCGATATCGCCCGGCGCAAGGGCGACGATCCCGGAGGTTTCCAGGCGGCCATCCACCAGAACCATCTGGCTGGCCCGTTTGCCGGGGTTGATACGTTCGATCATCCGCGCGCTCCTCAGAACAGTACGTAGGTCTTGCGCAGGGTCTCGCGGATCTCCCACACGCCTTCGCAGTTCTCCGGGAACAGCACCGCATCGCCCGCCCGCAGCTCGACCGGCTCGCCACCGTCGGGGGTAAAGGTGCAGCTGCCGCTGACGATATGGCTGAATTCGCGGTTTTTCAGGAAGCGGCGGAATACCCCGGGGCTGCTTTCCCAGACGCCGATGCTGGCGTCCACCGCTTCATCGGTCTGGTCCTGGGCACTGGCGGCGTGGGCGATCGGTTCGCCGATCGGCAGACGGGCAGGGGCTGGCACACCCAGCGGCGAGGCAGCGGCATTGCGGACAACGGTAAGTACTTGGCTCATGATGTGGCTCCTTCAGGCTTTTCGGGCAACGGTTTTGTAGGACGGTGACGGTGCAGGGGCGGCCCCGCCCAACGCGGCGGCTTGCTGCAGGTCGAGCTTGCTGGTCTCTGGGGCCAGCCACCACGAGATCAGTGCACCGAACAGTGAGATCAACGCGGCGGCGAACATGGTATTGGCAATGCCATAGGTGGCCAGGGAAATAGGCACCAGGTAGGTGCCCACGGCCGCGCCGATACGCGACAGCGAAGTGGCCAGGCCAACGGCAGACGCGCGGATCTCGGTGGGGAACAACTCGTTGGGGTAGACGTACTCCAGCACTTGGGCGCCGCCAATCAACACTGCGTAGGCGCCAAACAGCACCAGCACGGTGGTGGGCGATGCGTCGGGGAACACGCCCAGCAACACCAGCGACATGCCCGACCAGAGGAAGCTGTGGATCAGCATCTTGCGCCGCCCCAGGCGATTGATCAGCTTGGTTGCCAGCAGGCAGCCGAGGGTGAACAGCAGGGTGATGGCGATCGAGCCGTAGGCGGCCCAGTCGCCGGTGAGCTTCAGCGCCTGCAGCACCTTTGGGGCGAACGCGTAAATGGCGAACAGCGGGACGATGGCGCAGGTCCAGAACAGGGTGACGAAGGCCATGCGTTTGCCGTAGCCGGAGTGGAACAGCGACCACACCGACACCGGTTTGCCGCTGACGTGTTCGGGCAGGTCGGCGATGGAGTAATCCGGGCCATAGACGCGTTTGATCACGGCATCCGCCTCGGCAGTGCGGCCCTTGCTCAGCAGCCAACGTGGCGATTCTGGCGTACCGCTACGGGCAATCAGGAACAACGCACCCGGGACCAACGCACTGGCCAATACCCAGCGCCAGCCGTCATCGCCGCCGACGCGCAGCAACAGTTCACCGACCACATAGGCCACGGCGGCCCCGGCGAACCACATCAGTACCATTGCCGCCAGCAGCGGCCCGCGTTGCTTGCGTGGCAGGAACTCGGCCAGCAGCGAGGTAGCGATCGGGTAGTCGGCGCCGACCGCGATACCGATCAACAACCGCCAGGCGAACAATGCCCAGGCCGACTCGACCCAGAACTGCGCCACCGAAAAACCGACAATGGCGATGAGGTCGACCAAGTACAGCACCTTGCGCCCGTATTTGTCGGTGAACCAGCCACCCAGGAAGCCGCCGAGGAACACCCCGATCAGCGCCGAAGCTGCAATCAGCCCCTCCCAGAAGGCCGACAGTTGCAGGGCCTGGGTGATCTGCAGCATGGCCACGCCGATGATGCTCAGCACATAGCCGTCGAGGAACGGGCCACCGGCGGAATAGACCGTCAGTTTGCGGTGGAACGCATTGAGTGGCGCATCTTCGACGGAGCGTTTGGGGACAGACATTGGACTTACCTCTTGTTGTTATTTGACGCACTTGCGTGGCGGCACTATGGCACCGGGTTGCAGGGGTTCCCTATAACGGTTCGGACGGGTCGTGGGATGGCATTGCGAAGTGTGAATGGCACTGTAGGAGCAGCCTTTTGCTGCGAAGAGGCCGGCGACATCAGCCAAGATTTACGGCGTTGTCACCGGCCTCTTCGCAGCGCAAGGCTGCGCCTACCGCGACCGAGTCAACAGCGCATCCAGCACCACTTCGCAGGCCGCGCCCCAGCTGGCACTTACCGGTTGATGCATCAACACGGCCAGCCCATCGGCGGTAAAGGTGCCCGGCGTGGCAATCGCTTGCCCCAGGGCCTTGAGCGTGTGTTCGGGTTGGCGCTGGGCACTGCTCACACAGTCGTGCAGGTTGCCCAGTACCAAAGCGCGTGCGTCGGTTGCGGGCAGGCCTTTGTCGGTCAGCCACTGCTGCAGGTCGTGCAAAAGGAAGTAGAACCAGCCATTCATGCACGCGGCCACCGTGGCCAGCTCGAACGCCGCTTCATCCTGCAATACCACCAGGTTGCCCAGCCCGGCCAGGCATCGCTCAGCGGGGGGATCCGGGGGGTAGACCACTACTGTGGACTGGTTGTGTTGCGCGGCATAAGACAGCATCACGCGCACGCAGTGAGCGGCGGGGAAGGCGGCTTGCAGCTGTTGCAGGTTCACACCTGCTGCCAACGACAGCAGGCGTTGCCCGGGGTGCAGGCGTACCTCGCCGGCCAGGTGTGCCAGTGATTCCGGGCGCACGCCCAGCATCAGCACCTCGGCCTGATCGACTACCGCCTGATTGCTCGGCAGTACCTGACAACCGTGTGTGTGGGCCAGTGTTTCGGCGCGTTGGGCGTTGCGTGGCGACAGCAGGATCGCGCCGTCGAAACCACCGCGGCGCAGGCCGATAACGACTTTTTCGGTCAGCTCGCCGACCCCGAGGATGCCCAGGCTATGCATGATGCCTCCTTGTCAGCTTTCCAGGCCGGCGCGGCGCTGGCCCCAGTGCAGGTTCAGGTTGACGCCCAGGCCCAGCAGCGGCTCCGGCGGGTTGCGGTTGGGCCCGGCCGAGCCCAGCAGGAAGTCGATCAGCTCGTCACGCTCGCCACTCAGCCAGTCGGCCAACAGGGTCCCGGTGGCAGTGCCCCGTGTAATTCCCAGGCCGTTGCAGCACAGCGCCGCATGGACATTGGGTGCCAGCGTGCCGAAGTGCGATTGGTGGTTGCGCGACAGGCACATCGAACCGCCCCAGGTGAATTCGAACGGCGTACCCGCGAGCATCGGGAACCGCCGCTCGAACGACGCCCGGTGCTGTCGCCCGGCGCGTTGCAGGTGGCGCTGGTTGGCGCGCCCATCGGCGTTGAAACTGAAGCTGTTGCGCACCAGCAGGCGCTGGTCCGGGGTGCGTCGCAGGGTGCTGCCAAACGGGTCGGCGGGGATGATGCCCCAGGTCGCCTTGCCACCCAGGCGTGCTTGTTCGTCTTCGCTCAGGGGCCGGGTCATGCTGGCGTAGGTGAAAATCGGCAGCAGCCGCCCCGGCAGGAAGCCGAAGTACGAGGCGAAGGCGTTGTTGGTTAGCAGCAACTGCTCGGCAACGATCTCGCCATGGGCATGCGTGAGGGTGATGCGCGTGCCCTGTTCGATGCGGGTGATGGTGGTGTGTTCGTACAGCGTCACGTTGCTGGGCAGGCTGTCTGCCAGGCCTTTGGCCAAGGCGGCCGGCTGCAGTAATTGGGTGCCTGGGGTGTACAACGCTTTGCGGTAGAACGCGGTGCCGAAGTGCTCGGGCAGGTCACGGGCATCGATCATCTGGTAAGGCTGGCCGAGTTTCTCCAGGCCGCTGCGGTACGCTTCGAGCACCGCCAACCCCTTGTCTTCGACCGCCGCCTGGTACTTGCCGTCCGGGCGGATCTGGCAGTCGATGCCATGCTGCTGGATCAGCGTGTGCAGTATCGACTGCGCGCGCAGGTTGAGCTTGAGGTTCATCCGCGCCGTGGCCAGTTCACCGATGTAGTCCGGTGCGCCGATGTCATGGGGCAGGTCGATGGCAAAGCCCGAGTTGCGCCCCGAGGCGCCAAAGCCGACTTCCTGGGCTTCGAGCAGGATCACCTCGTCATCCGGGTGATGCAGCGCCAGCTGCCGCGCGGCGGCAAGGCCGGTGAAGCCAGCACCGAGTACCACCCAGCGCGCTTCGCTCCGCCCCCGGTGCGCGGCACGTGGCTGGCGCATGGAGCTGAGGTGGAACCAGCCGCAACCGTTGTCGTCCGCGGGGGTAGAGGTGTTTCTGTACATGGGTTTTATCCGTGTTGTTTTCTTCACTGTCGCATGGCCCGGGCGGGGGGCATATAACGGGAATGACGGGTCGTGGGAGGTTTTGAATTGACCGCGACAAGCCCTGCGTGATTTGCTCGGTTTGCCGGTGACTGGCCCGAGCAAAAGCCCCGGCACTTAACGATCATTCAAAGGAAACTGAAGGTCTGCCATGTCCGAATACACGCTCCACTGCTTCGCCGAATCCGGCAATGCCTACAAAGCCGCCCTCATGCTCGAACTCACCGGCCAGCCTTGGCAGCCGGTGTTCGTCGACTTTTTCAACGGCCAAACCCGCGAGCAGGCCTGGCGCGATGAAGTGAACGAGCAGGGCGAGGTGCCGGTGCTCGAACACGCGGGCAAGTCGTTCACCCAATCGGCCTTGATCCTGGAATACCTCGCTGAGCAAACCGGCCAGTTTGGCCCACGCGATGAGGACGAAAAGCGCGAGATCTGGCGCTGGATGCTGTTCGACAACCACAAGTTCACCAGCTACTACGCGGCGCTGCGGTTTATCTATTGCCTGAAACAGATGGGCGAAACCGATGTGACCAAGTTTTTGCGTGATCGCGCCACGGCGGCCTATCGCATCGTTGATGCACATTTGGCGAAGACGCCGTTCATGGTCGGCGGGCGCTTGACCATCGCCGACCTGTCGTTGGCGGGGTATGTGTTCATGCCTGAAGACACGGGTATCGCGCTGGACGAATTCGTTCATATCGAGGCCTGGAAAGCGCGGATCAAGAGCACGCCAGGCTGGAAGCACCCCTATGACCTGATGCCGCGGACAGCGCCTGTTCAAGCGCCATTCGGATGACTGGTCGTGACAAGCGCTAGCGCGTGACTACGCTCAGGACGTAAGACACATTCTGCAACAACTGGCCAGTTGGCCCTGATGGATCTCGCTCACCCGCTGCAGATGGAAGGCCGCACTGGTTTGCAGGTCGCCCCATGGGGGGGGCCGGAACTCACGGGGTGTCATGTGCAACCCCCGTGCTACTCCAAGCGGAGGCTCTACATGCTCAAAAAATGCTTGTTGGCTTTGGCAATCGGCGCGGTTTTGTCAGCGTCGGCCGTGTTGGTGCCTGACTCCATTGGCGGTGCGTCCAGCGCGTATGCGAAGGATGGCGGTGGTGGAGGTGGCGGTGGTCATGGTGGCGGCGGTGGCGGCGGTGGTCATGGCGGCGGTGGGGGTGGTAGCGGTGGTGGAGGTGGCGGCGGTGGCGGTGGTCACGGCGGCGGCAGCGGTGGTGGAGGTGGTCATGGTGGTGGCAGTGGAGGCGGCGGCAGTGGCGGTGGTGGAGGCCACGGCGGCAGTGGGAGCGGACACAGCGGCGATGGCGGCGGACATGCCAGCTCAGGCCGTGGTGAAAGTGGACGCAATGGCGCCGATGATGGTGCCAACCATGAGGCCAACCATGAGGCCAACCATGAGGCCAACCACGAAGCGAATCACGAAGCGAATCACAGTGTTGGCGAGGCCCACGGTGTAGGGCATGGCGCCGATGATGGGGCCGATCATGATGTCGGCGATGATCATGGCGGTGACCGCACCTAGCATTTGAGTGGCCCGTACCGGCCTTTTCGCGGGTAAACCCGCTCCCACAGGATCTTCACTGGCCTTGAAAGCAGTGGAATACCTGTGGGAGCGGGCTTGCCCGCGAAGAGGCCGGTACAGGCACTGCACATTTCAAATCGACAACCGCACCACCCGGTTATCCAGAACTTGCGATGCTTGCCCCCGCCTTTTGTTCACCACCAACTCGCCAATCGCAATCAGCCGGGTCCGGGTGATGTTGCGCGACAGCCCCAGCAACTGCGCGGTATGCACCTGGTTGTAATGGCAAAAACGGTACGCCGAGCGCAGCAGGGCATTTTCGACCTTCTCGTACAGCCCCCCAGGCTGCTCCTCGTACAATTGGCTAAACGCCCGCTGCAGCAGTTCTTCCACGGCATTGCTGGCAGGCTCCTCCTGCCGTTCGATACGCAGGTTGGACAGCCGCAAATCCTGCGCCTGGATCACCCCGTCAGCACAGGTCAACAAGCTGTGGTGAATGACGTTTTCCAACTCACGGATATTGCCCGGCCACGCATAGTCAACCAGCTTGGCCTGGGCCGTCGGGTTCAGTTCCACCGGCCCGTAGCCCAGCCGGTCGCTGTAGCTACGAATGAAATGCCGCGCCAATGGCAGGATGTCACCTGGCCGGTCACGCAGCGGGTGCAACTGCAAGGTCACCACGTTCAGCCGGTAATACAAGTCTTCGCGAAAATGCCCGGCATTGATGGCCTTCTCCAGCTGCACGTTGGTCGCCGCCAGCACCCGCACATTGATCGGGATGCTTTTGCGTGAACCCAGCCGCACCACTTCGCGCTCCTGCAACACCCGCAGCAGCTTGACCTGGATCGGCAAGGGCAGGTCGCCGATCTCATCGAGGAACAGCGTGCCGCCGTCAGCCTCCTCGAACCAGCCGGCCTTGGCCGCCAGGGCGCCGGTGAAGGCGCCTTTTTCATGGCCGAACAGTTCGGCCTCCACCAGCGACTCGGAAAACGCCCCGCAATTGACCGCGACGAATGGGCCGTTACGCCGGCCGCTGAGGTTGTGAATATGGCGTGCGACCAGCTCCTTACCCGTGCCGGTTTCGCCGATGATCAGCACGCTCGCCTCACTCGGCGCGACCTGTTGCAGGTGGGCGAGCAGCGCCTGTGACCTGGGGTCTTCGAAAACCTGCGCGGTCGCCCTGATCGAGGTGGCCAGTGTCGGGGACGGGGGGAGGGTCAGCAGTTGCATGGGCAATCCTCAGGAGTAGAAGGATGGGTCAGGGCGCTTGCCGTTGAGGGCCCACTCGCCCAATTCATGGATGCGGTAGTCCACGGGGTCGTGCAGGGTCTGTGTCCTCAGGTTGCGCCAGTGGCGGTCGAAGCGCAGCGAGGCGTGGGTAGCGCGGGCACCGGTGACCTCGAACAGCCGGTTGCAGATATCCAGGCCATGGCGGCTGGCGGCAACCTTGGCGGTGCCGATGGCCAGGGCCAGGTCGCCGCGTTCCTCTGCGCTCAAGACATGCTCCTTGGCCCAGGCGCTATCGAGCTGGCGGGCAGCGCGTTCGATCAGCAAACGGACGCTTTCCAGGCCGACCCAGAACTCGCCGTAATGGCGCAGCACATAAGGGTCTTCGGCAGTGGTGGTGGCGTTTGAGCGGAACCACGGCCGGCTTTCCTTGAGGGTGTACTGGCGGGCTTCCTCGTACGCGCCTTCGGCGATACCCAGGAACAGGTTGGCGAAGTGCAGCTGCGCGATCAGCGGGCGCAAGGCGGCGAAGGGCGTGCTCAGCGGCCCTGGGTCGAGCAGCAGTTCAGCGTGCTCGACCCGCACCCGTTCAAACGTGGCGCTGCCGCTGTCGGTCTGGCGTTGGCCGATGTTGTGCCAGTCGCTGTGCAGGCTGATACCGGTACGGCCACTGGGGATCGCGGCGATCAGCAGTTTGCCGCCCGCGCGTTCGTCCACGGCGGAGGCGATCAGCATTTCCGAGTCGCTGGCACCGGAGCAGAAGCTCTTCTTGCCAGAGAATTCGCACCAACCGTCGAAGTGCTTGACCACGGTGCGTGTGTCCAGCGGGTTGAGGGCGTTACCCCAAAACCACTGCTTGCGTGCAGTCTGCTCGAACCACGGCTGCCATTGGTCTGGGCGCGAAAACAGGCGCACGGTGGCCAGCATCAGGTGATGGAAACCGAAGACGTGGGCAATGGAGCTGTCGACCCGGGCGAACTCGCGCACCACTTCGAAAGTATCGAACCAGCTCGCGCCTTGGCCACCGAACGCTTGTGGGATAGCCAGCGACAACAGGCCGCTGCCACGTAGCGCGTCGCGCTCAACCTTGGGCGTGCCGCCGCGCTCGTCACGCTCTACGGCGGTCTGGGCGAACTGCCCAGCCAACTCGCGGGCGATGGCCAGGGCAGGGCGTGGTGCTGTGTTTACCAGTGCATTCATGGCCGCTCCTCAGGCGCTTTTGCGCAGCGCGTGGTGGGCGCCGAACAGTGGCACGGCACGTTCGGCGGCCAGGCGGATACGCGCGGCGAGGGCCTCGCTGGAAACGCGGTAGTCGGCCAGTTCCGCTTGGCTGGCAAACACACCAATCGGCAGTGTCAGGGCCTGCAGGAAGCTGAACAGCGGGCGCAACTGGTGATCGAGCACCAGCGCGTGGCGCTCACTGCCCCCAGTGGCGGCGAGCAGCACTGGGGTGTCGACCAGGGCGTCCTGGCCAATAAGGTCGAACAGATGCTTGAAGTGGCCGGTAAAGCTGCCGCGGTACACCGGCGTGGTCACCACCAGCAGGTCGGCCTTTTCCACCAGCCGCAGTTGCTGCTCCACCGCCTCGGGCAGCTCGCTGCGCCACAGGGCACTGCCCAACGGGCGGGCAATGTCACCCAGGTCGATGAGGTGAGGCTTGATGTTCAGGTGTTCGGCCAGTTCCGCGAGGATCGCCTCGGTCAGGGCCAAGGTGCGCGAAGGGCGGGTAGTACCGCCAGACAGGGCTACGACATTCAGTGGGGTGCTCATGGGCAAGTCTCCGGTTCGGGTTGAGCGGGGGACTTTGCTGGAGCAATCGTCGTGCCGTTTATAAAACGTATTTTAGATCAACGGGTTACGCGTTTTAGCGCCCGGGGCGATGTTGCCGTGCGGGCGCTGGCTGTTGATCGGGTGTTGCGCTGCAGACAGTTGGCCGGGTGTTGGCGGCTGTACAGTTGGGAGTGTTATAGAGGAATTTGGGTGCGGCTAAAAAAGAATAAGAACTTATATTCTTATTCCGCTGACCAGTCGGCGCGCGCGAAGCTCGATTTCCTAGGCGCTGCAAATCCCATGGCGAACCCCTAGCAACCCATCGCCACATCCACCCCTAACCGTGCGGCACTGCCTTGGTCGCCGTATTGCCCGCATATTCAGGCTTCAAGTGCCCCTGCTCATCCAGCAGGTACGCATCCATCACCTCGCGCACCACCGGCCCTGCCACACGCCCGCCCGCTTCGCCGTTCTCGATCATCACCGCCACCACCACGCTTGGGTGATCGGCCGGTGCGAAACCGACGAACAGGGCGTTGTCGCGGTGCCGTTCCAGGGTCTTGTTGCGGTTGTAACGCTCGCCTTGCTTGATCGCCACCACCTGCGCCGTGCCGCTCTTGCCGGCGATGCGGTACTGGGCGCCGGCTGCCGAGGCGCGGGCGATGCCGCGGGGGTCGTGCATGACCATCTGCATGCCTTGGCTGACCTGGTCCCAGGCGCGTTTGTCATGCAGCACGATGTCGGGCATCGGGTTGGGGTCGACCGGGGTCTCGCCACCCACTGTCATGGCCAGGTGCGGGCGGTGCCATACACCCTTGCTCGCCAGCAGGCTGGTGGCCTGGGCCAATTGCAGCGGGGTGACCTGCATGTAGCCCTGGCCGATCCCCAGGATCAACGTCTCGCCCGGGAACCAGGCCTGGCGGCGCGTGGCGCGCTTCCATTCGGCGGAAGGCATCAGCCCGGACGCTTCCTCGAACATGTCCAGCGACACTTTCTGCCCCAGACCGAATTCGGCCATGTAGTCGTGCAGGCGCTCGATCCCCAGCTTGTGCGCGAGGTCGTAGAAGTAGGTGTCGTTGGACCGCATGATGGCGGTGTACATGTCTACCCAGCCGTCACCGCTGCGGTTCCAGTTGCGGTATTTGTGTTCGTAGTTGGGCAGCTCGTAGTAGCCCGGGTCGAACACCCGGCTGCCGGGGGTGATCACGCCACTGTCCAGGCCGGCGATGGCCACTTCCGGCTTGACCGTCGAGCCCGGCGCATACAAACCGCGCAGCACGCGGTTGAACAGCGGCCGGTCGATGGAATCGCGCAGGGCGGCGTACTGCTTGAAGCTGATGCCTTTGACGAACAGGTTGGGGTCGAAGCTTGGGTTGCTGACCATCGCTAGCACGTCGCCATTGGCAGGGTCCAGCACCACCACCGAACCGCGGCGGTCGCCCAGGGCCTTTTCGGCCGCCAGTTGCAAGTGGCTGTCCAGGCTCAGGATGATGTCCTTGCCGGGGATCGGGGCCTTGTGGTTGAGCACGCGCATGACCCGGCCCTGGGCGTTGGTCTCGACTTCTTCATAGCCCACCTGGCCGTGCAGCTGGCGTTCGTAGAAGTGCTCGATACCGGTCTTGCCGATCGACTGCGTGCCGCGATACTCGGTGCTGTCGAGGGTCTTGGCTTCTTTCTCGTTGATGCGCCCAACATAACCCACCGAATGGGCGAAATGCTCGGCCAGTGGGTATTCGCGGATGAACTGCGGTTCTACTTCAAGGCCGGGCAGGCGGAACTGGTTGACCGCAACCAGGGCGATCTGTTCTTCGTTCAGGCCGACCATCAGAGTGACCGGCTCGAAGGGTTTGCGGCCGCGGCGCAGGTCCTTGTCGAACTGCCGGCGGTCATCCTCCGAAAGGCTCAACACCTGCGCCAGGGTATCCAGCACTTTGGCTGAGTCGCCGGCCCGCTCACGGGTCATGGTCAGGTCGAAACTGGGCTTGTTGTCGGCCAGCACCACACCGTTGCGGTCATAGATCAGCCCGCGCTCAGGGGCGATGGGCAGCACGTGTACGCGGTTGTTTTCCGACACGGCGCTCTGCTGGTCATGTTGCAGCACCTGCAGCACATAAAGGCGGCCCACGAGGACGGCGACCAGGGTGAAGACCAGGGTGGCGCAGGCGATCAGCCGGCGGTTGACCAGGTGCTTTTCCTTTTCGTGGTCCTTGAGGGGGATGGGCTGCGGCATGGGTGGCTCTGTGGGGTGGCGGTGTGGCCGGGCGGCGGCCCCGGGGCCGGCGATGCTACGCAACCCCTCCCTTTCGCTCAAGGCAGGGGGCCTTGGGCCGGGGGCGGCGATCAGCTGTTGGCCCCGGTATCAGGGTGTTCACGGCGAACATGAAGATTTGTTCATGCCGGCACTCGGATGGCTGCGCAGAGGGGGCGTATAAGGTTGTTTGTGGATCCACAAAACAACTGCTGTGCGATAAGCGAACGAAATAATCATCAGGCGCTAAATTCATAAAATATTGAAAATTAACGTGTTCTTGTATTAATTCGTTGTGAGCTTGCCGCTTTGTGTCGTCGGATTGGTGTTTAGCAAATCACACACGGTTGTCTGTGGATCCATTATCTGGTTGATTAGCGCCTGACGACGGCCAGCCCTCCGGCCGTGCGCGACGACAATTACAAGAAGGGTCCAGTCATGAATGGCTTATCTGGGGCACGGAACCGTCAACGTTCCTTCTGCTCTGCTTGCGTGTGCACGTCTGTCCTCCCGCCTGTGGCCCGCATTGGCCTGCAGGTGGCCCCATGAACATCGATCTCAAGCAACGTCTGGACAATGACCCGATGGGCCGCTTCCAGTGCCTGGCCATCGGCATTTGCATCGTGCTGAACATGATCGATGGCTTTGACGTGCTGGTGATGGCCTTCACGGCCGCCTCGGTGTCTGCCGAGTGGGGCCTGAGTGGGGCGCAGGTGGGGCTGCTGCTCAGCGCCGGCCTGTTCGGCATGGCGGCAGGGTCACTGTTCATTGCGCCGTGGGCCGACCGCGTTGGCCGGCGCCCATTGATTCTGTTCTGCCTGGCGCTTTCCGGTGTGGGCATGTTGCTCTCGGCGTTGAGCCAGAGCCCGTTGCAACTGGCGCTGCTGCGCGGGCTGACCGGCCTTGGCATCGGCGGCATCCTGGCCAGCAGCAATGTGATCGCCAGTGAATATGCCAGCAAACGCTGGCGTGGCCTGGCAGTGAGCCTGCAGTCCACGGGGTATGCCCTGGGCGCGACCTTGGGCGGCTTGTTGGCGGTATGGCTGCTGGGCCACTGGGGCTGGCGTTCGGTGTTCCTGTTCGGCGGCATCGTCACGGTGCTGGTGATCCCGCTGGTGCTGCTGTGGCTGCCGGAGTCGCTGGACTTTTTGTTGGCACGCCGCCCGGCGAACGCCTTGGCGCGGGTCAATCGGTTGGCCGACAAACTCGGGCAACCGGCACTGTCCCAGCTGCCGCTGCCCGCGCAAAGCGTGCCTGGTGCCGCCACAGGGTTCAGGCAGTTGCTGACCCCCGCCATGCGCCGCACCACGCTGGTGATCTGGTTGCTGTTCTTCCTGGTGATGTTCGGCTTCTACTTCGTCATGAGCTGGACCCCGAAGCTGCTGGTCGCGGCTGGCTTGTCGGCGCAGCAGGGCATTACCGGCGGGGTGCTGCTGAGCGTTGGCGGCATCCTTGGCGCGGCGCTGATTGGCGGCCTGTCGTCACGCTGGCCACTGAGCCGCGTGTTGGCGATGTTCATGCTGGTCACGGCCGGGCTGCTGGTGCTGTTCGTGGCCAGCGGGTCATCGGTCACCGCCGCGCTGGCGCTGGGCTTGCTGATCGGGCTGTTCGCCAACGGTTGCGTGGCTGGGCTGTATGCGCTGTCACCGGTGGTCTATGACGCGTCGGTGCGCGCCACTGGGGTGGGCTGGGGCATCGGCATTGGCCGGATTGGCGCAATCCTGTCGCCGACCGTGGCCGGCGTACTGCTAGACGGCGGCTGGCAACCGCTGCACCTGTATGGGGTGTTTGCCAGTGTCTTCGTGCTTGCTGCTGGTTGCCTGCTGTTGCTCAAGCCAGCATCGCGGCCGGGGCAGGCAGTGATGGCCGATGCCTAGGGTCGGGCTTTTGGTGCCCGGCCTGGCCGTAGATCCCAGCAAAATGTTGCCTAGAATGGGTGTGGCTGGCAGGTGTACGCCGCAGCAATTTTGCCGGCATTGAGATCGAGCGCCGCCCGCGCGGCGCTTCGCAGCACAAGGCTGCTCCCACATCTGTTTCGGGCCAATTATTCCTGTGCCATGAGCGCGCACCCCCTTGGCGCCTGACACGATATTGAGTCGGACCAACAAGGCGGTCGCGCGCAAATATCACAGGCCTCACTGGCCCGAAACAGATGCGGGAGCAGCCTTGTGCTGCGAAGCGCCGCGCGGGCGGCGCTCGATCTCATGGCCACCCAATGCGTCGTGGCGAGCACTACGATAAGATTACCGCTCATGTCTCTGGAAACTGCCTGGATGAGCAAGCCCGGTCAATTAGTGCTGGTTACGCTTCGCAAGATGATCGCCTCCGGCGAATTGGCGGCCGGCGAGCGTCTGATGGAAATCCCCACCGCCGAACTGTTCGGTGTCTCGCGGATGCCGGTGCGCATGGCATTTCGCACCCTGGAGCAGGAGGGCCTGCTGGTGCGTTTTGGCGGGCGTGGGTTTCAGGTGCGTTCCGTCAGCGCAGACGACATCGCCGGTGCGGTCGAGGTGCGTGGCGTGCTGGAAGGCTTGGCTGCGCGCCAAGCGGCAGAGCGTGGGCTGTCCGCTGAAGCGCGCGCAGCGCTGCAGCGCTGCCTGGTCGAAGGCGACCAACTGTTCGACAAGGGTTTTGTCACCGAGGAAGACCTGCAGGCCTACCATGACCTCAACATGCGCTTCCACCAGGTGATCATCGCAGCCAGCCACAACCCGGCGATTGCCGATGCCCTGGCGCGCAATGACCACCTGCCGTTCGCCTCGGTCACTGCGCTGGCCGTGGACCGCCACGACCTGGCGCGAGAGTACCGGCGCTTCAACTATGCACACATGCAGCACCATTCGGTGTTCGATGCCCTGGTCAGCGGGCAGGGCGCCCGCGCCGAGGCCATCATGCGCGAGCACGCCAATGCCACCTTGCGCTACGCCGAGACGTTCGGCGCGGCCACGGCCGATGCGCGCATGAAGGTCATCCTGCCCTCGTCCTGAAGCGCTTCAGATATCCAGCACCAGCAGCGGCGTTTTCGAGCGCGAGCAGCAGGGCGTGAACTGATCGTTCTGCGCCTGCTCCTGCTCCGTGAGGAACAGGTCGCGATGCTCCGGTGTGCCTGCCAGCACGCGCGTCAGGCAGGTGCCGCAAATGCCTTGCTCGCACGACATGGCGATCGCGATGCCGTGCTGTTCAAGCACCTGCACCACACTCTGGTCGGCGGGCACCTCGAAGACCTGGCCGGTGCTGTTCACCTGCACCGAGAAGCTGCCGTCGTTCTGCGTATCAACCGGCGCGGCGGCAAAGTATTCGCGGTGCAGGCAGGCCTCCTGCCAGCCCTGCGCCTTGGCGCTTTCCAGCACATGCTGCATGAACCCGCTTGGGCCGCACACATACAGGTGCATATCGTCTTGCGGGTTGGCCAATACCTGAGCGATGTCCAGTGCAGTCTCGGGTTGCTCGTCGAAATGCACGAACAGGCGGTCGGCGAAGGCGGCACCGCGCATGCGTTCGACGAAGGCTGCACGTTCGCTGGAACGGGCGCAGTAATGCAGTTCGAAGTCCTCGCCGCTATGGGCCAGTTGCTCGGCCATGCAGAGGATCGGCGTAATGCCGATGCCACCTGCGAACAACAGGCTGCGACGGGCGCCCTGGGCCAGGGGGAACAAGTTGCGCGGTGCGCTGATACGCAGGCGGGCACCGTTGTGCACCTGCTCGTGCAGGCTGCGCGAGCCGCCACGTGAGGCAGGGTCCTTGAGTACGCCGATCAGGTAACGGTGGCGCTCTTCGGGGTGATTGCACAGTGAATACTGGCGGACTTGCCCATCCGGCAGGTGCACGTCAATGTGCGCGCCTGCACTAAAGGGCGGTAGCAGGCTGCCATCGAGTGCGGCCAGCTCGAAGCTGCAGATGTCCTGCGCTTCGTCGTTACGGGAAACCACTACGGCATCGATCATGTCCGTTCCTCGTCAGGCTGGGCTTGCGCTGGTCGCGATCAGTTGGGCTTGGGCCGTGCGTTCGTTGGCGATCAGGCGCTCCAATATTTTGCGCGACTGGACCCCGCCGGCATCGATGTTGAGCTTGAGCAGGTTGCGCTCGGGGTAGGCGAGCAGGTTCTGTTGCTGGCGTTCGAGCATTTCCAGGTCTTCGCTGAAAATCTTGCCCTGGCCCTCGCGGATGTTGGCGGTCAGCGTTTCGTCGTGCGCTGCAAAGTTGCGCGCCATGCCCCAGAAGTACCAGATCGAGGTGTCGGTCTCTGGGGTGATGAAGTCGACCACGATGCTCGAGGCTTTGTGCTGCGCATCGGCGTGATAACCCCCTTTGCCTGCGTGGGCCACGCCAACTTCGATCAGCACATGGCTGGGTGGGGTGAAGCGGCAGATCTGCCAGCGGTCCACCGGCACATCGTCAGCCAGGCCGTTGCCGCGCAGGGCCATGCGCCAGAACGGCGGTGCCATGATGTTTTCCATGTGTCGGGCAGTCACCACTTCGTCACCGGTGACGGTGGTCACGGGCGGGGCTTCGTCGATTTCCTTCTGACCAATGCTGGAGGCATGCACGTAGGTTTCGTGGGTCAGGTCCATGAGGTTGTCGATCATCAGCCGGTAGTCGCAGCCAATGTGGAACAGCCCGCCGCCGTAGGCCCACGCGTCATTCACCGCCCACTCCAGGTGTGGGATCAGGCTTGGGTCCGCTTGCGCCTGGTCGCCGGGCCAGACCCAGATGAAGCCGTAGCGCTCGACCACCGCGAAGGTCTTGTTGCAAGGGAAGCCCCTGACCCGCTGCCCTGGCATCTCGACGGTCTTGCCGTCGCAGCCCATCACCAGGCCATGGTAGCCACACACCAGGTTGCCGTTTTCGACATAGCCCAACGACAGCGGGGCGCCACGGTGCGGGCAAAAATCTTCCACTGCAGCCACCCGGTTTTCGTGGCCCCTGTAGAACACGATCCGCTCCCCGCAGACCTGACGGCCCAGCGGTTTCTCGGCGATTTCATCGGGGGTGCAGGCGACATACCACGTGTTTTTGGGGTACATGAAGGCTCTCCGGAGTAGCGATTGTTTTTATTTAATGGATCCATTAAATGTGGCGGAGGGCGGCCCGGTCAACGATTGTGGCATTTTTTGCTGATTTATTTGGGCGATTATCGGACTGCTATGAGTGGTTCTTTGTTTTATGGATCCATTAGCCGGAGTTTTCAGCACCGCTGGATGTCACCCTGCCGCGCTTGAACGATCCGGAACCTGACGAAACCAATCCCGACCTCGCCTGGCACAAAAAGCAGTGGCATGCAGTGCCTAGCGAGACCCTGACCGAACAGGTTTTTTTCAGGTCCTGGACTTCGGCGCGATCACGTTTGAAGCCAGTGGTCGAGACGTTGGCCAGGTTGTTGGAAATGGTGTCCTGGGCGGACAGGCCGGTTTTAGCGACCCAGCGAGCCGGAAGCATGCTGTTCTCCTCGTGCGCCTGTTTACGGCACCCGTTCAAATATGATTAGCCGATTTGCAATTGAGCGCTTGTACTCATTGAATGTTAGGAAGTATTAGCGCCAAGGTTCAGCGTCGAAAACTAGTAGAAGTACCAGGTGACCCGTTCCACTCGCGACGCCGAAGGTTGACTTCCAGATCACCCTTTCCGCTTGCCAGACCGACCCGGACCAGAACGCCTTCGCAACACTGGAGCTGGATGGCAAGAATGGCTCGCTGCCGATCGGCCCCATCGCAAAGGGTGTCTTCAAGTAGGCCCAACACAATGATGAAAATAATCTGTCTTGGTGACACAACCGATCATGGCGGAGATTCAGTTGGAACTCAATCAATAGTGTCTGTTTTGGGTTTGCGGCTTCGTTTTAGGTATAAAGTTTTCTAATGGCTGATGATGCAACCATGGGGTCAGGGTCTTTGGATAGTTGTTGCAGGATGTCTTTGGGCACCTTGGGATTGCAGGCAATTCGGTGTCTTACAGTTGCGTCCGAATCGATTGCGAGTCGCTCGAAGACCGTTCTATTAAGTTTTCGTTTGGTTGCTATTTTCCATCGGATATCTATGTCGCTGCTCTTCGAGAGAAGGTCTATGATGTCGTCGGGAATGTTTTTGTTCCCAGCTACGCATCGTGCGAGCTCCGGGTAGTTATTAAGTATTTCAGTCCATACTTCAAGTGAGGCAGTTTGGTGTGCGAGCGTGGTATCTTCATCATCGTCGCAAAGGATTCTGAATTCTTCAGCTGAAATACCCATCTATTTCCCCTTTTGGCCCTTGCATTGCACCTCGATCATTGATCTTTCTCTCTGGGCGGAGTGTGCTTCGATTTTGTTGGGGATGCTCTCTCAGTGGATGTTTGATGCGCCTGTTGGTAGTAGTTTTCCAATTTCCTTCAAAGCCTCATCTTGCCTTTCATATAGCTGGGTGTTGATGTAGGTCTGGCATTCTGGTGTGAAGTTCATCGGTTAAGTCTCCATGCTATTCTTCCCACTGTTTTTTGTGTTGCCTCAAAGCAAATTGTTCTTTCATTTTTTTGTTAAAAGCATTTATATGAGCCTTGTCTCTGTTGTCATACTCCACGCGAAAGCCCCGATGCTCATCTAGAAAGCGTCCCCCGTTGAAGGGGTCCGGTATGAATTTTGCCGTATTAGGAACGGAATCTTTGGCGGAGATTTGAGTGTGTCCTAGGGCGCTGTTCATAGCTTGACTGTAGTCGTCGTGCAACTCGTCGCATTGACGCTCTTTCCTGATTCTCTCTCTTTCTAGTTATTTTCTCTTGTCTTTAGCGCTGCATGGGTTGGCGGTTCTTGTCAGTTCAAGTGGGTCGATCCACTGTCTCGGGTTTGGCGCGTACTGGTACGTATTAATCTCGCCATCAAGCACTACTGGATCCTTACTAATAAACCTTGCTGTCCGAGGATCAGTAGCGATGGTGAAAAATGGTGTCATTTTGTTTCTTGATTGGTGGCTGACTTGTGATGGGTGGAGCATCTTTGTGATGCTCCACTATCCGATAATTGGGCGCTATTGTTGCTGCTTCTTTCGCAAATCTAAATTGTAGTGCGCGACCTGCTTGACATTTGTGACGGTGTCTTTCGATAAGCGTTCTAGAATTTCAATAGGTGTTTTTTGATTTGCAGCAATAGCCTGCCTAACACGAGGCTCTTCGTCTCTGGATAAAAGGTGCATGCTGTCGAGGTCTAGTTTACGTTTTCTAGCTACAGTGTGGCGAGTTTTCCAGTTACCACTAAGGGCTAGTTTGGCGAGGATAATGGCTGGTATGGTGTTGTTTTGTAATAGCATTAACTCGTAATCCGCATGTTGCTCAAGCATGCTTTCCCAGACGTGCATCTCTGCCTCATCTGAAATTGCCCTGCTTTTAAGTGTCGGGTCATCGCTTTCGATTAAGCTCATGAATTCCGCTGCTGAGTTTATCATTTCTTTTCCTGGCACTTTAATGATTTTAAGTCTATCTGACGACCAGTTGGGCCTTTGTGTTTTTTGCCAGTAAGCATGTCCCCATGCTCATTAAGGTCGGCTAACCATTCGAGCGTGCTGTTTCTTGATTCCGTGAATACTTTCCAAGAACTACCGTGCTCGGTCTTATCTGGTGAGTACCAGTTGCCGTCTTTTGGATCTCTGTACAAGCTTACGTTGCCAACTCCCGGTACATGGCCGCTGCACCTTTTGTCATATCTCTGGATAATCCATTTTTCAGCGCAGCAGGTTCTGTTGTCGATGTTTTTCTTTCCAGTAGGAGGAGGCGTTCTCCCTGTGCGTGATAATCCTAATGGATCGGTCCATTCGATCGGGTTGGGTGCATACGTATAAGAATTGATGTCACCGTAAAGACCTATCGGGTCTCGAGTGATAAATCGACCCTGAAAGGGGTCATAATATCGATACCGGCTGTAGTGAAGCACAGCCTCGGGGTCGAAATACTGCCCTTGGAAGCGCAGTGGATAGTGCATTCCTGACAAATCTGCTTGTTTATTTCCATTTTCTTTGGCTGTTCCCCACGCCTCATAGATTGCTGTCCATGCAATTTTCGCATTAGCGTCGGTGACTTCCATTGGAATGCCGAGGTGATCGCATTGATACCAGACCAGAGCATCGAACGGCTTCGGCGTTGGCTTGTGCTGCCATACTGGATCTCGGTCGATGTCATACGGGAAATGATAGTTTGGCTGCCGCAGCATTTCCTCAATGTGATTCATCACCCCTTGCGCGACAGGAACGAAGGTTCCTGGCTCAAATACATAATGTGTGGTCTGCCCCTTGCCATCTCGGCCTCGTTGCTCGAACGCCAGCGTATCGCCGTCCCAGATAAACAGCGTCAGATTGCAGCCTAGCTGCTCATCCAGCGCACGCCGTGCGTTCTCGTTCCAGACCGGTCCGGCCTGGACCCGGTTGCGGTACTTCGAGCGCGAGTCCTTGTAGACACGGCGGCCTAAAGCGTCATAGCCAAACTCGACAACCAGCCGATCGTCCTCGTATCTACGCAGGCGGTCGTACAGGTCCCAGGTGAACTTGCCAGCCTTGCCGTTCTCTATCCGCTCCAGCAGATTGCCGCGCTCGTCGTACCGGTATTGCGTTCCGCAGTAGCTGCGCAGCACGTTGTCCATCAGCTTGCGTGGCGAGTGCGGATTTGGCCCGGGCGGTGCCTCGGGGTCCAGCAGGTTGCTCGCTGGGTCAAAGGCAAATATTTCCTTCTCGTAGTTAAGGCTGGCTTCAAGCAAACGACCAACCGGGTCATATTGTTGCCCGCGGCATCGTAGAACCACTGCAGTTTGCAGGTGCCGTTCTCAGCCCAGGTCAGATTGCCATTGCCGTCATAGGCAAAGGTCTCGATCTCCCATTTCTCACCGCCGCGTCTGCCTGCTTTGCGTTCAAGAAGTCGGCCCATAGGGTCGTAAGTGAAATGGCTGGTCCTATCTCCATCCAAGCGTCTAGTCGGCAGGTTACTGCCGTTGTCGTACAGGTAATGGGTGGTTTCCTGGTCGAAGCCGGTTTCCTTGAGCAAGCGCCCAGCAGGGTCATATTTGAAGCGGGCTTCGCTGTTGTTTTCGTTGCGCAGACGCACGAGCTGGCCGAGCTTGTCCCAGTGGTAGGTGAGGGTGGTGTCGTTGGCATTGTGGCGTTGATGGATCAGCCCGGCTTCGTTGTAGTCCCAGCGGGTGCGACGGTGCAGGGCGTCGGTGTGGCTGAGTAGTCGGCCTTCGGCATCGCGTTCGAAACGCTCTTTGGTCTTGTCTGGGTGGATAAGCCGTACCAGTTGGCCGGCTTCGTAGTGGTACTCGGTCACCTCACCGGCGGCGTTGATGAGTTTGGTCAATTGGCCCAAGGCGTTGTACTTCCACTGCGTGGATTCACCTCATCCTGATCGCCACCGTCTTGGGCCAGGTGATCGCGGGCTTCACTGGCGAAGGTGGTGTGGTACTCCTGTGCGACCTTCAGGCGCTCGGCGGTTTCGACGAGGTCCGTATGGTGTTCACTGGCGCGAGCACGCATCTCGGTGGTCAGCAGCAGGCCACCGCCGGCGCGTAGCACGCCGTGGGTATCGGTGCGCAGCTCGAAACCTTGGCCACGCGGCTTGCCGCCAAAGTGGCGAGGATGGGTGAGGTAACCGAGGTTCAGTGCCGAGTGGTCGTGATCGCTCATCAGCGCCGCGCTGATCTGCCCGGTGGTGTCGTCCAGGCGCAGTTCGTTGTGGCGCTTGCCGTGGTGCTCCTTGCTGCGGATCGGGCTGAGTGCCTTGAACTCAGGCAGCCGGTACGGCGGGCGGTTGACGATGTGATAACTGCGCCCGGTGATCATCGGCTGATCGGGGTCGCCGTTGAGGAAACTGACCACCACTTCCTGCCCGATCCGGGGAATGGCCATGTGGCCCCAGGTGGCGCCGGCCCAGGCTTGAGTGACCCGCACCCAGCACGAGCTTTTCTCATCGTCCTGGCCTAGGCGGTCCCAGGGGAATTGCACGCGCACACGGCCATGCTCGTCGCAATAGATTTCCTCACCGGGTGGCCCAACCACCTTGGCCATCTGCGGGCCTTCGATTATCGGTTTGGGGCGGGCAGGGGCGTGCCATTCGACCACTGCCGGAATCAAGGTCGCAGTGAGGGTGTAGGACGTGCCGACCTCGGCTTCGGCAGCATCCTCTTCCAGTGCCGCAAACTGGCGGCCCTTGTGCGTAATGCGCAGGGGGCGCCAGAGGATGTTCATATCCTCGCGGGCGTGGCCGGTCAGCTCGAATGCAATACCCGGTTGCAGGCGAGCATCATCGCCTTCGACTTCGGCCACGCGCGCATCGCCGAACAGGGCATTGACTTTGGTCTGGGTGAACGGCTTGCCGGTGTTGTCGTGCTTGTAGCGGCCAGGGTAGTCGTAGCGTTCGTAGTCGTTGCTTTGATTGCCCATGTCCTGAGGGAACATGGTGTGCTCATGGTTGTAGCGTGGGTGAGTAAAGGTGTAGTCGCGCTGGACTTGGCTGCTGGTGCGCACCTGTTCGCGGTAGTCGAAGTGGCGCAGGCAGGGTTGCTGCTCCATGCCGCCGCGGTTGGCGACATACAATACTGGCTCGCCTTCCAGGCTACCGAAATTGCTGATGTGATCCGTCTGGATCACCACGTGGTTGGCTGCGCTGTGCTCGAAGGTGCAGATCAAGCCTTCTTCGGCCGACAGGCGCCAGAAGAAGTTCAGGTCCAGGTCGCCGGCCTGGACGCAGAATTCGCGGCTCTGGTGTGTGTTGACCACATACTGGATCAAAGTGCCCCATTGGCGTTCGCGGAACAGTTCCTCTAACAGCTGCGGGATCGGGCGGTGCTGGAAGATACGCCAGTCCGATTGCAGGCCAGCGCGGGCGAGTTGTGGCTCGATCACGGCGCGGTAGCGGGTGCGGCGGTGGCCGGTTTTGCCTTGTTCGAAACTGCTGATCAGGCCGTGCACATGGCGCACTGCTTCCTGCTGCTGCCAGATGGTCAGCACGGCGGGTTGGTCGAGGAGAGTGGCGAAGTCGGCGTCGTCGGCGAAGCTGACCAGTTCGACTTCCAGGCGGTACAACTCGCTGACTCCTTCGGTCAGTTCGAACGACACCACATCAAACGCTATTGCCTCATCGGCGGGTGTGCTGAAGGTGAAGCGCACATCGTTCAAGTTGCTCATACGGGCTCCTGCTGTTCATTCCATCGGGCAGGTTTATCGGGCCGGACGCGTTGTAGAATGCGGGGCATAAGTGCACCCAAAGACCGTAACGGGGAATCCATTCCTCGTCGCCGTAATGGCTTCCTAAAGAGTTGTAGGAAGTTTCGCTAAATGCGGATGTTGTATGTTTCTGAGCAAAGCCGTGCTCGCTGCGCTTTGGGCACAGGGGGCTGTTAAGTGAAGTCAATCAGGGGTTGCCGAATATCAAGGTCGCACTCGACGTAGTGATCAACATGACGTCCTGGTAACCCTTGCACAGCCGTGACCTGCTATGCCTATGGGATACAACGCGCAAAGAGGACAGTCCCCCGATGCTGGTCGTCGAGCAACTGCACAAGTCATTCATCACCCCTCAAGGCCCGCTGCCTGTGCTGCAGGGCATCGACCTGCGCCTGGCCCGCGGCAGCAGCCTGGCGCTGATGGGGGAGTCGGGGAGTGGCAAGAGCACCTTGCTGCATTTGATTGCCGGCCTGGACCGGGCCGACAGCGGGCGCATCCTGATTGATGACGAACCACTCGATGGCCGTTCGGAGTCGGCACTGGCGCGGTGGCGCCGGGATGGCATTGGCCTGGTGTTCCAGCAGTACAACCTGATCAGCAGCCTGGACGTGGCGGCCAACCTTGCGTTTCAGGCCCGGCTTGCCAACCGGCATGACCCGCACTGGCTGGCGTACTTGGCAGAGCGCCTGGGGCTGGCTGCGTTATTGACGCGCTACCCGGAACAGCTATCTGGCGGCCAGCAACAGCGGGTCGCCATTGGCCGCGCCCTGGCCGGTCGCCCCGCCTGGGTGTTGGCAGACGAGCCGACCGGCAGCCTTGACGAAGCCAGCAGCGATGAGGTGTTAGGCCTGTTTTTGCAACTGGTCACCGAGGCCGGCAGCAGTGTCCTGATGGTGACCCACAGCCAGCGCCTGGCGGCGCGGCTAGCGCACAGTTGCTACCTGCAGGCGGGCCGCGTGCGCGCCGAGCACGGCCTATGAGCCCATTGCTGCTGACCCTGCAGGCGCTGTTGAGCCATTGGCGGCGCCATCGCGTGCAGTGCCTTAGCATCTTTACCGGGTTGTGGCTGGCCACTGCGTTATGGACCGGCGTCCAGGCACTCAACAGCCAGGCACGTATCGACTACGCCCGTGCCAGTGCGGTACTGGCGGCACCGATGCAGGCGCAATTGGTGCCGCGTGACGGCGAACGCTTCGAGCAGGCGCTGTATGTGCAATTGCGCCAGTTGGGCTGGCCGGTTGCCCCGGTACTGGAGGGGCGGCTGCGGTTTTCTGGCGAGCAGCCGGTGACTGTCCGGCTGATTGGCGTCGAGCCGTTGAGCTTGCCAGTTTCCACCGCCGTGGCCGGTGTGCGGGTGGCCGATTTCGACCTGCTGGCCTTTATTGGCAAGCCGGGGCAGGCCTGGGTAGGGCCGGACACCTTGCGCCAACTGGGCAAAACCGTTACCGACGTGGCCGTCAGCAGCGAAGGGCAGCGGCTCCCACCCTTTGTGCTCAAGCCGGAGTTGGCGCCCGGGGTGATCGTGGTCGACATCGGCCATGCGCAGGCCTTGCTGCAGGCACCCGGACAGCTGTCGCGGCTTCTACTGACAGGGCCTTCGGCGCCCTTGCCCGCAGCCATCGCTGCGCGGCTCGAACTGCAAACACCGAGTGATGACGGTGGCCTGCAACGCCTGACCGAGAGCTTTCACCTGAACCTCACCGCCCTCGGCTTGCTGGCCTTCGTGGTCGGGCTGTTCATCGCCCACGCCGCCATTGGCCTGGCACTGGAGCAACGCCGTGGCTTGATCAGAAGCCTGCGGGCCTGCGGCGTCATTTTGCATTGCCTCTTGCTCGGCTTGGCGCTGGAGCTGGGCCTGTTCGCGGTGCTGGGCGGGCTGGCCGGGGTGGCGGGCGGCTATGGGCTGGCCGCGTTGCTGTTGCCGGACGTTGCCGCGAGTTTGCGTGGCTTGTATGGCGCCCAGGTCGCCAGCGTGTTGCACCTGTCGGCTGGGTGGTGGTTGGCTGGGGTGCTGGTGAGTGTGCTCGGGGCCTTGTTGGCGGGGCTGAGCAGTGTTTTGCAGGCCGCGCGCCTGCCCCTGTTGGCGCTGGCTCAACCCCAGGCCTGGCGCTTGGCGCAAGGCCGTTGGTTGCGGCGCCAGACGTGGGTGGCACTGCTGTTGCTGCTGGTGGCGCTTGGCTGTTGGCAACTGGGCCAGGGCTTGGCCAGCGCTTTCGCCTTGCTGGCGGCGTTGTTGCTGGCCTCGGCGTTGCTGTTACCTCCCTTGCTCGACGGCGTGCTGGCCTGGGCTGCGCGTGGGCGCCGACGGCCGCTGTCGCAGTGGTTCGTCGCCGACAGCCGCCAGCAATTACCCGGGTTGAGCCTGGCGCTGATGGCCTTGTTGCTGGCACTGGCCGCCAGTGTTGGCGTGGGCAGCATGACCGAGGGCTTTCGCAAGACCTTCATCGGCTGGCTCGATGCGCGTTTGTCCGCCGACCTTTACGTGACGCCTCGGGACACCGCGCAGGGCCTGCAGATCAGTGAGTGGCTCAAGCAGCAACCTGCGGCCACGGCGGTGCTGCCAGGCTGGCGTGTGGAAACGCACCTTAAGGGTTGGCCAGTGCAGGTGCAGGGGGTTATCGACCACCCGGCCAACCGCGACCGCTGGCCGTTGCTGGACCAGCACGCGCAGGCCTGGCAGCAGTTGGCGGCGGGCAAGGCGGTGATGCTCAGTGAACAATTGGCCCGCCGCCTAGGGCTGGCGGTGGGCGACACTTTGATGCTGGCGGCCGACGCTGCGCCGCCCATGACGGTTGTGGGGGTGTACGCCGACTACGGCAACCCCAAGGGCCATTTGTTGGTCAATGCCGACTGGCTGCGCAGGCATTGGCCGCAGGCGACATTGACCGGCCTGAGCGTGGATGTCGCGCCCACGCACCTGGCGCCCCTCAAGGCTGCGTTGCAGCAGCGCTTTGCCCTGGACGACAGCCGGGTGGTCGAGCAATCGCGCCTGAAGCGCTGGTCGACCGAAGTGTTCAACCGCACCTTTGCCGCCACCGCCGCCCTCAACAGCCTGACACTGGGTGTCGCCGGCGTGGCCATGTTCATCAACCTGCTGACCCTGAGCCAAAGCCGCCTGGGCCAGCTGGCGCCGCTTTGGGCATTGGGTGTGCGGCGCACGCAACTGGTTTGGCTGACCCTGGGCCAGACGCTCATGCTGAGCAGCCTCACCGTGCTGCTGGCGATCCCTGTCGGTGTCGTGTTGGCCTGGTGCCTGGTGGCGGTGGTGAACGTGCAGGCATTTGGCTGGCGGTTGCCGCTGTATGTGTTTCCTGGGCAATTGGTGCAACTGGCGGTGCTGGGCATCCTCACCAGCCTGCTGGCCAGTGCCTGGCCGCTGTGGCAACTGGCGCGGCGACAGCCCAGCGATCTGTTGAGGCAGTTTGCCGATGAACGTTAAAGCCTGTGTCGTGCTGTGCGCGCTGCTGAGCGGCTGTGACCAGCCTGCGCCAGCGCCGCAGAGTTTTGCCGGGTTGGGCGAGCAGGCCAGTGGGTTCAGCCAGGTGACCCGCGATCACCCCTTGGTGTTCCCGCGCGATCACGGTGCTCATGAGGGGTTTCGCATCGAATGGTGGTATGTCACCGCCAACCTTGAAGACGCCCAAGGGCGGGACTGGGGCGCGCAGTGGACGCTGTTCCGTTCGGCCTTGCGCCCAGGGGCGGAAACGGCCGACTGGAACAGCCCGAACCTGTGGATGGGGCACGCGGCGCTGACCGGGCCGGGTGGGCATCGCGCTGGCGAGACCCTGGCGCGTGGCGGTATCGGGCAGGCAGGCGTCGAAGTCCAGCCGTTCCGGGCCTGGATCAATGACTGGTCACTGCAGGGGGGGGAGGGCATTGCAGGGTTGCACATGAAGGCTGCCGGCCAAGGCTTTGGTTACGACCTGAATCTGCGCAGTGACAGGCCGCTGGTGCTGCACGGCAGCCAGGGCTACAGCGAAAAATCGGGCAAGGGGCAAGCGTCGTATTACTACAGCCAGCCGTTCTACCGCGTCAGCGGCGAGGTGGAGCGCGATGGCCTATGCATTGCGGTCACCGGGCAGGCCTGGCTGGACCGGGAGTGGAGCAGCCAGCCGCTGGCGGCCGGGCAAACGGGCTGGGACTGGTTTTCACTGCACCTGGACAGCGGCGCGAAGCTGATGCTGTTCCAGGTGCGCGAGGCCAAGGGTTTGCCGTATCGGGCGGGGACCTGGGCCAGTGCCCAGGGTGAGGTGGTAGCGCTGCGAGGCGATCAGATTCAGCTTCAGGCGTTGGCCTGGACGCGGCAGGAAAACGGCAAGGAGGTGCCGACACGTTGGCGAGTGCGGGTGCTGGCGTACGGCGTGGATGTGCAGGTTGATGCCGTCGAGCCGCGTGCCTGGATGAACACCCGGTTTCCTTACTGGGAGGGGCCGGTGAGGTTGCAGGGGAGTGCGGGCGGGCGGGGGTATCTGGAGATGACGGGGTATTAGGGGCATGCAGGGGTGTGAGGCTGCCAGGTGTATGGCGATGGGGGGGGGCGCCTGTGAGATCGAGCGCCGCCCGCGCGGCGCTTCGCAGCACAAGGCTGCTCCCACATTTGTTTCGGGCCAGTCATGTCTGTGAAGGCGGCGCGCGACCGCCTTGTGTGTTCGACTCGATAGCGCGCCATGCACCTGTAGGAGCAGCCTTGTGCTGCGAAGCGCCGCGCGGCGGCGCTCGATCTCGACAGCGCCGCAAACCTCAACCCGATCACCTCAAACCATCACCTCAACCCTTGATCAACCCCCGTAACGCCGCCTTGGCCTCAGGCGTACGCAGGCATTCGATAAACAACTGGCTCTCCCGCTCCACAGTGGCCTCCAGCTCCGCGCGCCCCCCATCCTTGAGCAGGCGCTTGCTAATACGCAGCGCCTCTTGCGGGTAACTTTGCAGCCGCCGCGCCAGTTGCCGGGCGGCCGCCAAGCACTGTTCGCCATCTTCATGCAGCTCACTGGCCAAGCCCCAGGCTACCGCCTGCTCACCCTCAAGCAACGCGTTGCCCATCAGCAAGCGGGCGGCGCGGGCGTGCCCGAGCATGCGCGGCAGCAGCAGGCTGGAGCCGAACTCCGGGCATACCCCCAACGGCGCAAACGGCATGCGCAGCTTGGCCGTGCGGCTGACCAGCACCTGGTCGCAATGCAGCAGCAGGGTGGCGCCGATGCCGATCGCCGCGCCACTGACGGCAGCGATCAGGGGTTTATCCAGGCCCATCACAATGCGCATCAGGCGGAACACCGGGCTGTCCCTGTCGCTGGGCGGGTTGTCGAGGAAATCGCGCAGGTCATTGCCGGCGCTGAAGCAGTGGGGGCCGCCCGTGATCAGCACCGCATCAACGTGCGGGTCTTCGCCCGCCGCCAGCAGCAGGTCGCCAAACTGGCGGTACATGGCGATGTTCAGGGCATTGAGCTTGTCGGGGCGGTTGAAGGTCAGGGTCAGCAGGCCCTGGTCCAGGTCGCGTGTGATCAGGTCGTTCATGGCAGCCGCTTTTGTTGTTGTGGTCAGGCCCGGCAACAGGGTGCACACCGGGCATTGGCCACTAGGGTTTATCATGGCGCTCGGCTTGCTGTACAGTCGTTCAGCCCAGTCTACTGCCCGAGAATCGCCGATGAGCCAGGAAGCCCGCTACCACCGCATGCTGCCGGAATTGCGCAAAGCCAACCTGGTCGAGGCGACCTTGGTGTGCCTCAAACGCCATGGTTTTCAGGGGGCTTCGATCCGCAAGATTTCCGCCGAGGCGGGGGTTTCGGTGGGGTTGATCAGCCACCATTACGCGGGCAAGGACGAACTGGTGGCCGAAGCTTACATGGCGGTCACCGGGCGGGTCATGGGCTTGCTGCGCGAAGCCATGGCCCAAGCCGCGCCCACGGCCCGCGAACGGCTGTCGGCGTTCTTCCGTGCCTCGTTTTGCGCCGAACTGCTCGACCCGCAACTGCTCGATGCCTGGCTGGCGTTCTGGGGCGCGGTGAAGACCGCCGATGCGATCAACCAGGTGCACGACCATTCCTACGGTGAGTACCGCAACGAGTTGAGCCGGCTGCTCGCCACGCTGGCGGTGGAAGAGGGCTGGCAGGGCTTTGACGCCGACCTGGCGGCGATCAGCCTGAGCGCGTTGCTCGATGGCTTGTGGCTGGAGTCGGGCCTCAACCCGGGCACCTTTACGCCGGCCCAGGGCGTGCAGATCTGCGAGGCCTGGGTGGATGGCTTGCAGGCCGGTGGTCGGCAACGCTTCAGCCTGCCCAAGGGCTGTTGATCGCCTGTTCAGTAACGAGTAGGCTGCTGTCGCGAGTGTGTAGAACAAACCAATAAAAAAGAGACTTCACGCAATGACGCCTCGGGTATTGATCGTCGATGACGATCCGCTTATTCGTGACTTGCTGCAGGCCTATCTGTCCCAGGAAGGCTATGACGTGCACTGCGCCGACACCGCAGAAAAGGCCGAGGCATTGCTCGACAGCCAGGACGTCGACCTGGTGCTGCTGGACATTCGCCTGCCTGGCAAGGACGGCCTGACCCTGACCCGCGAGCTGCGGGTGCGCTCGGAAGTCGGCATCATCCTCATCACCGGGCGCAATGACGACATCGACCGCATCGTCGGCCTGGAGTGCGGCGCCGACGACTACATCATGAAACCGCTCAACCCCCGCGAGCTGGTGTCCCGCGCCAAGAACCTGATTCGCCGCGTACGCCATGCCCGCGAGGTGCACCCGGCGCCCGCCTGCGCACAGTCGCTCAAGCAATTTGCCGACTGGGCACTGGACACTGACCGTCGACGCCTGATCGACCCGCGTGGCGGGCAAACGCTGCTGACCCATGGCGAGTTCCAACTGCTCAGCGTCTTCCTGCGCAACAGCGGCCACACCCTGAGCCGCGACCAGTTGATGGACCAGATCCGCAACCGTGAGTGGGTACCCAACGACCGCTCCATCGACGTGCTGGTCGGCCGCCTGCGCCGCAAGCTGCATGACGACCCGGCCGAGCCGCAACTGATCATCACCATTCATGGCACCGGCTACCTGTTCACCGCCAGCGTGGCCGCGTGAGCACCCTGCGCCGCCTGCTGGCGCTGGCGGTGCTGGTACCAGGCTTGCCAGCAGCGGCGGCTGAGCCGGTGCGCTACTGCGACTACCCCGTGTACCCGCCGATTTCCTGGAGCGATGGCCACCAGGTGCGTGGCCTGGCGCCGACGGTGGTGCGGGAGCTGTTTGCGCGCATGGGCCGAGAGGTGCAAACCGTGGTGCTGGGCAATTGGAAGCGCTGCCTGATGGACGCTGCCGCCGGGCGGGTGGACGTGGTGCTCGCCTACGACAGCGACCAACGTGACCAAGGCATGCGTTTTTCGTCGGTACCGGTGATACGTGAAGAGGTGGCGGTGTTTTTCAATCGCCGCCGGCCCGTGCAGTTTCAGCACCTGGAAGACTTGGCCGGGTACCGTGGCGGCTTGCTCTACGGTGAAAGCTACGGCGCCGACTTCGACCGTTTTGTCGCGCGCCACCAGAACATCGAGCGGGTCTCGTCCAGCCAGCAGAACTTCGGCAAGCTGATCCGTGGGCGCATCGACTTCGTGATCCAGGAGCGGCGTACCGGCGAGCTGTTCATCGAGCACCTGCCCGGCGCCGAAGACATCCGCGCCTTGCCGGCCGCGCTGAGCGTGGACTACCTGCGCGTGGCGGTGTCGCGCCAGTCCTCCCTGAGCCAGCACATGAACGAGATCGACCACCAGTTGCGGCGCATGCACGAAGCTGGCGAGATCGACCGCTGGCTGGAGCAGAGCGAAGTGACCTACCGCGACATGATCAACCTGCCGGCGGATGCCCGATGATCCGCCTGCGCACCGACGGCCTGTTGCGCCGCCTGCTGCTGTTTATCCTGCTGTTCAGCCTGTGCTTCACGGTGCTGGCCAGTTCCGTGCAGCTGTATTTCGAGTACCGCCGCGAGATGCGCGACATCGAGGCGCGCATGGCGTTGATCCGCGTGGGGTACCTGGCCAGCCTGGAGCGCAGCTTGTGGGACCTCGACGAAGCGCAACTGGATGTTCAACTGCGTGGCCTGGTGGACTTTTCAGATGTGGCGCGGGTGCGCCTGCTCAGCGATGACTTCACCCTGTTGCGCGGTGAAGCCGAGCCTAAGGGGCCACTGCGCATCGAGCGTTTCCCGCTGGATTACCAGCCACCGTCGGGGCCGGCACGGCACCTTGGCGAGCTGGAGGTGAGCATCGACCTGGGCGCGGTGCACCGGCGGCTGTATGCCACGGGCCTGGCCAGCCTGTTGTGGATGGGGGTGTTTCTGTGTGGCCTGGCGGTCGCGTTGTCTGGCTTGTTCTACCGCCTGGTGACGCGCCATTTGCAAGTCATGGCCGAGTTTGCCCGGCGTATCGGGGCCGGGCACTGGCAGGAGCCGCTGCGCCTGGATCGCCGCCGTTCGGCGCATGCTGATGAGATCGATACCGTGGCGCATGCCCTGGACGACATGCGCCGGGCCATCCTCAGCGATATCGAGCGCCGCGAGCTCGACCGCGTGGCCCTGCAGGACAAGCGTGACGAGCTGCAGGCCATGGTCGAGCGGCGTACCGCGAGCCTGGCACGGGCCAAGGACGAGGCCGAAGCCGCCAACCTGGCCAAGTCACGCTTTTTGGCGACCATGAGCCATGAGCTGCGCACGCCGCTCAATGGCATCCTCGGCATGGCCGAACTGCTGCGTGGCGCCAGGCTCGATGCGCTCGACCGGCAACGCCTACAGGCTTTGTACAAGGCGGGTGAAGGGCTGTTGGCCATTCTTAACGAGGTGCTTTGCTTTGCCCGTCTCGAAGAGGGCGAGAGCCAGGCCGAAATGCTCGGTTTCTCACTGCGCCAGTTGTGCACGGAGGTGCTGGCATTGCTCGAACCAATGGCCTTGGAACGCGGCGACACCCTGCACGTGGAGGTCGATGAGCAACTGGCGGCGCATCAGCATGGCGCCGAGCAGTACCTGCGCCAGGTACTGAGCAACCTGCTGGCCAACGCCATCAAGTTCACCGCGCACGGCCAGGTCGAACTCAGGGTGCAGGTGCTGGCCAGCGATCAGAGCGGGCAGCGCCTGCGCGTGTCGGTCAGTGACAATGGCATTGGCATCGAACCGGCCATGCAGGCGAAGATTTTTGACCGTTTCGTGCAGGCCAGCGAAGCGGTGGCCCGGCGCTATGGTGGCACTGGCCTGGGCTTGGCGATCTGCAAGCACCTGGTGGAAAAACTTGGCGGCCGCATCGGCCTGGACAGCGTGCCGGGGCAGGGCAGCTGCTTCTGGTTCGAGCTCGACATGGCGCGTGGGCAGCCTGCCGTTGCCCATGAGCCGGTCTGCTCGGCGTCGGCCAGCCTGAGTATCCTGGTGGTCGAGGACGTGGCGTTGAACCGTGAGGTGGCGGGTGGGTTGCTGGTACGCGATGGCCACCAGGTGTGCTTTGCCGAGGATGCCGAGCAAGCCCTGCAAGCCTGTGCCCAGCAGCGCTTCGACCTGATCCTGCTGGATGTGCACTTGCCCGGCTTGAGCGGGGTCGAGTTGTGCCGGCGCATCCGCGCCACCCCAGGGCCAAACCGTGGCAGCCGGATCCTGGCGCTGACTGCCGGGGTGCAACCGGCGCAAGTCCCCGATTACCTGGCCGCAGGCATGCAGGGGGTGCTGGCCAAACCGCTGCGCCTGGAGCACCTGCGCCAGGCCCTGGCCGAGGTTGCGCCTGCCCCGGTGGCTGCACCTGGCTCGGGCATGGACTGGTCACTGTTGCAAACCCACCGCAGCTTGCTGGGTGAGCAGAAGTTGCAGGCGCTGCTGGCAGTGCTGCGCCAATCGATCGAGCAGCACGCCACGGCGCTGGCCGAAGCCTTGCAGGCACGCGACTGCGCTGCAGTGTCGCACTTGGCGCACCGCCTGGCGGGCAGTTGCGATTCCCTCGGCTTTGCTGGCTTGGCTGGCCTGTTGCGCCGCCTCGAAGACGCCGCCCAAGGCCAAGATGAACAGGCGCTGCTGGCGCTCAGCGAGCCACTAGCGGCACAGCTGGAACAGGCCCGCACCACCCTGAAACAGTTGATCCAGAGCTGACGTACAAAAAACTTACGACTTTTTACATCTTTGATCGGTTCGTACAACGGCACCTTACATCCGTTTCCAATAATCGATGGCAACCGTGTTGCACGCGGTCCATGAGGCTTATTGGAGATAACAATAATGACATGCCGTAGCGCTCAGCCCCTCCTTGAACGATCGTTTTGCACCCCCTGCTACAGCGGGGTGAACCATGACTGACACCCACGAAGGCAAAATCCAACTGACCCGCGCGCTGAAAAGCCGGCACATCTTCATGCTGTCGCTGGGCGGCGTGATCGGCACCGGCCTGTTCATGGGCTCGGGCGTCACCATCAACCAGGGCGGGCCGGTGGGGGCGATCCTGGCCTACCTGGTGGCGGGGCTGTTGATGTACCTGGTGATGGTGTGCCTGGGCGAGCTGTCGGTGCAGATGCCGGTTTCCGGTTCGTTCCAGGCCCATGCCACCAAGTTCATCGGCCCAGCCACGGGCTTCATGATTGGCTGGGTGTACTGGATGAGTTGGGCCACCACGGTGGGCCTGGAGTTCACCGCTGCGGGCATGCTGATGACCCGCTGGTTCCCCGAGGTGCCAATCTGGTATTGGTCGGCGTTGTTCGTGGTTGTGCTGTTCGGCCTCAATGCCCTGGCTACACGGGCCTTTGGCGAGGCGGAGTACTGGTTCTCGGGGATCAAGGTGGCGACCATCCTCGGCTTTATCGTGGTCGGCCTGCTGGTGATCTTCGGCGCCATCCCGCTGAACAACGGGGCGCCGGCACCGATGCTGAACAACCTAGTGGGCGAGTCGCTGTTCCCCCATGGCCTGTCGGCGGTGTTCGCGGTGATGATGACCGTGGTGTATGCCTTTCAGGGCTGCGAAATCATGGGCGTGGCGGCCGGTGAGACCGAGCACCCGGAAAAGAGCATCCCCCGGGCCGTGCGCAACGTGGTGTTCCGCGTGCTGATCTTCTATGTGCTGGCGATTGCCGTGCTGTCGGCCATCGTGCCGTTCGAGCAGGCCGGGTTGATGGAAAGCCCGTTCGTGCAGGTGTTCGACATGGTCGGCATTCCCTATGCGGCCGACCTGATGAACTTCGTCATCCTCACCGCCATCCTGTCGGTGGGTAATTCCGGGCTGTATGCCTCCACGCGCATCCTCTGGGCCATGTCCAAGAGCGGCATGGCACCCAAGAGCCTGTCGCCGCTGAGCAAGCGCGGCGTGCCACTGCGTGCCCTGAGCATCACCCTGTGCTTTGCCCTGGTGTCGCTGATGACCAGCTTCGTGGCTGCCGACACCTTGTTCATGGTGTTGATGGCCGTGAGCGGCATGTCCGGCACTGTGACCTGGATCGTCATCGCCCTGGCGCAGTACCGGTTCCGCAAGGCGTACCTGCGTGATGGCGGGCAACTGCAGGACCTCAAGTACAAGGCGCCGCTGTACCCCTTGGTGCCGCTGCTGTGCATCACCCTGTGCTGTTCGCTGTTCGTGTTTCTGGCCATCGATGAGACCCAGCGGCCGTCGTTGTACTGGGGCTTTGGTTTCATTGCCCTGTGCTATGCGGCGTATTACGGGGTGAACCGCCGGCGGCAAGGGGCCTTTGCGCCGAGTGCGCCTGGGGTTTGAAGCCGCTTGTTGGGGGCAGCCTTGTGCTGCGAAGAGGCCGGTGCAGGCATCAACATTGTTTTGAGCCTGCACTGGCCTCTTCGCAGCACAAGGCTGCCTCTACAAGGGAAGCGCAAGGGTTTTGATCCGAGTTGTGCAAAGTTGTAACAACCCATCCCGCCTTGTTGAACACTCGTTTAGTATCACCTTCATCACGTCCTCCACCCCAATAACAACAGCGAGGCCTCCCATGACCACCCCGTCATCGTCAGTGTTGAGCAAGGTCGAAGCCGGTGTTGCCTGGCTCACCCTCAACCGCCCCGAGCAGCGCAACGCACTGGACATTCCCACCCTCAAGCATCTGCATGCCCTGCTCGACACCTGCAACAGCGACCCCGCCGTCCGGGTGGTGGTGCTGACCGGCAGCGGGCGCAGCTTCTGTGCCGGCGCCGACCTGGCGGAATGGGCCGAGGCCCAGGCCCGTGGTGCACTGGAAAGCTACGGCTGGACCGAGACCGCCCACGCCCTGATGCTGCGCCTGCACAGCCTGGATAAACCGACCCTGGCCGCCATCAACGGCACCGCCGTCGGCGGCGGCATGGACCTGAGCCTGTGCTGTGACCTGCGCATCGCTGCTGCCTCGGCACGCTTCAAAGCCGGATACACCAGCATGGCCTACAGCCCCGATGCCGGCGCCAGCTGGCACCTGCCACGGCTGATTGGCAGCGAGCAAGCCAAACGCCTGTTGTTCCTCGACGAACTGTGGGGCGCCGAACGGGCCTTGGCGGCAGGGCTGGTGAGCGAGGTCTGCGCCGACGAGCAATTGCCTGCGGTGGCCGCTGAACTGGCGGGCCGCCTGGCCAACGGCCCGACCTTCGCCTACGCGCAGACCAAGCGGCTGATCCGCGAAGGCGCCCAGCGCACCCTGGCCGAGCAACTCGAAGCCGAGCGCCAGGCCGGCTTGCTATGCGGGCGCAGCCAGGACGGCGCCGAGGCGCTCAAGGCCTCGGTAGAACGGCGCCCAGCGCACTTCGTCGGCCAATAACCCGTTACCTCTCCAGGACCTTCGCAGATGAATTTCCAACTGACCCAAGAACAAGAAATGTTGGTGGATGCGGTACGCAGCTTCGTGGCCAAGGAACTGCTGCCCCATGAAGAAGCGGTAGACCGTGCCGACGCGGTGTCGCCGGAACTGGCTGCGCAGATCCGCGGCAAGGCCATCGCCGCCGGGTTCTATGCCTTCAACATGCCTGAAGAAGTCGGCGGCGGTGGCCTCGATTACCTGTCCCAAGCGCTGATCGAGCGCGAGTTGTCCAAGGTTTCCTGGGCGCTGCACGTGTTTGTCGCACGCCCGTCGAAGATTCTCATGGCCTGCAAGGACCAGCAGGTCACCGACTACCTGCTGCCGTGCGTGCAGGGCGAAAAGACCGATTGCTTCGCCCTTACCGAGCCTGGCGCGGGCTCTGACGCCAACGCCATCAAGACCCGCGCCGTGCGCCAGGGCGATGACTTCGTGATCAACGGCAGCAAACACTTCATCAGCCACGCCGGGCATGCCGACTTCGCCATCGTCTTCGCGGTGACCGACACCTACGAGCACAACGGGCGCAAACGCAATGCGGTCACCGCCTTGCTGGTCGACCGGGACACCCCCGGCATGACCATCCGCCGCGGGCCCAAGTGCGTGAGCAACCGCGGCTACCACACCTACGAGCTGTTCTTCGACGACTGCCGGGTGCCAGCCAGCAACGTGCTGGGCGAAGTCGGCAAAGGCTGGGAGGTGGCCAACGCCTGGCTTACCGCTGGCCGGGTGATGGTCGCCGCCAACTGCGTCGGCCAGGCCCAGCGTGCACTGGACGCATCGCTGCAGTGGGCCGCCGACCGCAAGCAATTTGGCCAGCCCATCGGCAGCTACCAGGGTGTGTCGTTCAAGCTGGCGGACATGGCCACGCAGATCCGCGCCGCCGAACTGCTCACCCTGCACACCGCCTGGAAGATGGACCAGGGCAGCATGACCGATGGCGAGGCGGGCATGGCCAAGCTGTTGGCCAGCGAAGTGCTGGGCAAGGTCGCTGACGAAGCCGTGCAGATTTTTGGCGGCATGGGCCTGATGGATGAGGGGCCGGTCGAGCGCATCTGGCGCAACGCCCGCATCGAGCGGATCTGGGAGGGCACGTCGGAAATCCAGCGGCACATCATTTCCCGTGAGCTGCTGCGCCCGTTGCTGCGCTGATCGACCTGGAGACTCAGCATGTCGCATTCCAATCGTGACAACCTCAAGCGCCTGCTGGCCCCACGGCACTTGGCCTTCGTGGGTGGGCGCAGCATGGCCCGTGCCCTCAAGCGCTGTGCCGAAGGTGGCTTTGCCGGCCCGCTCTGGCTGGTCAACCCGCAACACGCGAGCCTGGAGGGCATCCCTTGCGTGGCGCGGGTGGCAGACCTGCCATGCGCCCCAGACGCGGTGTTCATCGCCACCCACCGTGAACTGACCCTGCAGTGTGTCGCGGAACTGGCCGCCATCGGTGCCGGTGGCGCCATCTGCTACGCCTCGGGCTTCGCCGAAAGCGGTGAACAAGGCCGCCTGTTGCAGCAGCGCCTGCTTGAGGCCGCCGGCAGCATGGCCTTGCTTGGCCCCAACTGCTATGGCCTGCTCGACTACTTGCACGGCGCGGCCCTATGGCCGGTGGCCCATGGCGGCAAGCAGGTGGAGCAGGGCGTGGCGATCCTGACCCAGAGCGGCAATTTTGCCTACAACCTGTCCATGAGCGACCGCTCGCTGCCGGTGGCCTACATGGCATCGGTCGGCAACCAGGCGCAGTTGGGCGTGGCCGAGTTGATGGACGTGCTGCTCGACGACCCACGGGTGACCGCCATCGGCTTGCACCTCGAGGGCCTGAAAAACGTGCCGGGCTTTGCCCGCGCCGCCTACAAGGCACTGCAACAGGGCATCCCGATCATTGCCCTGAAAACCGGCGTGTCGCAGATCGGCGCTGAACTGGCGCTCAGCCACACCAGTTCGCTGTCAGGCTCCGATGCCCTGTACGACAGCCTATTCCAGCGCCTGGGCGTGATCCGCGTGAGTGGCCCGGTGAGCTTCGTCGAGACCCTCAAGGCTGCCGCCTGTGGCCGTTTGCCGGCCGGCGACCGGCTGGTCGCCCTGGCCTGTTCGGGCGGCGATGCGGGCTTGATCGCCGACTACGCCGAGCGCAACCAGTTGCGCCTGCCCGCGCTGGCGCCAGGGCAGGTGAGGGCACTGGCCCAGGTACTTCCGGCCTACGCCAACCTGGTCAATCCGCTGGACTTCACAACAGCGATCTGGGGCGATGAAGTGGCCCTGCAACAGATGCTCGACAGCACCCTGGGCGCTGACACCGATGCCGCCATGCTGGTGCTCGACTACCCCGCAGCGTTCACCGGTGAGCGCAAGGAATGCGACCTGTTGCTGGCGCTTTACTGCGACGCCCTGGCGCGCCACGGCAAGATCGGCTTCGTCACCTCGGCGTTCCCCGAGCTGTTGCCAGCCTCGGCCCGTGAGCGCCTGCATGCCCATGGCATCGCCGCGCTGCAAGGCGTGGAAGATGGCCTGGCAGCGTGGGGGCGGATCGTGGCCTATCAGCGCAACCGCCAGCGGCTGCTGGAACAGGGCGAGGCGGCGCAGGTGCCGCTGTGGCCACGGCCCCTTGCAGGTGAAAGCCGCCTGCTAGACGAATGGCAGTCCAAGCAGGCCCTGAGTGCGTTTGGCCTGCCGGTGCCAGGCGGGGTGCTGAGTACCCCGGAGCACGCGCTAAACGATGCCAACCGCGTTGGCTACCCGCTGGTGCTCAAGGCGGTCAGTGCGCAGTTGCCGCACAAGACCGAAGCCGGTGCGGTGGCGTTGAACCTGCGTGATGGCGCAGCGCTGCAGGCCGCCCTGGCGCAGATGCGCCAGCGCATCGACGCCTATGCGCCGGGGGTGGCGTTCGACCAGGTCTTGCTCGAACCCATGGCGCCGCCGCCCTTGGCCGAGTTGATCGTCGGCATCAAGCGTGAAAACGACTTTGCCCTGGCCTTGGTGATCGGGGCGGGCGGTGTGCTGGTGGAGCTGCTTAAAGACAGCGTCAGCCTGTTGCTGCCCACCACCGACAGCGCCATTCGCGCAGCACTGCTTGGCCTGCGCAGCGCCAGCCTGCTGCAGGGTTTTCGGGGGCGCCCGGCTGCCGACCTGGATGCTCTGGTGGCGGCGATCCGCGCGGTGGCCGACTATGCCTGCGAAAACGCCGGGCAGCTGCTGGAACTGGATGTGAACCCATTGATGGTCGGTGCCCACGGCACCACCGCGGTCGATGCGCTGATCCGCCTCGGCCAGCCGCAAGGAGATCAGCATGAATGAGCACTCGATGACCGCCGGCCAGGCGCTGGTACGGCTGCTGGCCAACTATGGGGTGGATACCGTGTTCGGCATCCCAGGGGTGCATACCCTGGAGCTGTACCGCGGCTTGCCCGGCAGTGGCATCCGCCATGTGCTGACGCGGCATGAGCAGGGCGCGGGCTTCATGGCCGATGGTTACGCCCGGGTCAGCGGCAGGCCGGGCGTGTGTTTTGTCATCACCGGCCCAGGCGTGACCAATGCCGCCACTGCCATCGGCCAGGCCTATGCCGACTCGATCCCGTTGCTGGTGATATCCAGCGTCAACCACACCGCCAGCCTGGGCAAAGGTTGGGGCTGCCTGCACGAAACCCAGGACCAGCGCGCCATGACCGCGCCGATCACGGCGTTCTCCGCCGTGGCACTGAGCGCTGAAGACCTGCCCGAGCTGATTGCCCGTGCCTGGGCAGTGTTCGACAGCGAACGCCCGCGCCCGGTGCACATCTCGGTCCCGCTGGACGTGCTGGCCGCGCCGGTTGCCCGCGACTGGAGCGACGCGGTGGTACGTCGCCCTGGGCGCGGCCTGCCCGACCGGGGCACGCTGGAGCAGGCCGCGCTGAAACTGGCCGCAGCGAAACGGCCAATGATCATCGCCGGCGGTGGCGCACTGCAGGCCGCCGCGCAACTCGAACAGTTGAGCACCCGCTTGGCAGCGCCGCTATTCACCAGCGTCGCTGGCAAGGGCCTGCTGCCGCCTGAGGCGCCATTGAACGCGGGTTCTAGCCTGTGCGTCGCGCCGGGCTGGCAGATGATCAGCGAAGCCGATGTGGTGTTGGCGGTGGGTACCGAAATGGCCGATACCGACTTCTGGCGCGAGCGCCTGCCGCTCAACGGTGAGTTGCTGCGGGTCGACATCGACCCACGCAAGTTCAACGATTTTTACCCGTGCGCGGTGGCCTTGCACGGCGATGCTCGACAGACCCTCGACGCTTTGCTGGCGCACTTGCCCGAGGTCGAGCGCGACCCTCGCCAGGCCATCGAAGCGGTGGCCGGCCTGCGCCAGGCCATTCGCACTGGGCACGCACCGTTGCAGGCCATCCATCAGGCCATTCTCGACCGCATCGACGCGGTGCTGCCAGACGACGCCTTCATCAGCAGCGACATGACCCAACTGGCCTACACCGGCAACTACGCCTTTGCCAGCCGGGCGCCGCGCAGCTGGTTGCACCCCACCGGTTACGGCACCCTCGGCTATGGCTTGCCGGCGGGTATCGGCGGCATGCTCGCCACTGACCATCGCCCCGGCCTGGTGCTGGTGGGCGACGGCGGTTTCCTCTACACCGCCCAGGAACTGGCCACCGCGGTCGAGGAACTGGACCGGCCGTTGGTGGTATTGCTGTGGAACAATGACGCCCTTGGCCAGATCCGCGACGATATGCTCGGCCTGGATATCGAGCCGGTCGGCGTACTGCCGCGCAACCCTGATTTCATCGGCCTGGCCCGTGCGTTTGGCTGCGCGGTGCGTCAGCCACGTGACCTGGATGCCTTGCAGGCTGACCTGGCCGACGGCTTCGCCACGCCAGGCGTGACCTTTATCGAACTCAAACATACCTGCGTCTGCTGACCGCAGCGCATCGTCCATAACAAGAGAAACCACCATGCAATTTCGCCGTACGCTCCTCGCTGCCTCCCTGGCCCTGCTGATCACCGGCCAAGCCCCGCTGTATGCCGCGCCGCCGCTGTCGATGGACAACGGCAGCAACGCGCTGACCGTGCAAAACAGCAACGCCTGGGTCGAGATCAGTGCCAGTGCCTTGCAACACAACATTCGCACCCTGCAAGCGGAGCTGGGTGGCAAGTCCAAGCTGTGCGCCGTGCTCAAGGCAGACGCCTACGGCCACGGTATTGGCCTGGTGATGCCGTCGGTGATCGCCCTTGGCGTACCTTGCGTGGCGGTGGCCAGCAACGAGGAAGCCCGCGTGGTGCGGGCCAGCGGCTTCACCGGGCAACTGGTGCGGGTACGCCTGGCCAGCCTGAGCGAGCTGGAAGATGCCCTGCAATACGACATGGAAGAGCTGGTCGGCAGCGCCGAGTTCGCCCGCCAGGCCGATGCCATCGCCGAGCGCCATGGCAAGACTTTGCGCATTCACCTGGCGCTCAACTCCAGCGGCATGAGCCGTAACGGCGTGGAAATGGCCAGCTGGAGCGGGCGAGGTGAGGCACTGCAGATCACCGACCAGAAGCACCTCAAGCTGGTGGCGTTGATGACCCACTTCGCCGTGGAAGACAAGGATGACGTGCGCAAGGGCTTGGCAGCGTTCAACGAGCAGGCCGACTGGTTGATCAAACATGCCAAGCTCGACCGCCGCCAACTGACCCTGCACGCCGCCAACTCGTTCGCCACCCTGGAGGTGCCGGAAGCACGCCTGGACATGGTCCGCACCGGCGGTGCGCTGTTCGGCGACACCGTGCCCGAGCGTACCGAGTACAAGCGTGCCATGCAGTTCAAGTCGCGGGTGGCGGCGGTGCACAGCTACCCGGCTGGCAACACTGTCGGCTATGACCGCACCTTCACCCTGGCGCGCGACTCGCGCCTGGCCAATATCACCGTCGGCTATTCCGACGGCTACCGCCGGGTGTTCACCAACAAGGGCCATGTGCTGATCAACGGCCACCGCGTGCCGGTGGTGGGCAAGGTATCGATGAACACCTTGATGGTCGATGTCACCGACTTCCCCGACGTCAAGAACGGCAACGAAGTGGTGCTGTTCGGCAAACAGGCCGGTGGCGAGATTACCCAGGGCGAGATGGAGGAAATCAACGGCGCATTGCTGGCCGACCTCTACACCGTGTGGGGCAGCTCGAACCCCAAGATTCTCGTCGATTGACCGCATTTGAAGGGAGACTGCCATGCGCTATGCCAAGCTGACCCAACGCATCGCCGGTGACGGTGCTGCCGCCTGGGACATCCACTACCGCGCCCTGGCGATGCAGGCCGAGGGCAAGGACGTTCTGCTGCTGTCGGTGGGCGACCCGGACTTCGACACCCCGGCCCCCATCGTTGAAGCGGCCATCGACAGCCTGCGTGCCGGCCACACCCATTACGCTGATGTACGCGGCAAGCTGGCGCTGCGCCAGGCCATTGCCGATCGCCACCGGCAGCGCAGCGGCCAGCCCGTCAGTGCTGACCAGGTCACGGTACTGGCGGGTGCCCAGTGCGCTTTGTTCTGCGTAGCCCAGTGCGTGCTCGACCCGGGTGATGAAGTGATCGTCGCCGAGCCGATGTACGTCACTTACGAGGCGGTGTTCGGTGCCTGTGGTGCCACGGTGGTGCCGGTGCCGGTCAAGCCGGAGAACGGCTTTCGGGTGTGCCCGCAGGACGTGGCCGCGCGCATCACCCCACGCACCCGCGCCCTGGCCCTGAACAGCCCGCACAACCCTTCGGGCGCGAGCTTGCCGCGCTCGACCTGGGAGGCGTTGGCCGAGCTGTGCGTCGCCCACGACCTGTGGCTGATCTCCGACGAGGTGTACAGCGAACTGTTGTACGAAGGCGAGCATGTCAGCCCGGGCAGCCTGCCCGGCATGGCCGAGCGCACCGCAACCCTCAACAGCCTGTCTAAATCCCATGCCATGACCGGCTGGCGGGTGGGCTGGGTGGTGGGCTCGCCTGAGCTGGCCACGCACCTGGAGAACCTGGCGCTGTGCATGCTCTATGGCTCGCCGGACTTTATCCAGGACGCCGCCGTGGTGGCCTTGAATCAGCCCTTGCCCGCCCTTGAGGCGATGCGCGACGCCTATCGCCAGCGCCGGGACCTGGTGTGCGAACAGCTGGCCGGTTGCCCGGGCGTCAAGGCGCTCAAACCCGACGGTGGCATGTTCGTGATGGTCGATATCCGCGAAACCGGCCTCAGTGCCCAGGCCTTCGCTGACCGCCTGCTGGACCGCGAAGGTGTGTCGGTACTGGCGGGAGAAGCCTTTGGCCCGAGCGCCGCCGGGCATATTCGCCTGGGGTTGGTGGTAGGCGCCGAGGCCTTGGCCGAGGCGTGCCAGCGCATTGCCCGGTGTGCGGGTGAACTGATGCAAGGAGAACTGTCGTGAATGTATTGATCGTCCATGCTCACCCCGAGCCGCAATCCTTCACCGCCGCCCTGCGTGACCAAGCGGTGGCTACCTTTCGCGCCCAGGGCCACGCGGTCAAGGTCAGCGACCTGTATGCCATGGGCTGGAACCCGGTGGCCAGTGCGGATGATTTCGCCACGCGGGAGAACCCCGAGTACCTGGTGTACGCGCTGGAGCAGCGCCTGGGGGTGAAGAGCGGCGCCATTGCCGCAGATATCCAGCAAGAGCTGGAAAAGCTGTTATGGGCCGACTTGCTGGTGCTGAACTTCCCTGTCTTCTGGTTCTCGGCGCCGGCCATGCTCAAGGGCTGGATCGACCGGGTGCTGGTGTCGGGTGTCTGTTATGGCGGCAAGCGCTTCTACGACCAGGGTGGGCTGGCCGGCAAGAAGGCGCTGGTGACGGTGACCCTTGGCGGGCGTGAGCACATGTTTGGCGAAGGGGCTATCCATGGGCCGCTCGAGGACATGTTGCGGCCGATTCTGCGGGGGACGCTGGCGTACGTTGGCTTCGACGTGCTGCCGCCGTTTGTGGCCTGGCATGTGCCGTATATCAGCGACGAAGCGCGGCAGGGTTTTCTGCAGCAGTATCAGCAGCGTCTGGAGCAGTTGGCGGATGATCAGCCGCTGGTGTTCCCGCGGTTGGCGCAGTTCGATGAGGCGTTGTACCCGCTGGCGTGAATCAACCCGAGTTTGAGTCGATTGATCCGGCCCTATCGCCGGCAAGCCGGCTCCCACAGTTACCGCACCGACTCTGAATTGTGTGCGATACCTGTGGGAGCCGGCTTGCCGGCGATAGGGCTATGAGTACCTACCAATGAGTATCTGCCCAAAAACGACCACCCACACATTCGGGGTATGTTGCCCTCAAGCAAATCCCCCGATAGTGAACCCATCGGCTCGATCCGGAGCAGTCACACGATGGAGTTGCTATGCGCAAGGCACTGAAGGTGATTGGCAGCCTGTTGCTGGCGTCGGCCGCGACGCAGGCACTGGCGGTAGAGGGGGACAGCGGTAACACGTTAAGGCTGTACAACTGGACCGACTACATCGGCGAAACCACCTTGGACGACTTCGAGAAGGCCACCGGCATCAAGGTCATCTACGACACCTTCGATGGCTACGAAACCGTCCAGACCAAATTGCTCACCGGCCGCTCCGGCTACGACCTGGTAATGCTCAACGCCTCCCTGGTACCCCCGTTGATTCAGGCCGGCGTGTTCCAGCCGCTGGACAAGCAGCAACTGCCCAGCTGGCACAACCTGGATGAGCAGGTGGTGAGCAACCTGCAAGGTTACGACCCCGGCCTTAACTACTCGGCACCCTATACCTGGGGCAGCTCCGGGATCACTTACAACGTCGACAAGATCACCGCGCGCATGCCCGATGCACCGATCGGCTCGCTGGCCATGTTGTTCGATCCCAAGATCGTTTCGCGCTTCGCCGACTGCGGTGTCACCCTGATGGACGCGCCGACAGAGGTGATCCCGCTGGCCCTGCAGTACCTGGGCAAGGACCCCCGCAGCGCAGCGCCCGCCGACCTCAAGGCTGCCGAGCAGCTGCTGATGGGCATTCGCCCGTACATTCGCAAGTTCGACTCGGTCAACTACCTCACCAGCCTGCCCAACGGCGATGTCTGCCTGGCCCTGACCTGGTCAGGTGACTACGCCACCGCCCAGGCCCGTGCCATAGAAGCGGAAAAGGCCATCAAGCTGGCGTTTTTCATCCCCAAGGAAGGCTCGCTGATCTGGTTCGACAACCTCTACATCCCCAAAGACGCGCCGCACGCGGCCAATGCTCACCGCTTCATCGAGTTTTTGCTGCAGCCGCAGACCATGGCCAAGGTCACCGACTTCATCCACTACGCCAACAGCAATGCCGCTGCCACGGCGCTGGTGCACGCCGACATCCGCCAAGACCCGGCGATCTACCCCGATGCCCAGACCCGCGAACGCCTGTTCGCCCAGAAGACCCAGAGCCCCAAGGACATGCGCGCCATCACCCGGGTCTGGAGCACGGTCAAGACCGGTTTCTGAACACTGCCAACCGATTTCCGCCAAGGAGCTGCCCATGGCCACACCCAGCAAAGCATTCGCCATTGCCCACGACCCACTGGTGGACGCCGACAAGGCCCACTACATGCACGGCTACCATGTGTTCGACGAGCACCGCGAGCAAGGTGCGCTGAACATCGTCGCAGGTGAGGGCGCCTATATTCGCGATACCCACGGCAACCGTTTTCTCGATGCGGTCGGCGGCATGTGGTGCACCAACATCGGCCTGGGCCGTGAAGAGATGGCCCTGGCCATTGCCGACCAGGTGCGCAAGCTGGCCTACTCCAACCCGTTCTCCGACATGGCCAATGACGTCGCCATCGCGCTGTGCCAGAAACTCGCGCAACTGGCGCCAGGTGACCTCGACCACGTGTTTCTCACCACCGGTGGCTCTACCGCCGTCGATACCGCCTACCGGCTGATTCAGTACTACCAGAACTGCCGGGGCAAGCCGCACAAGAAGCACGTGATCGCGCGCTACAACGCCTATCACGGCTCCACCACCCTGACCATGGCGATTGGTAACAAGGCTGCCGACCGCGTGCCAGAGTTCGATTACGCCCATGACTTGATCCACCATGTCTCCAACCCCAACCCGTACCGTGCCCCGGACGACATGGACGAGGCCGAGTTCCTCGACTTCCTGGTGGCCGAGTTCGAGGACAAGATCCTCTCCCTGGGCGCCGACAACGTGGCGGCGTTCTTCGCCGAGCCGATCATGGGCTCGGGCGGGGTGATCATCCCGCCCAAGGGCTACTTCGAGCGCATGTGGCAGGTGTGCCAGACCTACGACATCCTGTTCGTCGCCGACGAGGTGGTGACCTCGTTCGGTCGCCTGGGCACCTTCTTCGCCAGCGAGGAACTGTTCGGTGTCACGCCAGACATCATCACCACCGCCAAAGGCCTGACCTCGGCCTACCTGCCGCTGGGCGCGTGCATCTTCTCCGAGCGGATCTGGCAGGTGATCGCCGAGCCGGGCAAGGGCCGCTGCTTCACCCACGGGTTCACCTACAGCGGGCACCCGGTGTGCTGCACGGCGGCATTGAAGAACATCGAAATCATCGAACGCGAGCAGTTGCTGGCGCACGTCAAGGACGTGGGCAGCTACCTGGAGCAACGGCTGCAAACCTTGCGCGACCTGCCTTTGGTGGGGGATGTGCGTTGCCTGAAACTGATGGCCTGTGTCGAGTTCGTTGCCGATAAAGCCAGCAAGGCGCTGTTCCCTGATGCGGTCAACATCGGTGAGCGCATCCACAGCAAAGCCCAGGCCAAGGGGCTGCTGGTGCGGCCGATCATGCACCTGAACGTGATGTCGCCGCCGTTGATCATCACGCATGCGCAAGTCGACGAGATCGTCGAAACCCTGCGCCAGTGCATCATCGAAACGGCGCGCGAACTGACCGCGCAAGGGCTGTACCAAGGGCGATGAGCCTGGCGCAAAGGGCTGTGCGTGGGCGTGCCTGGCAGGCTAGACTGCCGGGCATGACCCAGGCCACTTCCGACACTCCGCTCACCCTCTCGCTGGGGGCGCTGCAGCACTGGCATGCAGCGCTGCAGCGTGCGCTCGCCCACTGTGAATCAGGCGATGCCCTGAGCTACGTGGCGGCTGCGATCAGCCAACTGGTGCAGGTCGAGTCGATGATGATCAGCCTCGAATGCCAGGGGCGTGCACCGCGCCTGCTGTACAAGCAGGGCATCCCCGAGGTGCATCGTGATGCGGTGCTCGAGCGTTACTTCAGCGCGGGCTACCTGCTCGATCCCTTTTGCCTGGCCGTGCAGAGTGGCTTGGCCGAAGGGTTCTATCACTTGCAGGAAATCGCCCCGGACAACTTCTTCGACAGCGACTACTACAAGGCCTACTACCTGGGCACCGGCTGCAGTGAAGACAGTTACTACATCGTCGACCTCAGCGAGGGCCGCAAGCTTTCGTTCAGCTTGTTTCAGGGGTGCAGTGGCACGCGTTTGAGCAGCGGGCAGATCGACCTGTTGCGGGCGGTCGAGCCCATGGTGCGCGAGCTGCTGGTGCGTTATGCCCGCTACAACCTTGAACCTGCCACGGCCTCGGCCGAACGGGGCAGCGTACAGGCAGCGTTCGAGAGTTTTGGCTGCCAGGTGCTTACGGATCGTGAGCGTGAAGTGGCGCACATGATCTTGCGCGGGCACTCGGTGAAGTCCACGGCGGTGGAGTTGGGGATCTCGCCGGAGACCGTGCGCATGCACCGCAAGAATTTGTACCTGAAGCTTGAGATCAATTCACAGTCGGAGCTGTTTGCGCGGTTTATCGACTGGTTGCGCCAGGGTGCCGTCGAGCACACCCTGGCGTTGTAGGCGCGGCCCTGGGCGTCAGGCCTCGATCAGGGCAGTGATGGCCCGGCCGACCTCCTGGGTGGACTTGTGCCCGCCCATGTCGCGGGTGGTATTGCCTGCGGCGATAACCTGCTCGATGGCCTTGAGGATCTCATCGTGAGCGGCGCGGTAGCGCGGGTCGGCACCGTCGTTGCCGAGGAATTCGAGCATCAGCGCTCCGGACCAGATCATCGCGATCGGGTTGGCGATGTTCTTGCCGAAGATGTCCGGCGCCGAGCCGTGTACCGGTTCGAACAGGGACGGGAACTTGCGTTCGGGGTTGAGGTTGGCCGAAGGGGCGATGCCGATGGTGCCTGCGCAGGCCGGGCCGAGGTCGGAAAGGATGTCGCCGAACAGGTTAGAGGCCACGACCACGTCGAAGCGGTCCGGTTGCAGCACGAAGCGGGCGCAGAGGATATCAATGTGCTGCTTGTCCCAGCTGATTTCCGGATAATTGGCAGCCATGGCTGCGGTGCGTTCGTCCCAGTACGGCATGCTCACGGCCATGCCGTTGGACTTGGTGGCCGAGGTGACGTGCTTGCGCGCGCGGGTTTGTGCCACGTCGAAGGCGTATTTGAGGATGCGGTCGACCCCACGGCGGGTGAACACCGATTCTTGCAGCACAATCTCGTTTTCGGTGCCTTCGAACATGCGCCCGCCCATGGACGAGTACTCGCCTTCGGTGTTCTCGCGGATCACCACGAAGTCGATGTCGCCGGGTGCGCGGCCGGCCAGCGGGCACGGCACGCCCGGGAACAGGCGCACCGGGCGAATGTTCACGTACTGGTCGAAGTCGCGGCGGAACTTGAGCAGCGAGCCCCACAGCGAGATGTGGTCCGGGACCTTGTCGGGCCAGCCGACTGCGCCGAAGTACAGGGCGTCGAAGCCTTTGAGCTGCTCGAACCAGTCGTCCGGCATCATCTTGCCGTGGGCCAGGTAGTAATCGCAGCTGGCCCACTCGAAGAACTCGAAGCTGATGGCCAGGCCGTGCTTGCGAGCAGCAGCCTCGACCACGCGAATGCCTTCGGGGAGCACTTCGGTGCCGATGCCGTCACCGGGGATGGCTGCGATTCTGAATGTCTTGGTCATGGGGCGCACTCGTTGGCTAGGGAACAGGTGCGAGCCATGCTATAAGGCCTTCAATCGGAGATAATCCAGCCTTTCATGGATTCTTGGAACACGAAACGTGAATAATCTGCCCAACCTCGATGACCTCAATATCTTTCTGCAGGTGGCCAAGCGCGCCAGCTTTGCCGCCGTGGCCGACGAACTGGGCATGTCGGCGGCGTACATCAGCAAACGCATTCGCGTGCTCGAGCAAAACCTGGAGGTGCGTTTGCTGCACCGCACCACGCGGCGGGTGACGATCAGCGAAGAGGGTGAGCGGGTGTACCAGTGGGCGCTGCAGATTTTCGATGCGGTGCAGCGCATGGGCGATGACATCAGTGCCCAGCACCGCGAACCGGCAGGGCAACTGCGCATCGCCAGCAGCTTGGGCCTGGGGCGCAGGTTCGTGGCCCCGGCCTTGTCGGAACTGGCCGAGCGCTACCCGCGTCTGGATATTCGGCTGGATGTGCATGACCGCCTGGTGGACCTGATCGAGGAGGGGGTCGACCTGGACATCCGCGTGGGCAATACCATCGCGCCCAATCTGATCGCCAAGTTGCTGGCCAAGAACCGGCGAGTGCTCTGTGCTTCACCTGCGTACCTGGCGCGGCAAGGCACACCGAAAGTGCTGGCCGACCTGGGCAGCCATGACTGCTTGGTGATCAAGGAGCGCGACCACCCGTTTGGTATCTGGCAGCTCGTGGGCCCTGATGGCGAAGAGAGCGTGCGGGTGACCGGGGGCTTGTCGAGCAACCACGGCGAGGTGGCCCACCAGTGGTGCCTGGACGGGCGTGGGATATTGCTGCGTTCCTGGTGGGATGTGCACGACAGCCTGCAGGATGGGCGCTTGGTGCAAGTCCTGAGTGACTATCACCAGCCTGCCGATATCTGGGCCGTGTACACCTCGCCGCTGGCCAGTTCGGCCAAGGTGCGGGTGGCGGTGGATTTCTTCCGGCAGTATTTTGCCGAGCGGTATAGGTTGCCAGGGTAGCCGGGCTTTCGTGTTGTGGCGCCTATGCGATCGAGCGCCGCACGCGCGGCGCTTCGCAGCACAAGGCTGCTCCTACAGTTGTTTCGCAACGCCTGTACCAGCGCGCGCGACCGCCTCAGGAATAATTGGCCCGAAAAAATGTAGGAGCAGCCTTGTGCTGCGAAGCGCCGCGCGTGCGGCGCCCGATCTCATAAAAGCCCCAAAAACCAAGTCAGGCAACCAACGCCTACCTCACCGGTATCCGGCTAACCGCCTTGATTTCCCGCAGGGCCAGGCTCGACTGGATCGACGCTATGCCAGGTTGCCGCCGCAACACGTCTTCGACGAAACGGCCATAGCTTTCCAGGTCGGTCGCCAGCACCGTCAATACGTAATCAGCCTCACCCGTGACCTTGTGGCAGGACAATACCTGCGGCAATTTCAGAATCACCTGCTCGAAGTCGTCAGGTGCTTCGGCCGAATGGTTGCCGAAGCGCACCTGGGCGAAGGCCATGACGTCATAACCCAGTTTCTTGCGGTCCAGGTTGGCCTGGTAGTCCTTGATCAGGCCCAGCTCCTCCAGGCGTTTGCGCCTGCGCCAGCAGGGCGTCACGGTCATCGACAGGCGCTCGCCCAAGGCGGCGCTGGACAAGGTGCCGTCCTCCTGCAGCAGGCGCAGCAGTTCGCGGTCTACTTCGTCCAGTTCTTCGTAAGCAAAGGCTTTGCTCATTATGGGGCTACCGGGTGAATGTTTCGCTCAAGCATCCGGTTTGGCTGAGCATAAAGCAAAGCATTTTCAGCGGTCTGTCGCGAAAATTGGTTATCCGATACCACCTTGAAAAAGGACATTCGCGTGCTGACAGTCTTTAGCAACAAACACCGCTTGCACCATGGCTCCGAGCTCAAGGACGGGGCCATCACGCCGTCATTCGAGAACCCTCAGCGTGCCGATACCGTGCTGGCGCGTGTGCAGTCCACAGGCCTGGGCGATGTCATCGCCGAGCAATCGTTCGACCGTGCCTGCTATGTCGCGGCGCACAGCGAGCGCTATGTAAGCTTTCTGGAAAATGCCTGGGCAGAATGGACCGCCACCGGCAAGACCCATGATGCGCTGCCGCTGGTATGGCCGGTGCGCGACCTGGCTATCGACCGGGAGCCGGGCTTCATCGATGGCAAACTGGGCTTCTACGCCATGGACGCCGGCGCGCCGATTACCGGCGGCACCTGGGAAGCCGTGCGCAGCAGTGCCAACGTGGCACTGACCGGCATGCAGCGTGTAATCGATGGCGCGCCCAGTGCCTTCGCCCTGTGCCGTCCCCCAGGGCACCATGCTGCCCGCGAATACATGGGCGGCTATTGCTACCTCAACAATGCCGCCATTGCCGCCGAACGCTGCCTGAGCCAGGGTGCACGGCGCGTGGCCGTGCTGGACGTGGATTTCCACCACGGCAACGGCACGCAGAACATTTTCTATGACCGCCCCGATGTGTTTTTCGCCTCGATCCACGGTGATCCGCATGTGTCCTACCCGTACTTCTCCGGCTATGCCCACGAACAGGGCGCGGGGGCCGGCGAGGGCTTCAATGCCAACTACCCGCTGGGCAAAGGCACCCTCTGGGCGCAGTACCGGTTGGCGTTGCAGGACGCGCTCAAGCGCGTTGTCGCGCACCAGCCGGACTTTCTTGTCGTGTCGCTTGGCGTCGATACCTTCGAGGACGACCCGATCAGCCACTTCAAGCTCACCAGCGAAGACTTCCTGCGCCTAGGCGCCGAGATCGCACGCATAGGCATCCCGACGCTGTTCGTGATGGAGGGCGGCTACATGGTCGATGAAATCGGCATCAATGCCGTGAACACGCTGCAAGGGTTCGAAGGCGCGGTTCGATAGCACACCGCGGCAAGGCCCTGCGCGGGCCTTGTTCGAAAGCCCTGATACCCACAATAAAAAGAGGTCGCTCATGCAAGACATGTCCGCAAGCCTTGATCAAAGCAAACCTACAGACTCAGCCCAAGACGGGCACCTCAAACGCACGCTGGAAAACCGCCATATCCAGCTGATCTCCATTGGTGGCGCCATCGGCACCGGCTTGTTCATGGGCTCGGGCAAGGTCATCGCGCTGTCCGGTACCTCCATTCTGCTGGTCTACGCGATCCTCGGTTTTTTCGTGTTCTTCGTCATGCGTGCCATGGGCGAGCTGCTGCTTTCTGACCTGCGTTTCAAATCGTTCGCCGACATCGTCGCCCACTACCTGGGCCCGCGCGCCGGCTTCGTGCTGAGCTGGTCCTACTGGCTGAGCTGGAGCGTGGCGGTGGTCGGCGACGTGGTGGTCGTGGCGGGGTTCTTCCAGTACTGGTATGCGGATGTGCCCGCGTGGATACCGGCGTTCTTCACCCTGTTCGTGCTGCTTGGGCTGAACATGTTGGCGGTGCGGATCTTCGGCGAAGTGGAGTTCTGGTTCGGGATCATCAAGATCGTGGCCATCGTCACGCTGATCATCACCGCAGCGGTGATGATCGCCACTGCCTATGTGTCACCCAATGGCGTGGTGGCCTCGCTGTCCAACGTGGTGGCGCCCGGCGCGGTGCTGCCCCATGGCATCAGTGGGTTTTTCGCAGGCTTCCAGATTGCCGTGTTTTCCTTCGCTGGCACCGAGCTGATCGGTACCACCGCCGCCGAGGCAAAGAACCCGCACCGTTCGCTGCCCAAGGCCATCAACACCATTCCTTTACGCATCCTGCTGTTCTACATCCTGGCGCTGGTGTGCATCATTAGCGTGGTCTCGTGGGCAGAAGTGCCGGCCAACCGCAGCCCCTTCGTCGAGCTGTTCCTGTTGGCCGGCTTTCCCGCCGCTGCCGGCATGCTCAACTTCGTGGTGCTGACGTCGGCGGCATCCTCTGCCAACAGCGGCGTCTATTCCGGCTGCCGAATGCTGTTTGGCCTGGCCGAGCGGCGTAATGCACCCGCCATCTTTGCCAGGCTTTCGGCCCTCAGCGTGCCGGTGCACAGTTTGCTGTTTTCGGCGATGTGCATGCTGGCCGGGTTGGCCCTGCTGTTTATCATCCCCGAGGTGATGACGGTGTTCACGCTGATTTCGACCATCTCGGCGATTCTGGTGATCTTCACCTGGTCGATGATCCTCGCCGCGTACATCGCCTACCGCAAGCACAACCCGGCCGCGCACCAGGCGTCGAAGTTCAAGCTGCCGGGTGGCGTGCCGATGGCCGTCACCTCGCTGGGCTTCCTCGGCTTCGTGCTTTTGCTTCTGGCCCTTGAGCCGGATACGCGGATGGCCCTGTGCGTGATGCCGTTGTGGTTTGTCTTTCTGCTTGTGGCTTATCGTCGGCGCAAGGCCTAACGCCCCTTGGCCAGGTAGGCGGCATATTCGTCATCCGGCACCATGCTGCCACCGGTGCCCCACACCAAGTGGGTGGCGTTGGCCATGTGCTGCGCCTTCAGCCCCATGCGCGCCAGGTACTGCGTTGCTTGCAGTACCTGCACCATGCCAGGCATGCCAGCCAGCGCCGAGGGCTCGAGGCGTACCTGCTCCAGGTCATGGGCCAGCACCAGCAATTGGTACAGCCGCTCGTCCGTGACCGTGTAGTAGCCATCGAGCAGGCGCTGCATGGCCTTGCCGACAAAGCCGGAAGGGCGGCCTACCGCCAGGCCATCGGCTGCGGTGGCGTTGTCGATGCCGAAGTCCTGCACGCTGGTTTCGTCATGCAGCCCGGTGTACACGCCAAGGAACATGCAGGGCGAATGGGTGGGTTCGGCGAAGACGCAGTGCACGTGATCACCAAACAGCAGCTTCAAGCCGAACGCCACCCCGCCAGGCCCGCCACCCACGCCGCAGGGCAGGTAGACGAACAGCGGGTGCTCGGCATCGACCTTGATGCCGGCGGCCTTGAACTGGCCCTGCAAGCGTTCGGCAGCCACGGCATAACCGAGGAACAGGTGAGGCGAGTTTTCATCATCGACGAAGTAGCAAGTAGGGTCCGCTGCTGCTTGCTGGCGGCCTTGTTCCACCGCAACGCTGTAGTCGGAGGGGTATTCGATCACGCTCACGCCGTTGGCGCGCAGCTTGTCCTTTTTCCACTGCCGCGCATCTGACGACATGTGCACCGTGGCCTGGAAACCCAGCCGCGCGCTCATGATGCCGATCGACAGCCCGAGGTTGCCGGTCGAGCCAACCGCTACCTTGTACTGGCTGAAAAATTGCCGGGCGTCATCGCTGGCCAGTACTCGGTAATCGCTGTCCAGGGTGATCAGCCCGGCCGCCAGGGCCAAGTCTTCGGCATGCTTGAGCACTTCGTGGATGCCGCCGCGGGCCTTGATCGAGCCGGAAATCGGCAGCTCGCTGTCGGCCTTGAGCCACAGCGCACCGCCTTGGGCAAGACCAGCCTCTTGCAGCAAGGTGTGCTGCAGGGCAGGCAGCGGGCGAATCGGCGACTCGATGATGCCGCCAGACGCGGCGGTGTCGGGGAACACCTCGGCCAGGTACGGTGCAAACCGCTGCAGCCGGGCACTGGCTGCGCTGACGTCGGTGGCAGTGAGGCCGACGTCGCCCAGGGCTTGTGCGGTGGGCACGATGCCAGGGTTGAACCAGCAGGTTTCGCGCAGCGCGACCAAGTCCTCGACCCGCGGGTGAGAGGCGTACCAAGCGTCTAGCGTTTTGCCGTGAATCATGCGTTGTTCCTGTGCTGGTGGGGATTGCCAGGGGGCTGCTGGCTCTTGTAAGAGTGGCCGTGCCGGGGCGCCGGACCGGTCGGAAAGGGCTCCAAGCTTGGCCAGTTAATGTAAATCACGGTGGTGTTGGTGCTCCCACTGGTCGCTCTCGATGTGACAGCGCAGCCCATCACGTCGCCTGTTGTGCAATCAACGCCAGGCACCGTTGCACGATCGGGCTCACATCGCCCTTGCGACGGCTTAGGATGATCGGGCTGACGGCGCTGGTGTCCAGCAAGCTGACATACTCGATATCCGTGCGGTGCTGCTGTTGCACCGACGCCGGCACCAGGGTCACGCCGAGCCCGACGGCCACCAGGCCGATGGCCGTTTGCAGTTCGTTGGCCCACTGGCTGATCTTCAGGGTCATGCCGTGGTGGGCGAACAGGGCCAGCACATGGTCGGCATAGCTGGGCCTGGGGTTGGCCGGGTACAGAATGAACGGCTCCTTGGCCAGTTGCGCGAGGGTCAGTGGGGTGCCTGCCATCGGGTGGCCCTTGGGCAATACCGCGACCAAGGGGTCTTCGCACAGCACCTGCTGGAGGATGGCCGAGTCATCGATACGAATACGGCCGAAGGCGATGTCGATGCGGCCACTCTTGAGTGCCTCGACCTGCTGCAGCGTGGTCATTTCGCTCAACCCCAGTTCCAGCTCGTTGTCCTGGCGCAGTTCGCGGATCAGCGCTGGCAGCACGGTGTACAAGGTCGAGGGAGCAAAACCGATGCCCAGCCACTGGCGTTGCCCGTGGCCGATACGGCGGGTGTTGTCGCTGATGTTTTCCAGTTGCTGGAGCAGGGTGCAGGTCTGTTCATAGAAGAACCGCCCGGCTTCGGTCAGGCGCAGCGGGCGCTCACGCAGCACCAGCAGCGTGCCGAGCTGCTCCTCGAGCTGGCTGATCTGCCGGCTTAGCGGCGGCTGGGCGATATGCAGCAGCTCAGCGGCACGGGTGAAGTTCAGCGTTTCGGCCAGCACCTTGAAGTAGCGAAGGTGGCGCAGTTCCATCAGACCTCCAGGGTATGGTGGGAGATTCATTTGATATTGGACGGGTATCAGGGTCTCGCGCAATGCTTGATCAATCAAGTAAGTGCAACTATCGGGTCTGCCATCTGCGGTCCGATCTGACGGGACCTGGCAACAATGACAAACACCCTGATTGAACGTATAGATGCAATTATCGTCGACCTGCCGACCATTCGCCCGCACAAGCTGGCCATGCACACTATGCAGCAGCAAACCCTGGTGGTATTGCGCGTGCGTTGCAGCGACGGCGTCGAAGGTATCGGCGAGGCAACCACCATCGGTGGCCTGACCTACGGCTACGAAAGCCCCGAGGGCATCAAGGCCAATATCGACGCACACTTGGCACCGGCGCTGATCGGCCTGCCGGCTGACAACATCAACGCCGCCATGCTCAAGCTGGACAAGCTGGCCAAGGGCAACACCTTTGCTAAGTCGGGGCTCGAAAGCGCCTTGCTCGATGCCCAGGGCAAGCGCCTGGGCCTGCCGGTCAGCGAACTGCTGGGCGGCCGAGTACGCGACAGCCTGGAAGTGGCCTGGACGCTGGCCAGCGGCGATACCGCCCGTGATATCGCCGAAGCCCAGCACATGCTGGAGATCCGTCGCCACCGTGTGTTCAAGCTGAAGATCGGCGCCAACCCGGTGGAGCAGGACCTCAAGCACGTGGTGGCGATCAAGCGCGAGCTGGGTGACAGCGCCAGCGTGCGGGTCGACGTCAACCAGTACTGGGACGAGTCCCAGGCCCTGCGCGCCTGCCAGGTGCTCGGCGACAACGGTATTGACCTCATCGAACAGCCCATTTCGCGGATCAACCGCGGCGGCCAGGTGCGTCTCAACCAGCGCAGCCCAGCGCCGATCATGGCCGACGAATCGATCGAAAGCGTCGAAGACGCCTTCAGCCTGGCCGCCGACGGTGCGGCCAGCATCTTCGCTCTGAAAATCGCCAAGAACGGCGGCCCACGTGCAGTGCTGCGCACAGCGCAAATCGCCGAAGCGGCCGGTATCGCCCTGTACGGCGGGACCATGCTTGAAGGCTCGATCGGCACCCTGGCTTCGGCCCACGCGTTCCTCACCTTGCGCCAGCTGACCTGGGGCACCGAGCTGTTCGGGCCGCTGCTGCTGACCGAAGAGATCGTCAACGAGCCGCCGCAGTACCACGACTTCCAGCTGCACATTCCACGCACGCCAGGCCTTGGCCTGACCCTGGACGAGCAGCGCCTGGCGCGCTTCGCCCGCCGCTGAACTGTACATTCAACGCCTTAAGGAGAACCCGCATGCTGTTCCACGTGAAGATGACCGTGAAACTGCCGGTCGACATGGACCCGGCCAAGGCCGCCAAGCTCAAGGCCGATGAAAAGGAACTGGCCCAGCGCCTTCAACAAGAAGGTACCTGGCGCCACCTGTGGCGCATTGCCGGGCACTACGCCAACTACAGCGTGTTCGATGTGGCAAGCGTCGAGGCCCTGCACGACACCCTGATGCAACTGCCGCTGTTCCCGTACATGGAGATCGAGGTGGACGGCTTGTGCCGCCACCCGTCGTCGATCCACAGTGACGACCGCTGATTCGTCCCTGACTACCTGACAAGAACAAGATGAGGTAAGCAAAATGACCGTGAAAATTTCCCACACTGCCGAGATCCAGTCGTTTTTCGAAGAAGTCGCAGGCCTTGGGCACGCCGAGGGTAACCCGCGTTTCAAGCAGATCATCCTGCGCGTGCTGCAGGACACTGCCCGTCTGATCGAAGACCTGGAAGTGAGCGAGGACGAGTTCTGGCATGCCGTCGACTACCTCAACCGCCTGGGCGGCCGTAACGAGGCGGGCCTGCTGGCAGCGGGCCTGGGGATCGAGCACTTCATCGACCTGCTGCAAGACGCCAAGGATGCCGAAGCGGGCCTGACCGGCGGTACCCCGCGCACCATTGAAGGCCCGCTGTACGTTGCAGGCGCGCCGCTTAGCCAAGGCGAAGCACGCATGGACGATGGCACCGACCCCGGCGTAGTGATGTTCCTTCAAGGCCAGGTATTCGGCGCCGACGGCAAGCCGCTGGCAGGCGCTACCGTCGATCTCTGGCACGCCAACACCCAGGGCACCTATTCGTACTTCGATTCGACCCAGTCCGAGTACAACCTGCGCCGACGCATCATGACTGACGCAGAGGGCCGCTACCGCGCCCGCTCCATCGTGCCGTCCGGTTATGGTTGCGACCCGCAGGGGCCAACTCAGGAGTGCCTGGACTTGCTTGGCCGCCACGGCCAGCGCCCGGCGCACGTGCACTTCTTCATCTCCGCGCCGGGGCATCGCCACCTGACCACGCAGATCAACTTCGCCGGTGACCAATACCTGTGGGATGACTTTGCCTATGCCACCCGTGATGGTCTGATCGGTGACCTGCGCTTTGTCGAGGATGCGGCGGCGGCGCATGATCGGGGTGTGCAAGGGGAGCGTTTCGCCGAGTTGGCCTTCGACTTCACGTTGCAGGCTGCGCAGGCGCCTGAGGCCGAAACCCGCAGCCATCGCCCGCGTGCGTTGCAAGACGGCTAAAGCTCAACCTTTGTAGGAGCAGCCTTGTGCTGCGAAGAGGCCGGTGAAAACACAGTAAATCTCCGCTGCTGTCACCGGCCTCTTCGCAGCGTAAGGCTGCTCCCCCACACGCCAGCCTCCACAGGTTTCACCGTTTATGCCTGGGCCTTTCCGTGCGGGGAGGGTCCGGGCTTTTTTGTGTGCCACATGTGGTGTGGGAAAAGAAAGTGTTGTCTTGCGTTTGGAGGTGGCGCTGGGCTGACGCTCAACCCGTGTAGGAGCAGCCTTGTGCTGCGAAGAGGCCGGTGAAAACACAGTAAATCTACGCTGCTGTCACCGGCCTCTTCGCAGCGCAAGGCTGCTCCACGCCAGCCTCCACAGGTTTCACGTTTTATGCCTGGGCCTTTCCGTGCGGGGAGGGTCCGGGCTTTTTTGTGTGCCACATGTGGTGTGGGAAAAGAAAGTGTTGTCTTGCGTTTGAAGGTGGCGCTCGGCTGACGCTCAACCCGTGTAGGAGCAGCCTTGTGCTGTGAAGAGGCCGGTGAAAACACAGTAAATCTCCGCTGCTGTCACCGGCCTCTTCGCAGCGCAAGGCTGCTCCTCCACACGCCAGCCTCCACAGTATTCACCGTTTATGCCTGGGCCTTTCCGTGCGGGGAGGGTCTGGGCTTTTTTGCGTTTACACGGAATATTGGGGGAGTGGGCTGCTATGTGCTTGTCGGCAGACAGGGTGAAGGCGGCCAGGTGCTTGCCTTAGGCTTGGAGGTGGGGCGGATAACGAGCGCCGCGCGGGCGGCGCTCGATCTGATAGGCGCTGAAAATGCCGAGCCTGCCACCCAGTGCCCCCGACTACAATCGGGTCATGCTGGCCTATGTGGCCAACACTTCAGGCCGCGACGGGGTGCTCACGCTGCATGCTGTGGCGGAAGCACTTGCAGCCTTTAGCCAGCAACACGATGGCCAGCAACGACGCGACGAAGCTGACAATCGACATCGAAGAACCGACCGCAGCCGGTACGCCGAAGTAGCGGTCGGTGATCAGCGCCACCAGCGTGGTGCCCAAGCCCAGGCCCAGCAGGTTACTGATCAGCAGGAACACCGCCGATACCTGCGCACGCACCTGGTTCGGCGAGAGGATCTGTATGGCCGCAGTGGACGCCGGCATGGGGAACGAGGCGAAGAACATGGCCGGTACCAGCAGGGTCACCGACAGCCACAGTTGGTCCACCTGCGAATACAGCACGGCCGGCACGATCATGCCCAGCGCGCCGATGACCCCGGTACGCATGGCCGCATCGCTGCGGCCGCGCTTGGCAAGGTGGTCGGTCAGCCAACCGCCGAACACCACGCCCGTGGTGTTGGCCAGCAGCAGGATGGTGCCGAGCATGAAGCCGGCTTGCTCGGGGCTCATGCCGAACTTGCGGATGTACAGCGCCGGTGTCCAGCTCATCATGCAGAACAGCGCCATGGCATAGAACGAGAAGCCCAGGTAGTGGCAGCTGAACGTGGCCCGGTGACGGCCGATGAAGCGCAGGCCGTCGGTGAGCTTCACCTTGCGCACATTACCGTCGGCGTCCAACTGCGCGCCCTTGCGCTCGGGGTTGCGCACGGTCAGCCAGATCAGCAGGCCCACGAGCACCCCAGGCAGGCCGACGATGAAGAACGCCAGTTGCCAGGCCTTCATGGCGCCAAGGAAGGCCACCTCGATGGTCTGTGCGTCCTTGAGCAAGGTGATCACGTAGCCGCCGACCAGAAAGGCAATGCCGCCACCGACGAACGAGCCGATGGAGTAGATGCCCACTGCACGGCCGAGCTTTTCCTTCGGGAACAGGTCGCTGAACATCGAGTAGGCCGAAGGCGACAGGGCCGCTTCGCCGACGCCCACGCCGATACGGGCAAGGAACATCTGCGTGAAGTTCTTGCTCAGGCCGCAAGCGGCGGTGGCGAAGCTCCAGAAAATCACCCCGACCGCGATGATGCGTGGCCGCGAAAAGCGGTCGGCCAGGTAGGCGATGGGCATGCCCATGAAGGCGTAGAACAGCGAAAACGCCAGGCCGTGCAGCAGGCTGAACTGGGTGTCGCTCAGCTGCAGGTCGGCTTTTATCGGCTCGATCATCAGGGCCAGAATCTGCCGGTCAACGAACGAGAAGATGTAGGCCACCATGCACAGGATGACCACATACCATTCGTACACGTAACGTTTTTGGGTGTGCTTGAGGTGTTGCGCTTCGGTCAGGGTATTCATGCTTGCAAGTTCCTGAGGGGACAGCCCTGATGGGGACAGCCTGATGGCCCCTTCGCAGCCCAAGGCCGCTCCTGCGAAGGGGCTGAACACGCGGTCAGTTATTGTCTGCAGAGGCTTGTGGCTTGATGGAAATCACCGCCAGGGTGGTGATCGCGCCCATCACCACGAGCATCACCGACACCGGCCAGGCATCCTTGTAAATGCTGAACAGCGCCGTTGCCGCCAGTGGCGCCAGGCCGCCGGAGAAGATCGAGGCGATCTCGTGCCCCATCGCCAGCCCCGAATAGCGCACCTTGGCCGGGAACAGCTCACCCATCAGCGCCGGCTGGGTGCCGATCATCGCGCCGTGACAGAAGGCCATGCCCAGCAACGCCGCCAGGTACACCCACACCGGTGAGTGGGTATCGAGCATCCAGAAGAACGGGAACGCCAGCACCATCAAACCGACCGAGCCGATGGCATACACCACCCGCCGGCCAATGATGTCCGACAGCCAACCCCAGAACACGATGGTGCCGGCCTCGACGATCATCGCCACCATCACGCTGGCCAGCACCAGTTGCGTATCCAGGCCGGTGAACTTGGCGTAGGCGATGGTGAAGGCGAGGAACAGGTAGGCGCTGCCGTTTTCGGCAATGCGGATACCCATGGCCTGCAGCAGGGCCTTGGGGTGGTTGCGCAGCACTTCCATGGCCGGCATGTGCTCGGGCTTGTCCTGCTGGGCCTGTTCCTCGACGAAGGCTTTGCTCTCTGGCAGGCGACGGCGGATGTACACCCCTACGCCAAAGATCAGGATGCTGGCCAAAAATGGCACCCGCCAGCCCCAGCTCATCATGTCTTCGACGGGCAGCATCTGCACCAGGTAGAACGCAGCGGCAGACAGTACGAACCCGCCGGAAACACCCAGCTGGCTCCAGGCCGCATAGAAGCCGACGCGGTCCTTGGGTGCGTTCTCGCTCAGCAGCAGCACGCCGCCGCCCCATTCGCCGCCCGAGGCAACGCCTTGCAGCACGCGCAGGATCACCAGGCAGGCGGGGGCCAGGTAGCCGACCTGTTCGAAGGTTGGCAGCAGGCCCATGGCGAAGGTTGCCGCACCCATGATCGCCAGGGTCATCACCAAGGCCTTCTTGCGCCCGGCCTTGTCGCCGATATGGCCAAAGATCAGGCCACCCAGCGGGCGTGCCAGAAAGCCCACGGCGAAACCGGCAAACGAGGCCATGGTGCCAAGCACCGGGTCGGTGCCGGCGGGGAAGAACAGCGGGGCGAAAATCAGTGCTGCGGCCGTGCCGTAGAGGAAGAAGTCATACCATTCCAGGGCATTGCCCAGGACCGAGGCGATGACAATGCGGCGCATGGTGCGCGGGTCGGTATCGCGGGTGATGCTGGTGTTCAGGTTACTCATGAGCCATCTCCATGCGGGCCGGTCACCAGAACTTCCAGGTGTAGGAAGTGATCAGGCGATACTCGTTGTAGTCGTTGCCGTACTGCTGTTGGGTACGCATGTTCTTCAGGTCGAAGGCCAGGTCCTTGAGCGGGCCGCTCTGGATCACGTAGCTGAGCATGATGTCGCGCTCGCTTTCCTGGTCCCTTGCAAGGCCCGGGCCGCGGTCGATGTCGGTGCCTTTGATGTAGCGGGTGAACAGCTTCAGCCCGGGCAGGCCCATGGCGGCGAAGTTGTAGCCATAACGCACCGACCAGCTGCGTTCATCCGGGCGAATGAACGGCAGGCCCGCCCAGTTCGGCAGCCACAGCTGCGGCACGTAGCCGTTCAACGTCGGGAACACGGTATCGCCGGTCATGCGCTGGTAGCTCAGGCCCAGCATGTGCCCGCTTTTTTCCAGGGTGACCAGGCCGAAGTAGGCGCGGTTGTCCACGGCGCCGCTGCGTGCGGCACCGTCTTCACGGTTGTTGAAGTACCCCACGTCGGTTTTCAACTGGTAGCCGTCGGCGAACTTCAGGGCGTGCTTGATGCCGCCGTAGTCCTGCTTGTAGATGTCGTTGAGCACACCATGGAAGTAACTGGCTTGCAGGTCTGGGGTCAGGGCGTAGGTGGCGCCGGCGAAGTCCAGGCCATCACTGTCCAGGTCGTCGCGGGTGCCGAAGCGGTAGAGGCGCTCATGGTTGGACGACTCGCGGGTGACGATGGACCAGAAGCGCCCGCCAACCAGGGTCAGGTTGTCGATGTCGCGTGATTCGATCACCGCGCCCTGGTAAATGGTGTCGAGCTGCCGGCTGGGGTCGTTGGAGGCGACGGGGTAGAAAGGTTTCTGATCGCCGATCAGTACCCTGGTATTGGCGTACTTGACCTTCAGGGTCGCACCGCCGCGGCTGTAGTCGTCGGCGGCCTGCTGGCGGTGCTTGCTGAAGGGCAGCGAGCCATCGTTGCCGGTGGAGTCCAGGCGCACGGCGTATTGGCCGTTGAGGTCGAGACCGAGCGCCACGGGGGTATCGGTGTAACCGGATTCGAACTGCAGGTCGAAGCCCTGCGACCAGTTGCCGACCTTGGACACCGGCGCGCTGGGGTTGGTGAAGTTACGGTTCAGGTAGAGGTTTCTGAAATTGAGCGAGAGGTGGCTGTCATCCACCACATCGGCCAAGCACGTCAGGGGTAATGCGGCGCCCACACACAAGCAAAACGGTTTCGCACGCAACGGCCATTTGAGTTCCATGGGGTAATCCTGGAAGTGTGATCAGTACAAGTCCTGGGCAGTCGAGCAACTGGGCAGAAGGGCTGCAGGTCTTGCGCCCGCTTGTCTGTCACGTATTGTTTTTGTTTTTGTTTTTCAGATATCCAGCACCAGGCGCTTGCCGCGCGCCCGGGAACAGCACAGTACGATCTGCTCGTTGGTGTGTTTCTCCTCTTCGGTCAGGTAGTGGTCACGGTGGTCGGGTTCGCCTTCGAGCACGTCGCACAGGCAGGTGCCGCACACACCTTGCTCGCAGGACACCTCGACCTTGATCCCGATACTGCGCAGGGCGGCGGTCAGGGGCTGGCCTTCCTGCACCTGCACGGTCTTGCCGCTGCGTGCGGCGACCACTTCGAAACTGCCGCCCGAGGTGTCGACCTCGGCCTGGAAGTACTCGTGGTGGATGTGTGTGTCGTCGTAGCCTTGCTGGCGCGCCCCCGCGATCACCCAATCCATGAAGCCCGCTGGGCCGCAGGTGTACAGGTGCACGCCAGGCATGGCGGGGCCCAGCACCTGGGCCAGGTCCAGGTGCTGCTCAGGGCCTTCATCGCTGAAGTGGGTGAACACGCTGGCCGCGAACGGTGCGCCGAGCAGTTCGTCGACGAACGCGCAGCGGCTGCGTGAGCGGCCGCGGTAATGCAGCTCGAACGGCTTACCTTGGGCATGCAGGGCATGGGCCATGGCGATCATCGGGGTGATGCCGATGCCACCGCCCAGCAAGATCGAGCGCGTGGCGTCGCTGGCCAGTGGGAACAGGTTGCGCGGCGCGCTGATGCGCATTGGCGTGCCGGGCTGCAGCTGCTCGTGCACCGCCACCGAGCCGCCACGGGACTGGCTGTCCTTGAGCACGCCCAGGCGGTAGACATTGGCATGCGCGGGGTCGCCGCACAGCGAATACTGCCGCACCAGGTCGGGCGCCAGGTGCAGGTCGACGTGGGCGCCTGCCGCAAAGCGCGGCAGGGCCTGGCCGTCGACCGCGGCCAGCTCCAGTACGACCACGTCGCCGCCTTGCACTTCGCGGGCTTGCACGATCACATCGAGCAGTTGTTCGCTCATGGTCGTGGCCCTAGAGGATGTAGCCGATACCGGCGAGGGTATCGTCACTGTTGATCAGGCTGATCACCTTGCGGTGGATCTTGAAGCTGCCTTGCGCCCGCACCAGGGTGTAGGTCAGGTCGGCGCTGTAGTGCTTGAGGCTCTCTTTGCGGAACTCGCGCACGTTCTGTGCGCAGCGCACGGTCACGTTGACGCCGTCGTCGCCCAGCACCCGGAAGCGCGAAATCGTGCGCACGGTGCGTGGTTGCGGGCTGGTGGAAATCGACTCGCCGCCGATCAACCGCTGCACGCGCAGGCCACGCATGTGGTGGTCGTCGTAGGCGTAGTTGAGGGTGTTTTCGTAGTCACTCTCGCGCGGGTCGATGGGAATGATGTACGTGCCTTTTTCGGTCCATTGGCCGAGCCAGGTGTCGTACTCGCCGTGGTCGAGCATGTCGCCTTCCTGCCAGATGAAGGCGGTGACTTCTTGCAGCAATTGCAGGTTCATAGGGTTCTCCACGCTCACGCCGACATCATCTTTTTCCACTGCTGGTACGCCGCGCGCATGCCGGTTTCGGCACTCACGTCGGACACCAGCCCGTC